>NZ_JAKGTE010000004.1:0-248169 GCF_022324665.1 Clostridium sp. YIM B02500 | reverse complement strand
TAACATGGTTAAATCATTAGTTTATGCTAGAAATTACTATTCATAAGTTTAATTCTTGAATTGGATATCTATATATTTGGTGATTTTCCTCCCAATTCAAGAATTACTCTTTTCATCGTATCAACAGCACCATGATGAATAATCTTAGCAGTTTTAGTAGAGCCAGTAAAAGAAATCATTGCAACATCTGGATTACGAGTTAATTCAGCACCGACCGAACTTCCTAGGCCATTAACTATATTAATTACACCTGATGGTATTCCTGCTTCATGGAAACATTCAGCCAAAATTTGAGTTTGGATAGCGCAAAATTCACTAGGTTTTATAACTACTGTGCATCCTGCTGAAATAGCTGTAGCTACTTTTATAGCTATCTGGAATTGTTTGCGTTCCAAGGGGTAATCAAAGCAATTACTCCTACAGGTTCAAGGACAACCTTGGCTTTACCAATATACTTAGTGAACTCAAACTCTTCCATCACTTCCTTAGCCCAAAGAAAACTATTAGCAGTAAGTTGAGTTCTGCCTGCTGCCGCCTTAACTGCCGCACCATATTCTTCTACGCATGCTTGAGTTAACTCATCAGCCCTCGAGATTACAGCATCATATAACCTTTTAAGCATATCACTTCGCTCTTCTAATGTAGTTTTGGAGAATGTTTTAAATGCTTCTTTAGCAGCTGCAATAGCCTTTTGTGTATCAACCTCATTTCCTAAGATTACACGTCCAATTATTTCTTTTGTTGAAGGATTTATAATATCCATTGATTCTGTTCCATTAGGTTTTATAAATTCTCCATTAATGTAAATTTTGTCAATTACTTTAATCTTTTCATTATTCTTCATTCCATTGCCTCCAAATTGAATTTCATATTTCTATATGCTATAATCACTTTAATACATTCAAGTAACTTTAAGTCAAGAAATTTTAGGAGATTTTTTATGGAAAATTTTATTTATGGATCCGACCCCAAATATACAATTAATGAAGTTTCTAAAATAACTAAACTATCTAAACCTACTATTCGTTATTATGAAGATATCGGATTACTCCAAGGAATAGCTCGAGATAAGAATAATATTCGTTTATTTTCTGATGATCAAATTATGCGATTACGAATGATTCAATGTATGCGAAGTACAGGAATGGGAATTGATCTAATTCGCCATTATATTGGTCTTTCTAATGAAGATAAAATAGGACTTAAAGAACGTTATTCCATTGTTTTAGAACAAGAGGAAATACTTTTAGCAAAAAAAGAAGAGATTGAAAGACAATTGGCTTTCATTGAACATAAAAAACATACTCTAAAGGCAAAGCATAATAATAATAAATCACCCACTAAAATCTAAACTTTAGATTTTAGTGGGTAGTATGAAGTTAATATAAAGTTTAAATCACTAAACCAACTATTAATTGATTTGATGATATTTTATAAGTCAATATAACTATAATTCCCTATTATCTTATAATTGTCACTGTATTTTCCTTCAATATTTTTTTCTCTGGTTTAATACCATCTATATAGCCAATACAAATAGACCCGCAAACCTTATGTTTTTCTGAAATTCCTAAGCGTGTAAGTAACTTTCTTACATTTTCATCATTGTCAAACCATGTTAATTGATTTATCCAACATGCTCCAAGTTCCAAGTAATTTGCTGCTAAAAGCATATTTTCTATAGCACAAGCACTATCTGCCATTGCATTACTATAGTTAGACTCATTCGATACTATAATCAATGTTGGAGCATTGTAATAAAAATTGTAGTCATCTTTCTTCGATGCAACTTTACCTGCTTTTTTACTTTTATAGGTATTTTCATCAACTTCAAGCTTTTCAAAAGCTTCTTTAATATATCCATTTAACTCTAGAAGAATTTCTTTATTTTGAACTACAGTAAATTGCCATGTTTGAGAGTTACCTCCACTTGGTGCATGTTTTGCTGAATCTAAGATTGTGAATAGTTCCTCATCTTTTATTTGTTCCTCTTTGTATTTTCTTATACTTCTTCTTGATTTTATATTTTCAATTACATTTTCCATATTAATCCTCCTTTTTAATAATTATATTCTAAGTCTAATTCAAATAAAATGCTAATCTTGGATATTAGAAAAGCGATTAAAACCTTGCAATCACTTTTCTTTGCCTATTTAATGATATCTAAAGATATAAATTACTAAATAATGTGCCATAACCTATGCCATATCAACTCTTTCTTTAATATTCTCTCCTCTTTTAGAATATAAAAGAAATAAACTTAACCCTAGTGCAACTACAAAGAAAATTGTAAAAAATCTGAAACTGGAATCTATAGACTTAACTAAATTTCCACTCATATTTACATTAGAAAAGCTTCCTAAACCTATAATTGCCTTAGAGACTACATCCGCAGGTATAATAACTTCTATTGTTAATATGGCTAATGTCTGACTTAATGCTTTACCAACATTCATTATAGTATAATGCATCCCTGATGCTGAACCAGATTGTTCTTTAGGCACTGCTGACAATACAGTTTTCGCTAACGACGGCCAAGCTAAGCCATTTGCTATTGATAATAATATTAGTGGTGTAACTATAGCTTTAACTGATAGCTCTCCCCCAAGATTTCCAAGAAAGAATATCCCTATAATAAGAAATACAATGCCAAATGTAAGAGTCTTTAATGATCCGATATTATCTACAAGTTTACCTGCAAATGGACCTAATATAAGCTGTGGTACAGATAGTGAAATCATCAATAGCCCTGACATAGTTGGACTTAAATGTAATGCACTTTGCAAATATATACTCAACAATAAAGGTAATGAAAAATATGCAATACAATAAAATAATGTAATTACAAGTCCAATTGAATAATTTCTGTACAAGAGCAGCTTGAAATTAAATAATGGATTTTCTACGCGTAATTCTGTGATTATAAATGCAACCCATAATAAAATTGTAACTATACATAGCCCTAAAGTTTTATATGATACCCCTCCTAATGATTGTCCTTCTGAAAGTACTATCATCGTTAATATTAAACCTAAGCTAAATGTTAATATCCCAATCCAGTCATTTTTTTGATTAATATTAGGTTTAGTCTCTTCCATTACTAAAAATGCTCCAATTATGCAAAGAAGTACAAAAGGTACTGTAATAAAGAATATTGATCTCCAACCAAAGCTGCTAATTAAAGCACCACCAGCTACTGGTCCAATTATTGCTCCAATAACCCATGAAGTAGCATTAATACTCAAGGCTAGCCCAAGCTCATTACTATGAAAAGTCTTAATTATAGTTGGAGTTGCAGTTGCCATAGCTAATGCTGCTCCACCGCCTTGAATTAGCCTATATAAATTTAAAGTCAATCCTGAGTCTGCAATTCCACAAAGTATTGTACCAACTGCAAAAATTATAAGTCCTAACACGAAAATACGCTTTGTTCCAACTGTATCTGCCCATTTTCCAGCAGGTAATATTAAAACTGTACTTGCAATAATGTAACCAGTAATTATCCACAATCCTGTAGTTACTGAAATATTTAATCCTTCCATCATATTAGGTAAACCTATTATTACAATAGTGGAATCTAAATTTGTAATAAATGAAACTAATGTAACAACAAGTAGAATGCTCCATTTGTGTGATTTAGAATTTGTCATATAATCTCCTTATTCATAAATGGAATAATTTTTCGAGTGTAGATAACCCCTTATATGGTTAATCCCATCGAAGCCATTTAATTTTGTTTTCTATACATAGTTTACAAGAGATTATATATCATGTAAAATGATTATATAAGATATCAAGATTCACTTTTAGTGATTTATATATTGGAGTGATAAAATGGAAAGTAGTGAATTAAGAATTTTCAGAGCTGTTGCTCAAGCAGGCAGCATAACAAAGGCTGCGCAAGCTCTGGGATATGTTCAATCTAATGTTACAGCTAGAATTCAGCAATTAGAATCCGATTTAAATACACAACTCTTTTATAGACAGCGAGGTATGATTTTAACTCCTACAGGTGAGAAATTACTAGCTTATGCCGAAAAAATCATTTATTTACTGGATGAAGCTGATAAAGCCTTAAATGATTGTTGCGATCCTTCAGGAAGTTTATCAATTGGTGCTGTTCACACAGTATCTGCAATACGTCTTCCTGAAATCTTATCTCAGTATCATAAAGCTTACCCTAAAGTTGATCTATCTCTTATAACAAGTCAATCAGATGAACTTATTTATAAAATAAAACACTTCCAGTTAGATGGAGCTTTTGTCAAATCTCAGTCCTTTAGTGATGAGAATATCGTAAGTGAACTTGTAGTCGAAGAAACCTTAGTTCTAATATCAAGTCCTAAATATGATAATATAGAAGATCTATATTCAAAACCATTTTTGATGAGTACAGCAGGATGTCCTAATAGAACACAACTTGAAAACTGGCTCAAATCCAAAAGCATTCATAATATTCGATATATGGAATTTAATAATTTAACTTCTATTATTGAAGGCGTTATTGCTGATCTTGGTGCATCATTTGTACCAAAGTCCACTATTGAAGATTATGAAGAGAAAGGACTTCTAAAATCATTCTCAGTGCCCGATAAATATAATACTACAAAAACATTTTTTATAAGGAGGAAAGATTCTTTAATGACTAACTCACTTTCAAAATTCATTGAAATGACCGATCTAAATACACCATATAAAAGAACTTAAAATATTAGCTAAATTCCCCTATGAAAAATCAAAATTTCGTGGGGAATAGTTATGACTCCAACCCTTGCACGTAAATCAAATATTAAGTCGTATTTTTCTTTTTGAGCTAAAAAGAAAACTCACTAAATACACTTTCGCCTTTACCTAAAGGCTTCCTATCCCCTTCATAAAAACCAAATTCATCATCATTTTCCTCATCGGTAACCTCAATATCCGTATTTTTCTTTATATCTTTCTTCGGCTTCTTATTTTTATTCATCACTAAAGATACAGGTATATTTTCTTTCGGTACACCATTAATTTTTCCTGTGTCTATTATGTTCTTATTATCACTTATTCCTGCATTTTCAATTTCTATATTATTCTTAGTATCAACGGTATTCTCTATATCACCCGCATTGTTATCTTTCCGCTGTTGCTTTTCAATAATTTCATTGCCAAGCTCTTCTTCAACATCATGATTTTGATCATAAATCTTCTCAACAATTTTAGTCTCTTTTCCTTTCAAATCACTCTCTTTTGGTTTTATTTTTTCTTTATTCTCATCACTATCCTTTGTTTTTACTTTAATATTTTGATGCTTTGCAAAATTCTTTACTTTATAAACATCTTCTTCGACAACTTCAACCATTTCTAAATCTATAAATGTATCTAATGCCAATTTTACTTGACTTTCATCCCTATTAAATTCTATAGCTAAAGTCTTTAATGTATATGGAATGCTTTTTGACATATATAAGTTGCCATCTAGATTAACTCTCCCAGCTAAAATTACAATTCTGGTCCAGATATAATAAATAACATCTCTTTCTGGCATTCTATCTATTATTTTAAATTTTGTATCATCATACATATCAACTCTAAATCTTACATATCTTCTCTCTTTCATCTTAATTGCTCCTCCTAAAAATTTTTATTTTTCTATTCTTTTCAATTAAGATATATGTCCCAATTAATAAAATAACAGAATCTTTATAAATTTTTTTCTAAAACTTTTTCAAAACTAAAATACCCACGAAAATCTAAAATTTAGATTTTCGTGGGTTTCACTGCTGATTTTATAATCTTATTGTTTCTCCCCCCATAACTTTTACAGCCTTATCATCTACACTAATCCATACTGTTATTGCAGTAGGGTTATACACAATATCTCCCTTTGCAGAGAATTCAAGTTTCTTTAACGCCTTAATATATCTCATTACCTCGATATTAGTTGCAAACCAAATTTCTTTATTTTTTGAAACTAACTCACAAAAGTTCTCAATTAAATTCCAATTATTATTTCTCTCAAATTCAAAACTATGTCCCCAAACGTACATTAGCTTTAACTTTCCCTTGAATTCATAATCTGAGAACTTTTGACCAATTTCCATAAGATTATCATCATGATGACAGGTTGCATTCCAAGCCAAGAAATCTTCTGGAATATAGAAATCATGATGTGAAACTACAGTTCTTGAATACTGAATTCCAAGACTCTCAAGAGTTTTCATCAGCTTTCCATTAAAAGCTCCATAAGGATAAGACATCCCTTTTATAGGATAGCCAACTAAAGACTCTAAGCATTTCCTGTCTTCAACTATTTCTTCTATAATAGCTTCAACAGGTATCCAGTCTAAAAAGGGATGAGTTTTTGCATGCACTGAAACCTCATGACCTTTGTAAAGTTCTGCGACTTCCGCTTTAGTAATGAAATTTTCTTTATCTAAGATTCCGGAGTTTAAATGAAACGTACCTTTTATTCCATATTTATTAAATATGCTTACTAATTTTCTATCAAAAATTTGGCCATCATCATAACTCATGGTTAATGCTTTTGTTTTTCCTTCTGGAAATAAATCAAAATTAATATTCATAACTTTCACCTCAAATTTTATATATAGATATCCAAATTTAAAACCACATTTATGTGATACCTTACCGAAATCATAAATATTTTGATTCCGAAAAGCTATGAAAATATCGCTGAAGGTTCTAAGCCGCAGGTTGCACCCACTTTAGCATGCTCCAACTTTCAGTTTGACAAGCTAAAATGGAACAACCTACAGCTAAGAACCTTTAACAGCTCATTTTCAAATGTTTTCTTCACAAATATATTTATGATTTCTAGTGAAGATATAAACTTAAAATTTCAACAACTTTATAAATCTTAAAATGGATACCTATAGATACCCCAACTAAGACCCGAACTTATGCATATAACTCGCCGAATAAGGATTATGCTGTTGGAATATATAGTACTATTTCCACAGAGATTTTTTAGGATGTGGACAATCTTTATCCTGCTGTAAGGCTCTAATCTGCACAATACATCCACATTGTGTGCAGGTTGTGTTATACTCTAAATATTTACAACTTCCACATTGCTGAAGCCTTTTGTTATATATTCCTTCAGGTACTATATTAAAATTTCTGCTATTAATAATGCTAAGTACCATTGCTTTTATGTCCTCTGATGCAACCCTAACGCTTGCAGAGCATCCTTTACAACTATCTATATAGGACATATAATTACCCAAGTTCCAATGTAACTAATGACATAGCAGGAAGCACTGCTGTAAGTTTGCCTTCAGCTATACTAGCACCATCAAATGATTTCAAGGATACTTTTTCTGGATCTTCAAATGTATTATGCGCATTCATTGCTTCTGCAGTAAGTATAGTTCCTGTTACCTTAGCCATTGCTTTTCCTCTAAGTTCACACTGAATATCAACAGACTCTGCAGGACTTAAATTACATAAAGATATATGAAGCTTGCCATCCTTATCCATTGAAGCAGTGGCACTTACCTGTGGTATCTTATCATCACCACAATTATAATTAGGTGATTCAATATTTAAGTCAATTAATTCAGCATCCTGATGAACTTTATACATATTAAAAGCATGATAAGTTGGAGTTAATATCATCTCAGAACCTTCTGTGAGTATAACAGCTTGAAGTACATTTATTGTCTGAGCTATATTTGTCATCTGAACTCTATCACAATGCTTATGGAAAATGTTAAAATTTACTCCAGCAACTAAGGCATCCCTTATTGTATTTTGTTGATACAAGAATCCTGGATTTGTTCCTGGTTCAACATCGAACCAAGTTCCCCATTCATCCACTATTAAAGCAACTCTCTTATCTGGGTCATACTTATCCATAATTGTTGAATGCCTTGTAATAAGTTCCTCCATCTTCATTGATTTTTTCATAGTAATAAACCATTCTTCTTCGCTAAATTCTGTAGCAGAGCCTTTACCTAACCAGAAATCTCCTGGTACTGTGTAATAATGCAAGCTCATTCCATCCATAAATTTACCTGCTTCTCTCATAAGAACTTCAGTCCATTTATAATCATCATCATTAGGGCCACAAGCTATCTTAAATATTTTATTATCTCCAAAGTTTCTTACATAGCTTGAATATCTTCTATATAAATCAGCATAATATTCTGGACGCATATTACCACCACAGCCCCAGTTTTCATTTCCGACACCAAAGTATGTAAGCTTCCAAGGTTCCTTATTACCATTTTCTGCTCTTAAATTTGACATTGGTGATTCTCCATCAAAAGTCATGTACTCAATCCATTCTCTCATCTCTTGAACAGTTCCGCTTCCTACATTTCCACAAATATATGGTTCTGCTCCTAAAAGCTCACAAAGTTCAAAAAATTCATGTGTACCAAAATGATTATTTTCTGTAACCCCTCCCCAATGTACATTTACCATCTTAGGTCTTGATTCAGGATCACCTATACCATCTTTCCAATGATACTCATCAGCAAAACATCCTCCCGGCCATCTTAAAACTGGAAGCTTTAACTCTCTTAAAGCTTCCACTACATCTTTTCTTATTCCATTTATATTAAGTATTTCTGAATCTTTTCCCACCCAAAAACCACCATAGATGCACCTTCCTAAATGTTCAGCAAAATTACCATAAATATTCTTATTTATTTTTCCTTTTTTAATATCTGTATTAATAATTATCTTTGACATCTTACACCTCTCAAAATTGATTTTAGTACATAAAAGATACTAAGAAACTACTAAATTATTATTTTGATTATGCCTTATATATGCTATTTATATTATTCCTTTACCGCACCTGCTGTAAGGCTCTTTTGTACCTGATCACTTAAAAGTATATATATAAGTATTGTTGGTATTGTTGCTATAACAAGACCTGCGCCTATATCTCCCCATTTTGTTACATAATTGCCTACCATGGACATAATACCTACAGTAAGTGTTTTAAATTCGGCTTTATTTATAAAGGTTACCGCAAACATCAACTCATTCCATGAAGATAGGTATGTGAATATAGCTACAGTAGCCATAGCTGGTCTTATAATAGGGATAATTATAGAAAAGAATATTCTAAAAATACCACATCCATCTATTACTGCTGCTTCCTCCAATTCCTTTGGAATACCTCTTATAAATGCTGCTAATATAATGACTGCCATTGGAATAGCGAAAGCTGTATAAGGTATAATTAAAGCCCAATATGAATTTAGCATTTTTAAATTCTTAAGAACCATAAATAATGGTAATAATGCTGCATGTATCGGCACCATCATTCCTATTAAAATTATTATCAATGTAGGTTTACTCAATTTCCATTTCATACGACTGATTGCATAAGCTGTCATAGAAGATAATAAAAGTACTAAAACTATAGTAATTACTGTGACAATCACACTGTTAAAGAAATATTTCATAACATTGGCCTGTTTGATAGCACTTTCATAGTTTTCAATACGCCAAACATGTGGAAGACCAGCAATGTTGCCACCAAATATCTCCCCATTATCTTTAAATGAGAATAATACTAACCATATAAGCGGATATATCTGTATTATTGCAACAATAATAAGAAATATTTGTATAGGTATTTTACCTATTCCAAGCCTAATAATCGAAGAATTTTCACGTATCTTCATATTGAATCACATCCTTCCACTTTTCTATTCTATTTTAATAAGTCTGTCTAGAATTACTGTAAGTATTAAACACTCTATTATAATAAATACTGACATTGCACTTCCATAACCGTATTTATAATTATCAAAAATAGTAGTATACATCAAGGTACTTGGAACTTCAGTTGAGAAGAATGGACCACCATTAGTTAATACATAAATTAAATCGAATACCTTTAATGCACCAATTAATGAGAAAGTCATACAAACTTTTAAAATAGGCTTCAAAAGAGGAATAGTTATATATAATGCAGTTTTTACTGGAGAAGCTCCATCTATCTTAGCTGCTTCACTAATATCTGAAGGAATCGATTTTGCTCCCGCATACATAATTAACATATGATAACCCACGTATTGCCAGAGTATAGGAATAAAACAGCTTATAAGAGCTGTATCTTCTTTTCCTACCCAGTCATGTGCTAATTGGCTTTGCCCAATAGCTCTAAGTATTGTATTAAGTAATCCATAATCAGCATTATATATTTTTATCCATAGCTGTCCAATTACAACAGTAGAAATAATTACAGGTATAAAATACACTGTACGGTAGAACTTTTCAAATCTAACTCCTGATGCTAAAATTAGCGCTAAAAGAAGAGATATTGGTAATTGAATTACTATGGAAACAACTGCAAATAACAATGAATTCTTAACCGAATGTAAAAACCTCATATCCATAAACATATTTTTATAATTCTCTAATCCAATAAATGTTCCAGTTCCTACACCACCCCAGTCAAACATACTATATTTTACTGATAAAATAATTGGAATAAATATAATTGCAGACATTATGATTAAGGTAGGAAGAACAAATATACAAATTATTTTCTTGTTTGATAAAATAGAATTTATGATAATCACCTCTTCAATAAAGACTGTGGTAAAATCCTTTGTTTCACCACAGACTCAGTATTATACTAACTCTTTTTATTTTTCTCCTTCTACTTTAGACATCTTATTGCAGAATTCTTCTGGAGTAATCTTCTTTCCTAAAAGTTCTGCAATCAGATTTTTATGTGTCTCTGAAGAATCTGCAGGAAGTATATTATCCCACCAGTTAATAAATGATGTACCTGTTGCCATTAATTCTGCTGATTTCTTTGTTAAATCAGAAACTGTAGATGTATCTAATCCTTTTGTATCCCAGCATGGCAGACCGGCATTTGCTAAGTAACCTTCTTTACCTATTTTTTCACTTAAATAGATTAAGAATTGAGCTGCCTCTTTAGGATGTTTTGTATTTGCATTCACATAGAAACCATCTACACCGCCCCCATAAAATTCTGTTGCCTTACCTGCACCATCTTTAAATAAAGGAAATGGAACTGCTACAGTTTTTCCACTGCTAGCTGCTGACTTATCTTCTATTGGTGAATTCACCCAGTTTGCTTGGAACATCATAGCAGAATTGCCTCCTGTGAAAGCACCTAACATTTCATCGTAACTCATACTAAACATATTATCGTTAAAGGCTCCAGCATCAGCCATTTCTTGAATCTTTTTTGCAGCTTCTACAAATTCAGGAGAATTAAATTTTGATGGATCTTTTAGAGCCGCCGTTGCTGCATCATTTCCTGCCTGACGCATAGCAAAAATGTCAAACCAATACATTCCAGGCCATCTATCCTTTTCACCTAATGCTATTGGAGTAATATTGGCTGAACGTAATTTCTTTACAGCATCAAGCAATTCATCATATGTGGTAGGTATCTTAGCTCCTGCCTTATCAAATAACTCCTTATTACAATATAAGCTTGCTATAAATGAATACATTGGCAAACTATATGTCTTACCATCAACTACACAACCATTTATAGTACCTTTAACCAACTTGTCCTTAACATCTTGAGTTAAATATTCATCAAGGGCTAACATATTCCCTGATTGTATATATGGTTTAACAAAACTTCCTCCATACATATACTCTATATCTGGTCCCTCATTTGCTGCTATAGCTGTTTTAATCTTTGTCTTATATTGTTCTCCTGTAACTCCATCTTCTTCAACAATTATGTCCGGATGTTCTTTGTTCCACTGTTCAACAGCATCTTTTAATAGCTTTGAAGTCGGATCAGTATCTCCAACAGATTGATGCCACATGGCCAATTTAATTGTCCCATTCCCTCCGTCAGAACTATTTACACTTTTTGAACTTGAACATGCAGTGAAAGAAAATGCCATTGCACTAACAAGTGTAGCAGTTATTATTTTTACAACATGCCTTTTCATTAAATATCCCCCTTATACGTACTTTTTATTTCTCTTATATTTTAAGAGTATGTGATATTGTTTACAATTCAATATCTGTACATAAACATTCAAAAAAACAACATTCTATTTATACCTTTTTGCACTTTTTAAAATCATTAATGCAAATACCTGTATGTTTCTTAAATAAAATGCTTAGATAATGCGAATCGCTTATTCCTACTCTTTCGCTAATCTGCGTTCCATTTAAATTAGTTTCCAATAAGAGCTTTTGAACTTTCTTAATTCTTATAGAAGTTAGATATTCAATAAAAGTCTGAGAAGTTTGCTGTTTAAATAAGCGTCCCAAATGCCCTGGACTTATGAAAAATTCTTTTGCAACACTTGATAGTGACAGCTCCTGATTGTTAATATTATTATTCAAATATTCCTTTACATCTTCAATAAATGTATTTGCTTTTACATCATTTGATTTTTGCATTAAACCAGTAATGTTTTCTACACATTCTTTCATGCACTGTTTTAGCTCTGGCAGATTATCAGCATTTAAAATCAATCCATTTATTTTTTCATGGCTTTTCCAGATGTCTACAAGATTAATTTTCTGCTCACTAGCAATACGCTGGCAAACAAATAACACATCTAATGCTTCTGATCTCATTTTTTCCATGGCCTCTAGGTAATCAATAGCTGAAGTAGTAAAGATCTGCTCTAAAATTTCTAAAGCATTCTTCTTTGCTCCTGCATTAATAAATAAATTTAATCTCTTCATCTTATCCTCATCCCTGTTAAAGAGAATATTTTCACCTACATGTATATCAGCATAACTAGTAACCTGATTCTTCCCTACAATTACCTTGTAATTCACCGCTTCCATGGCTTCTTTATAAGAAAATCTGATATTTTGAATTTCTCCTTTTTTCATACCAACTCCAAAACTAACCGAACACTCTAACCTATCTAAAATCTTCTTCTTTAATAATTCACAACTTTCTATTAAATCTGTCTTCTTGTTATTTAATAATATAGAAATCCTTCTTCCGTTATCAAAGAATACAAAAACATACTTATCTTCGCTAAAAAAATTCTGTATGATATTGAAGCACTGCATAGATATCAAAATTTTATTTTCTTCTTTTTTCTCATTCTTTATAGAATTATTTACTTCCATCAAAGCTATCTGAAATATATCACAGTTAGGATTTATATTTATCTTAAAATAATTGCATTTACTTATAATCTCTTCAAAAGTTAGCTGCTCCAATAAAAGTTCATTTAAAAACTTTTCTCTTAAAATTGGTAAGCTTTCTTCGACCTGCTTTTTCAATTGATTATATTCTATTTCACGATTTCTTTCTGAGCCTATTATATTTCTAAGCTTGCTTAAGGTCTGCATAAGCTCAGATGAGTTTATAGGTTTTAAAATAAAGTCAGATATTCCAAGTTTAATACTGCTTCTTGCATATTCAAAATCATCGTAACCCGTAACAATGATAATTTTAATATATGGATATTTTTCTACTATACGTCTGCTAAGTTCAATTCCATCCATAGCAGGCATACATATATCAGTAAATATAATGTCCGGTTTTAATTTATCTACCAATTCCAAGGCTTGCTCCGCATTTCCTGCTTCTCCTACCATCTCCATATTTACTTCTTCCCAATTAACCTTCATCCTTATAAGATTCCTTATTAAGTATTCATCATCCACAATAATAACCTTTAATATATCCTTCATTTTTAATCCTCCTTATCTTCGATATTTATATACAATAAAATTTTTGTACCTTCTCCCAGCTTGCTTTCAATTTTAAAAGCATCATCCTCACCATAAAAAATCTTTATTCTTTCAAGAGTCCCTCTAAGTCCAAAGCTTTCCTTAATACTCTTATTGTTAATGTTCATAATATCATCTATTTGTTCCTCGCTCATTCCAGCGCCATCATCTTCTACAGATAAAATAACAATACCATCATCCATGTGCGCACTAATTTTTATAGTACCACTTTTTCCATTTTCTCTAATTCCGTGATATAGTGCATTTTCAGCAAGTGGTTGCAATATAAGCTTTGGAATCTTATACTCCAGGCAGCTTGCCTCAAGGAAATATTCTACTTCAAATAAATCTGGATATCTTATCTTTTGAATTTTTAGATAATTTTTGACCATTTCTATTTCTTCTCCAATAGTTATAATTTCCTTTCCCTTACTTACGCTTGTCCTATAATAATTTCCTAAAGCCTCTACTAATTCGCTAACCTCTCTATTGCACCCTGAAAGAGCTAATGAATTAATTGAATCTAAAGTATTATATAAAAAATGTGGCTTAATCTGTGCTTGGAACGTATATAATTCTGCTTTTCTTATCATTTTTTGTTCCTGTATGACCCTTGCGATGAGTTTTTTTATTTCTGCTATCATTATATTGTAACCTCTGCAAAGTTTTTTCAATTCATAGCCATGAGCCTTAATCTGTACTTCATTGAATACACCTTTCTCTATATCTTTCATGGAGTTTAGCAAATATTTAATAGGTGTAGTAACAATTCTTGATATACCAACGGAACAAACAAATAGGATAATACCATTAAATAATATGATTACAAAACCAATAAATATCATAGTCATGTTCTCTTTATACAGTTGAGCAAAAGGTATCACGCTAACAAATTTCCAATTATAATCATTCTTAGAGCTATAAGTTATCAAATATTCTGTTTTATCTATTTTTTTCATTTTATAACCTATATCATTCCCTACAAATTCATCTCCTGCCCGCATCATTTCATCATCTACATCTATGCCACCATGTACATTTTCTTTGTCCTCATTTACATTCTTTAATGATGTGATTTTTTGATTTTCTTCATCTAATACTGCTATATTGGTTTCAACATCATTCGATATATTATCAAAAACCTGTTTAAATGATTTTTGTGGAATATTTATTACTAAAACACCTAATTTATCTACATTATCCATATCTCTAACTAATCGTATCAAAGAAACGTAGTTATCTTTATTATTTTCAAAATTAACGCCTCCTCCGTTGAGTTCTAGTATAAAGCCTCCTTTCTTTTCCATTACACGGTTATACCATTTTGCATTAATAATATTTTGAGCTGGAATGCTTGGCAATACATCTGCACCTACAGAATAGATATTATTAGAATTATCTAAAATATAGACTGAACTTACATAAGGTACTGATTGAATAAATTTGTATAAGTACGAGCTTACTTTAGCCTGAGTATTTAAATCCTCATACATACTCCCTTGTCGTAAAAGTTTCTGTAAATCACTATTTGACAAAACCATTTTAGATAGACTATCCGCATTATTAATCATCAAATTAATATTTGTCTGTATAGAATTTAATGTCTGAACAGAAACTTCACTGACTTTTTTTTGAGTAATATTTAAATATATTTTTTCATAGAATAAGCTACTTACAGCAGTTGAAGCTACAATAAGCGCGAAATAAAACAAGGCTATTATTACCCCAACTTTACTATTAGATAATTTTTTATTTAGTTTTTTGAGCCACATTGTTAGATTCCTCCCATGAATTCAAAATAATAACAAACTTATGAAATCGTTTTTTTAGACTTTTAACTAATAAATACATCATTAACCAAATAAATCACAAGGCTAATTATTCTAAATTATATCATATGAATACAACAAATTTTAGAATTACTTATAAATAATGTAATTTAATGAATCAATTATCTTACTGCAATCTTACAAATTCCAAAACTTCTTAAAATCGCTGATAAGCTTAAGCTGTACATATGATTATATTTAGTTTGGTGATTTCAAGATAGGCATAATCATTAATAAAAAATTCAACTTTAGCCTCGTATTTTTAAACATTAATAATTTTTAGAAATAACTAAAAAACACGAAAATCTAATTTTTAGATTTTCGTGTTTTTATGGGAACGTTCAGCATAGCTTCCATCTGAAATTTTTAGAAGTGCTTCATTTTGTTTATCTCCTTTATTTATTAATCTTATTTCTTAGGTATAATATTCAATTCCGTATTAATAACAGTTAACAGTTCTTTTGGTATGTTAAATCTTGATCTCTTGGACATACTATCAATAGTCATTAATCCCATCATTACTTTAAACTGCTGACTTTCAGCTATATCTCCAAAATATTTAATAAATATAGCTTTTGCCTCTTTATTCTTATAAAGTTCTTCAATTGTATCAAAGGTTGAATAATATCCCTCTTTAATTGCTACTTCTTGTACATTTGATAAATCAAATTTTTGGAACCAGTTAGTAACATGTGTTTGTTCTTCTGGTTTTTTAAGTACATAGCTTTCATCTGCCTCTTTAACATGCTTTAAAATCATTTCATCAATATAAGTATTTCTAGCTTCATCAAAAGCTTCTACCTTAATTTTATTTTCCCCTAAAGTCAGCTTAACTGATTCAAATTTTTTCATTGGTTCACTACTATTAATTTCACTTACAAATTCATTATTAACATAAAGTTTAATATGCTTAACATTTGAGAGCACCACTATATCATTCATTTCCTCATGCCTATTTACAAATCTTTCGCCAGCTAATTTAACAAATTTCTCCTTTGACCAATATGCCTTACATAAGTAAAAGGAATCTTTTTTAAGCTTTCTATCTATAGTCACTAAGCCTTTTTGATTTCTTCCCTTTTCTCCACCTTCATTTCTAATTTCACTACCAAAATCAAACATAGCCCATACATAACCACCTAAAACAAATGGTCTTTCATTAAAAGTTTTAAGGGCATTATTTTGGAACAACAACTGATATTCTTCTGTATAATCTTTTACTGTTGGATTATAGGAATGAAGTTTTGGATTAGTGTCAACTCCATATTCTGTAACCATCACTGGTATATTAGGTCTTGCTTTATGAAAGTCATCTAATCTTGTTCTTAAATCTTGCATTTCCTTGTAGTACCAACCATAATATAGATTATAACCTACAAAATCAGTCAACTCATTTAATGCACTTTCATTAGCTACAGAATGAATATTGGCCTGTGCAATAAATCTGCTTGAGTCTAACTCTTTAGCCATAACTGCAAGTTCTTTTACCATTTCATATATTTTTTCATTTTCTATTGCTATAGTAATTTCATTTTGAACTCCCCAGCAATAAATTGAACTATGATTATATGCTTGCTTTATTAATCTTTCCAATTGCTCTTTTGCGTTTGTATTTTCTTTATCTGAAGTAGTTGGAACACTTATAAATGGAATTTCTGCCCAAACTAATATCCCTTCACGGTCACAAAGTCTGTAAAAATAATCATTATGTTGATAGTGTGAAAGTCTTATTGTATTAGCGCCTATTTCTTTAATAATTGACATATCTAAATCCATATGTTCTTTTGTTAATGCATTACCTATTCCTGCAAAATCCTGATGACGGCTTACACCATTAAACTTAATGGCTTTTCCATTTAAGAAAACACCTTTATCTGGAGTAATCTCAATTGTTCTAAAACCAATATCTATGCTTCTTTTATCACATATTACACCTTTAGAGTATAATTCAGCTTCAAATTTATAAAGATAAGGATTTTCTATCCCTTGCCATAGCTCAGGGTTATTTATTTCTTCTACTAATTCAAATTCTGCTTCTTTTAAAACCTCAACCTCAATTGTTTTATTAAATACTATATTCTCTTCTTTATCTAATAATTTAAATTCAACTTTAGAAGTTTTACCTTCTGTTAGTTCATCAGTAATTTTTCCATTTATTTTTAGTTCAAACTTATCTTCTCCAATACCCTTTTGAGTTAAATATATGCCATCTCTACTATTGTCCAATAAGTCAAAGTGAAGAGCCTCAGCAATTATAAGTTTGACTTCTCGGTATATACCTCCATAAAATGAGAAATCAGCCATAAGAGGATAAACATCATCATGACGACTATTATCCACAATAATTGAAATAAGGTTTTCTCCACATTTCAAAAAAGAAGTAAGATGAACCCTAAACATTGAAAATCCACATTTACTTTCTCCTGCTAATTCTCCATTAACATATACTTCAGCTACAAGACTTGCTGCTCCTATTTCTAAAAATATAAACTTATTTAATTCTTCCTCTGTTATATTTAATTTTCTTTGATAGCAGCATTCTCCTTTGAACATACCATCCCCACTTTGTCCATCCACAGCATTAAAACAATGTGGTAAGTTTACATTTTCACCTTTATCTATTTCTTTTTCTATATAAACCTCGCTATTTTCTTTTGTAAATAACCATTTATCATTTAAAGACATTGTTTTCAAAATATTCTCCTCCTTATGAATAATATTAAAATTGCAAATTCAACCACCACTAAAAAAGTGGTGGTTATAAATGTTATTGATTTTCTGAACTTTGTTCTAATTCATAAGCTTCTTTATCTGCTTTTCTAAAGAATGGATACCACACTAAAGTTGACAAAGCTACAAGTGCGACTTGTAACGCAGCTATCTTCCAGCTTCCTTCTACAAAACCAGTAATTACTATTGGTATTCCACTCATACCTGATATTCCCGCAACTCTTGGAACTATTCCTGCTGCTGTTAGAAAATAAGCAATAGCTAAGTTAATTGCATTCATAGATAGGAATGGAACTACAAACTTAAAGTTAAATACTAAAGGTGTACCAAAAACTAATGGTTCACTAATTCCAAATAGGGCTGGTATTGTTGTTAGCTTTCCTAAAGTTTTATATTGTTTACTTTTAGCTGCAAATAACATAAGTAGTGTGAATCCAATAGCACTAGCAGTCATTGTATATGTGCTTGCAAACGCTCTGCCTGTTATGTTAGGAAGGGCTTCTCCTGCTGAATATGCTGCTAATTGTGCAGCATCCATTGCTGTAAGTATTGGAAGCACAACTGAATAAATAACCAATGTTCCATGAATACCAAAGAACCATAATACTTGTGCAAATGTCCATAAAATTATCATTGAAACAATATTTCCACCAACCCCTTGTAATGGAGTTTGAACAAAGTTATATATAAATTGGTGCATAGTTTTAAATGGAGTTGCAGCAAAAAGAGCTGCCACAATTATAAATATGATAATAGATACAAAACCAGGTATCAAGCTACTAAAACTACTTGATACAACAGGCGGTACAGTTGAAGGCATCTTAATAGTGATCCCTTTTTGCTTAATATAAATGTATACTCTAGTTGATACTATAGCAATAATCATAGCTGAAAATATACCAGGTGCCCCTAACCAATACATAGAGAGTGTAGTACCTACCTTATCTGTAGTAAACGGCGTTACTATGAAAAAACAAACCAAAGCTAATAGCGATGGCACTGTGCCATCTTCTTTATACTGTTTTGCATAACTACCTGCTATAGTCACCCCAAAAACTACAGCTAAAAAGTTTGTTGAAAACATTATAGCTACATTTAAGGCATATGCAATTCCTGTTGCTGCAATAAAACTTTTCCATGCTGGTATTGGTACATTTAAAAACAATGCAGCAAATGCACCAAAAAGTGTAATAGGCATTGCAACCATCATTCCCCCTGAAATACCATTAGCTAATTTACTCTTTTGAATTTTATTTAATATTGGGGATATTTTCTTAGATATAGCTTTTGCATCAAAATTAGACATAATAATTCCTCCTCAATAAATATTTATCCTAACTTTTCTCAATTAATCTAATAATGCAAGTGCATCCTTTAAAACTTTTTCTCCATTAAGAGTTCCGTAATCCATCATATCTATTACTGCTACTTTAATTCCCTTTGGTTCATATTGTTCCTTCATTTCATCTGCCATATATTCAATTTGAGGCCCTAAAAGTAAAACTTCTGTTGGCTCCTCATATTCTTCAAATTTTGATTCTGACATAGCAACAATCTTTGCTTCTATTCCTTGTTTTTTTGCACTTTCTTGCATTCTGGCCATTAATATACTTGTTGACATACCTGCCGCACAAACTAAAGTTATATATCTCATTTCTTATTCCTCCTAAAAACTTATTATTGATTTAATTCATATTTCTATCTTGTTTCATATAAATAAACTGAATTTATTTTTTCTAATAATTACTTTCTAAATTCCTCATACATAGAGATCATTTCTTTAGCTAAATCTCTTACTGTCATAGCATTCATTAAATGATCTTGAGCATGCACCATAAGTAAACTTAGTCCTACTTCTTCTCCAGCTGCTTCTTTTTGAATTAAGCTAGTTTGAAAATTATGAGCTTTATTTAAGGCTTCGTTAGCTTCCTTTATTTTTTCCTTTGCAAATTCTATCTCACCTTTTCTTGCTGCTTTAATAGCTTCCATGGATTTACTTCTTGCATGTCCTCCATTAACTACTAATTCCATAACTACTTGATCCATTGATAATATATCCATTTCTTCACCTTCTATTTTAATTATTTGATTTGCATCTCAGTAATATATATAGCAATCTTCATGCCAACCTAAAGAATTAATACAAAATATTTATTAATTTCTTTAAACCTTGTATTTTAGCCTTCTTAACTTAATAAAAAAAGATCTTCAAAAAGTATTTATGTGCTTTACTTTTTGAAAACCTTTTAAAGCACATTATCAATGTGCTTTATTTTTTCTACTTTTCATTGTAAATAGATTCATAAGATAGCATATTTCATCATCTGAAATATAAATTGTGTACTTAGTATTTAATCTTGAACATTCCGTTTTTATTATTCTATACAATTCCGAATTTTCTTTTATGCATGAATCTATGTTGTTATATGCATCTATGACTTCATCACTACATAATCTATCTATCATTACTGCCATATGAAGAGTTATTCCTATAATTGCATTAGAAGTTAATTTTATATTTAGCAATTTAGTAACTGTTGTAGTAAACCTTTTTATATCATTAAGAACCGCTTTACCTTCAATGTTCTTTAATTGATGTTCTAAGGTTTCTTCCATCTTTACATAAACTTTTTCTCTATTTATTAAATCCTGTATATTTTCTATGCAATTACCTTCAATGATATCTTCCAAATTATATTGTATATAATCACTTTCAAGTTCAAAAGGACTAACTAAACAAATTATTTCATATTTATTAGATAATTTATCTAATCGGCTATATATACTTTCTTTTCCTATAAAATTAACAGGAACAATTTCTAGAAAATCATTTTCAAACTTTAGATTTCTTTCTAGTAATACCTTCATGGCTTTGGCACTGCCTTCACCAGTAGTACATACAGTTATGATTGCTAATTTTCTTTCTTCAGGTGATTCTGGAATATAATCTAATACATTATTATCGTATAAATTATTTACCTCCAGGGTATCCCTATATATTTCATCTAAAGTATATCCAATTATAGCTTTTCTAGTAGCTTCAATGCAATGTAAAGTGCTTACCAAGGGAATCGTCCTTGTTTTTATTTTAAATTCTACTTCTATTTCTTTGCCAAAGGTAACCAAGGATCCCATATCAACTAAGAATAAAACATCCGAGGTAATTTTATTTTCTCTAATATACTCCTTAGTTCTTTCTAATATAACTTGTGGTTTTTCCTCTATTGGTGCATTTATTCCTTTTGCATATTGCGTCCCTAAAAGTCCATTTACCGCATTGGCCATGCAAGTAGCTGTTCCTTCTCCATGAGCAATAACTATTACATTTACATTATCACGTTTATTTTTTATCCTTTCACTATTGTAAATTAAAAACATAGTTAAAAATCCTGCTTCATCAATAGGAACTTCTCTGTCTATTGCTTCTTCTATTATCTTTAAAGCTTCTAGTGCAATATTAAATTCTTTACTATATTCTTTTCTTATTTTATTTAGCTTTGGATTTTCAATTTTTTTGTTTCTTTTAATTCGATCTATGGAATTACTTATATGAACTGCTAAGCCATAGTATATCTGCTTATCAAGTTCTCTTTTTAATTCTGTTTCACAAAAGTTTACAACTTTTTGTATTACACTCATAATATATGGTTCAATGATGTTTTCGAAATTTGCAGTATCAGCTTTATTATGGAACTTAATCATATAATTTTTAAAATACTCTTCTATATCACTTTCCATTTCTTCTTCAAATTCTTTACCTTCAATTCCTTTTGCTTTAAGTTCCCTGGTTTTAGCATCTAACATTTCATAAATATTTTGATTTTGCTCATTTTCTTCAAAAATCATTTGCTTTTCATTTTTGTCAAAAACACAATATCTATTATTTATATCAATTAATTTATTCCATAATTGTCTATGCTCGACTTCCTTATATAATCCTTCTCTTATATAAGGTTGCAATTCTAAACTGCTAATCCTTATATCTTCCTTTCTATTTGAAAGAAAATCTGCATAGGCTTTAGCACAAGTTAACTGTATATCAGATTTTAACTGCCCTATATTATTTGGACAATCATAAGATAAAAAAGCTTTTAAGGAATTTACTGATACCTTAATACTCTTTCCTAAGCGTCCAGATTCTTCAATCATGAATTGTTTTATAAGATTAAATCTTTCTTCCATCCCTCTATTTCTCAAAGGTGGTATAGTTATTACCATCGGAATTCTTCTTGTAAAGGTTTGAAGTAAATTCATGTTTGGGTCTTCAGTTGTAGCCGTTATTATAAGAACCTTTGCACTTCTTTCACTATCAGTTTCTCCAAGTCTTCTATATACACCTCTATCCATAAAGGTAAAAAACATTTCCTGTCCCTCTGCTGGTAGTCTATGAACTTCATCTAAAAATAAAATTCCCCCATCAGCTTTTTCTAAAAGACCTTGCTTATCAGAATCAGCACCTGTATATGCACCTTTTTTCACTCCAAATAATTGTCCAAGCAGCAATTGAGGATTATTAGCATAATCAGCACAATTAAATGTTATAAAAGGACTATCTTTAGGTTTTATTTTCATTTCAACTGCATACTTATATATCAATCCAGCAAAAGTTGACTTCCCAACACCTGTTTCTCCAAGGAGTAACATATTCATTCCATTAGGGGGGTATAGTATTGCAGCTTTTGCTTGCTCAATTGCCGTATATAAACTTGGATTAGATTCTGCAAATCTATTTATCATTGACACTTCAGATTTATCAATTTCTTTATCTATAAAAATAAATAGTGTTGGTTTTCCCTTTATCTTTTTTACTTTCCCTTCGCTTACTAACTTATTTAAATCAGTACTGACATTTCCTCTAGTAAGATTTAACTCCTCTGCAATTTCAGTTGCTGAAAACCCTTTCGCATCTGTACTCGTTTTCTCTTTAAGCTTCATAAGAATTAATTCAATCCTCTTCATAAATCACTCCTCTTTCTTATCTCCACTCTTATATAACCTTAAATATTATTTTTTATGCGTACACAATATAAAATTTTAATATTTAAATATTAACACATACTAATATTCTGACTTATACTAAAAGCTATGTTCAGTTAATGATTCTTAAAATTTTCAACAAAAATTGTTGCAAATTATTACTTTAAATTTAAGTATATCATAATAGCATTAGTAAAAAAATATATGCATTCGCCTCTTATTCAGCCTTTAACTTATAAAAACAAGAAAATGCTAAGCATCAATATTTTCAACTAATGCATAGCACTTTCTTTAATTAATATTTTTTCTCTATTTACATCTCTTAATAAAATTACTTTTACTTAATATTATTGGAGTTACAGGTTCACCATAAAAATCTTCTGCCTCTCCAATTACTTTGCATTCGAATTTCATTAACATATTTAGAGTTGCATCTCTTGCTTCAATGTAAATTTCGTCAGTATAAGAATTAAAAATTTCTTTTAATGAAGCTATAGCAAGCTTCTGACCAATTCCCATACCTCTCAATCTTTTATCAACAGCAAATCTTCCCCAATGCCATTTATCCTTTTCTTTCCATGCTGATACTACTCCAATAATATCTTCTCCTACTCTTGCACACCACCAAATTGGTTTTAAATACTCACTCACTGGAACCAATTCTGCTGGAATGCTTTGCTCATTAGTAAATACTTCTGTTGCTAATTCAATTGCTTCTTTTATATAATTTTCAGAAATTCTTTCTATTAATATTCTAGAATCATTCTTCTTGAGATTGTTTTTTAATGCAAGAACGCGAAATAATCTAAATGCTCCCACAATATTTTCTGTATCCTCACTATCGCCTAAATTTAAAATTTCATTAATAAATTTATTTGCTTCATGGTCTCCACTATTTATAGCCTCAATACCTAATGGAAGAATACAAGTATCTTTCATTCTTTTATCAGCTTCTGATTTCTTCAGCTCCAAATAATTTTTAGCCTCCAAATTATTAAGTATCCTGCTTAACGAAGCCTTATCAATACCTAAATTTATTAGCAATTCATTAAAAGGAGTTTTTCCATTTTGTTTTATGTAATTTAATATATGAGCTTGAGCCAGTGTTAATTCAGAATTTAGGCAATTGTGATTAAGCAGCCCTAATTCTCTCACAATTAATCTTACCTCTTTTCTAATTATCTCTTCGTTTCTCATATTCGCCTCCAAATTAATTGATATTATCAACAATTATAACTCACTTTCGTTTTTATTACAAGTTGACTTCATAAATCAATTTATAATTTACAGAGCTTTTATGACTATTACAGGAAAGAAATAACGTGCTACATTATTCTGAATTCTTATGCTAAAAATATGGCATAATTATGATTCCATTAAGAGCAATAAGCTTAATGATGAATATTATTTATTCTAAGATAAGCTGCTTTAATTTATTCTTTGTTTCATCATCTATAGGCATTTGAATGGTGATACTTGCTCCCTCTATTTCTGTGGACCTAAATGAAATATAACTTAGGTATAAATCCCCTACTAAAGGATGATGCAAAAGTTTTTGACCTTCTGGTGTTCCCATAATACCTTGATTATTCCACCATTTATTAAATAGAGAATCTTTTTCATTTAATTCATTTATAATTGCATTTATTGTATTATCATTCTCATAATAGCCGTAATTTGCTCTCAATTGTTCAACACGTAATTTAGAATGCCCTTCCCAATTATCTAACAGTTCTTTTAGATAATCATCATTAAAAGCTCTCCAAACCGAGTTTCTTTCTTTTTCATCCATTTCTTCATAATTACCATAAACTTTTAGTGCCGCCATATTCCATCCAATCATTGTTAATTTACTATCAGTAACATAAGCTATACTTGGATTTTGATTGTCTAAGAATTTTTGTAATGTATTAGAAATAGTAACAGCTGCGAAGTCTTCTACAGGTAATTTCTTATCTGATAAATTAAATAAATATCTTTTTTCTTCATTATTTAATTGCAAAACCCTACTCAAGGAAAGCAACACATCTATTGATGGATTAACATCTTGTCCTTGTTCAATACGCACATACCAGTCAATACTTACCCCGGCTAAATCAGCTACTTCCTCTCTCTTTAATCCTTTCACCCTTCTTTTTTTATCAAATTTGAGTCCAAATTGTTCTGGTCTTAATGTGGATCTTTTCTTTTTTAAAAATAATCCAAGTTCTTTGTTTTTAGATATCATTATTACCGCCCCATCTCTATTCATATAAACTTTATTATTATATATGTTGTAATTCACAATGCACATTTCACAATTGCGGCTAAAATTCTTGCAATACTTTTAGAATTATGATTAAGGTCTGCTAAACATAGTATTATTAATCATATGATAACTTAGGTTCTATTTAAAATAATACTTTTATTATACACTATCTTCATAAGCCATAGAGAGGAAGATGTAAAAATGAATAGAGCTTTAAAAAACAAAAATTTTTCAAACAAACTATTATTAATTTTATCAATTATTTGTGCAATTATAGTAGCTAATTTGTACTACGATCAAGTTTTATTGACCAATATTTCCAATGATTTTTTTATACCTGCTTCATCATCTGGTAAGCTTGTAACAGCTATACAGATAGGCTATACAATGGGATTGTTGTTCATTGTTCCACTAGGAGACAGGTATAGTAGAAAACTATTAATCATTTTAAGTATTATTTGTTCAGCTATATTATTATATTTAATGACTTTAGTCTCTACCTTTAATTTAATAGTAATTGTAGGCTTTTTTATGGGGATTTCAAGTGTTTCAGCACAGCTTATAATCCCGTTTGTTTCTTCAAATATTTCGTCAGAAAAACGTGGTATAATTGTTGGTCACTTATTAACCGGAGTATTTCTTGGAGTTTTACTCGGTAGAGTTCTAGGTGGAGTTCTAGGCCAACTAATTGGCTGGAGAGGAGTTCATGAATTTGCAGCAATAGTTTTATTAATTTTTGCAGTATACTTATTTTATTCTCTCCCAAATGATAATGTAAAAAAGGAAAGTTCATATAAAAATATCATACTATCTTTACCTCCATTATTAAAAAAAGAAAAAGTATTAAGAGAAACAATAGTTTTTGGTGCTGCTGCCTTTTGTGCCTTTAATATTTTTTGGGTTTCATTATCCTTTATTTTAGAAGGTTCTCCTTATAGTTATGGAAGTGCAATAGTTGGACTCTTTGGCTTTTTAGGTATAGCAGGTGCGTTAGCCGCTGGATTTTCGGGAAAACTTACAAATAGTAAAAAAGTAAGCTTATGGAACCTTTTTGCTTTAGCTATAATGTTTGTTTCTTTTTTAATCTTAGGTGTAGGCTGGTCTAAACTTATAATTATAATTCTCGTAACCTTTACTTTAGATGTTGGTTCAAGAATGAATATGTCTCTAAATCAAGGAAGGATTTATAAGCTTAGTCTCCAAAATCATAGCAGATTAAATTCTCTTTACATGGTTGGGTATTACTTAGGTGGGTCCCTTGGATCATGGATAAGTACCTCTGTATATCATTCATTTGGTGTTATTGGAATTACAATTGCAAGTTGCAGTGTACTTTTACTAGCGTGTGTTTATTATTTAATCACTAATGGTCTCTTAAATAGAGAAAATAATACTAAATCCTCAAGTGCATTTACCCCTGGAAATCAACCAACTCGTCAGTAATTTGTGAAATACTTTAAGACATAATCAAAAAAATAACAAGCTCATATTCCTAAAAAATTATTTACTGCTAATAATGATAATACTGCTGTGATTATTTATCCTATGATAATTTATCATCTATTTAAAAGAATTCTTTAATTGTATAATGGATTAAAAAGAATTTACTTTCATTAATTTTGTATTGTTAAGCATATTATAGATATCTTTAATACGATAATACTATTAAATAAATCTTATTACTTAAAGGAATATGTTTAAATTAAAGGAGAAGATAAAAATGAATTTAATAACTGTAAATCAAGATAAATGTATTAAATGTGGTTTGTGCGTAAATGAGTGCCCAGAACGTGTATTAGAACTTAGTGAAAATGGACCTAAAGAAATTTGCGGTGAAGAGTGTATTTCCTGTGGTCATTGTGTAGCTATATGCCCAAGGGAAGCAATTGATAATATAAAAACACCATTAACCAATCAAACCAGCTCCAAAAAATTTCCTAAACTAAGTCCTGAAGAGGCTGAAAACTTCCTTCGTTCAAGGCGTTCAATCCGCTCATATAAGGAAACTCCCGTCCCAAGAGAAAAATTAATAGATCTTGTGAATATAGCACATTTTGCTCCTAGTGGACATAATCTTCAAGGAATATCTTACACTATCATAGATGATAGAAAACTACTTGATAAAGCCGTTAAAATTGCCATTGAGGAATTTGAAAAGAATAATGTATCCAGTGAATTTACAAGACCATATCGTGAAAAAGGAATTGATACAATTTTGCGTGGAGCCTCAAGCCTTGTCCTGGCAACTGCTGATTCAAACTTTCCACGAGGAAGAGAAAATTCAATCCTTTCATTAACATATTTAGAGTTATATGCGCCAACACTAGGCTTAGGATCATGCTGGGCTGGAATGTTTGAAAGAATTGCTATGAAAGATAATTCTCCATTACTTAAATTATTTAACATCCCTGAAAATAAGAAAATTACTGGTGCTATTATGGTGGGATATCCTAAATATACTTATCCAAGATTAGTTGATAAAAATCCATTAGAGTTTACTTTTGTAAATTAGCATTGCTTATAAAATCAAAATAAATATTTGTATATTTTACATTAAAACAACCCACTAAAATCTAATATCTATTTTAGTGGGTTTCATGGTAGAAAGAAAAATGCAAGACAAAATACCCTTTGTTGCATAAGTTCAACTAAATTCAACTGTGAATATAAAACTCTATCTGAAAAGTTTTACTTTATAAACATGATGACTTCTTTAGTCGATCAGCTCTTCTTCTTAAATGTAGATTTCAGTGCTCGTTTTACTACATCAACAAAACTTAATGAATAAACCATATGATTTGGATCAACATAATTTCGAACAGTACGAAGCACTTTCTTCGCTTCTTTAGAAGAAAAAGTATATGTTCCATTTTTCTTCGTTCGAATTGCATATCGTGGAATCCATTTTCCCTTAAATAATACAGATGCAATCACATAGTCAACTTCTTCCCAAGGAATTTGAATAAATTTACGATAATCACGAGAATTATAGAACTCAAAACCTTTGTCACCTATCATAATCTTGCCATAATCTGCAACACCAGCAAAAGATGTTCCATCAATTGCTAGATCCACCTTTGTATTGAGTGACTCAACCATCCTATCTACCTCTTTTCTACTTATATACACATTTATTTTTATTATATATTCTTTACATGCTTTTATCAATTATTCCAAAGTCTATTAAAAGTAACACGATTAATATTGTTAACAAAAGCCCAGGCTAAAAAGCCTAGGCTAAGTAAAAAAGTACTACATTAAACCGATCAAGTGGAAAACAATACCAATTATGAATAATCCAAGAATTATGATAATTGGAGATACCTTCCTCTTAAGTAACCACATACAAAGAAGTGTAATTAATAATCCTACAAATCCAGGGATTAATGAATCTAAGTTATTTTGTAATGTTGTAATCTTAGTATCAGTTAATGACATACCTGATGCTTGTTGTAATAGAGCTTGCTTAACACCTTCTGCTCCAGCAGGAAGTTTGCTCCAATCAATAAATGCACCATCACTTAATTTAACAGATGATACTACTGGTGCAAATTTAACAGATACCCATCTGTTAACTAACGATCCTAAGATGAACATACCAAGGATAGATGCTCCTTTTGTAATATCTTGTAGCATATTACCTGATAAATCTTCACTAATACGAGATCCTGCTTTGTAACCAAACTCTTGTGTATACCACATAAATGCCATACGGATGATATTCCAAGCGAAGAAGAAGATAATTGGTCCAAGGATGTTACCACCTAGAGCAAGTGAAGCAGCTAATGCTCCTAAAATTGGTCTTACAGTGAACCAGAAAACTGGATCTCCGATACCTGCTAAAGGTCCCATCATACCAATCTTAACACCTTGAATAGTTACATCGTCGATTGGTGCACCATTTGCACGTTCTTCTTCTAAAGCTAATGTTACACCAACAACTGGTGAAGCTACATATGGGTGAGTGTTAAAGAACTCTAAGTGACGTTCTAATGCTGCAGCTCTCTCTTCTTTAGTCTTATATAATTTTCTGATTGCTGGAATCATTGCAAATGCCCAACCACCATTTTGCATTCTTTCATAGTTCCAAGAACCTTGAAGGAAAAATGAACGGAACCAAACAGAAATACGGTCTCTTTTTGTTAATTTTAATTCTTTTGACATTTTCGTTTCCTCTCCCTTCTTAGTATCTATCTATTAGATCCCCTAAAGGATCACCAGTATTTGAACTTCCACCATTACCTGAGCCACCTTGTTTGCTAAGTGCTAAGTAAAGAAGTGCTAAAGCTACACCTATTGCACCAAGTCCGATAAGTGTAATTTGTGAAACAGTTGCTAATACAAAACCAATTGCAAAGAATGGCCATACTTCTTTTGTAGCCATCATGTTGATTACCATTGCATAACCAACAGCTACAACCATTCCACCACCAATTGCTAAACCGCCTGTTAACCAAGTAGGCATAGCAGCAAGTAATGAACTAATAGGACCAGCACCGATTGCTAATACTAGTGCAGCTGGAATCGCAATACGTATACCTTGTAAACAAATAGCAGCGATTTGCCACATATCAATAGCTCTAAGATTTCCTTCTTTAGCAGCAGCATCCATAAAATGTACGAACGCTGTAGCAAGTGTACGACAAATAATTGTTAATAATAATCCTGCAACTGCTAGAGGAACAGCAATAGCAATCGCTGAAGCAACTCCTGCTTCACCTTGACCTCCAAGAACTAAAATAATTGCAGATGCAACAGCGGCTAATGCTGCATCAGGTGCTACAGCAGCACCAATATTTGCCCAACCTAAGGCTATCATTTGAAGAGTACCACCTAAGATTAAGCATGGTAGTAAATTACCTGTAACCAAGCCAATTAATGTACAAGCAATTATCGGTTGGTGAAATTGGAATTCATCTAAGATACCTTCTACACCAGCTAAAAATGCTATTAAAATGACTAATATAATTTGAACTATATTTAAAGTCATGGTTATTAATCCTCCTTTTTCTCTAAATAATTAGATTATTTTAATTTTTTTAATTCTTCTTGTGCTTTTTTAAGTATTTCGTCCATATTTGCTTTTGAATCATTTGGTACTTTACGCACATCAAAAGTAAGTCCAGCTTGTTTAAGCTTATTAAATATATCGATATCTTCTTGATTGAAAGCTAAAACTTTGCTTGGTTGAACCTTACCTGGAGAATGAGCCATTGAACCAACATTGATTGTCTTTAGCGGTATTCCGCCTTCTACAGCTCTAAGCACATCTTTTGGATTTTCAAAAAGAAGCATTGCACGTTGGCCTCCAAAATGCTTATCATCTTTTGCAAGTTTAATCATATGATCAACTGGAACAACATGAGCCTTAACCCCCGGAGGAGAAGCTTGCGTAATCAAATTCTTACGAAGAGTATCTCTAGCTACATCATCTGACACGACAATAATTCGTGTAGGATTTACAGTTTTTGTCCAAGCAGTTGCTACTTGACCATGAAGTAAACGAGAGTCGATACGAGCTAAAACGTATTCAAACGATCCAGGTGCACCTGCATTAGATTGCCCTGCTCCCGCTCCTGAAGCATTACCAGTATCTGCTGGTTCTAACTCCTCGGGTTTAACTTTAACTCCTTCTTTACCTGCATTTAAGATATAAGCTGCAATTTCATGAGCAGATTCCATTGAAAGACGTGCACCATAAGTTTCAATCAACATTGGCAAATTCAAACCAGCTACGATTGCCCATTTGTCTTTATGTTCTTCAAATAGCATATTCGCTTGGTTGAATGGTGTACCACCCCAAAGATCAACTAAGAATAAAACCTCATCTTGGTTGTCAAAGGATGCGATTGCATCTTTCATTTTTGCTCTAAGATCATCAGGTCCTTCGCTAGGCATCAACGTAACAGCTTTTACGTTTTCTTGTTCTCCGAAAATCATCGCACCAGATTGCATGATGCCTTTAGCAAATTCTCCGTGACTAGCAAGAATAATTCCTACCATTTTTATACCTCCTATTTTTTATTTGTTACAAAAACAAAAGGCATAAGCATTTGGAAATAAAACAATAGTATATATTCGTATATCGTCACAATATTTGTACACCAAAATTAAATCATAAAAAAATATGATAATACCCTATAAAAACTGTACAAAATATGTGTTTTTAACGAATAAATATTACTTCATTTTACTTCTCTATGCTTATGCCTGATCGAATCAGTAACATGCTAGATATTATTATTATTTCATTATAGTCTACTAAAAGCCCTTTCTAGGCACCCCTCTCTAGACTACGTTTTCATAATAGCACTTTTTTTTTCATTGTGCAAGATATTTTTTAAAATTTTTTAACTGGTGTTTACACCAAAATTTTAACATTATCACAAAAAAGTAAACTCCAATAGCATGTCATAATATGGTTATATAAAAACTATATTATCGGAGTTCTAAGACTTAGTGGGTAAATATTAGAAATAAATTAATATATTTTTCTACCTTTTTCATCCTGTATTCCAGACATTCTATAGAAATATGTATTAACTTGGTCTCTCCAATCTCTAGCGCTATCTAGTTGTATATTAAGTCGTTCAAGAACTTGCTCATATACCTTTTCATCTATGATATCTTTTAATTCATTCCACTTATGGATAAAATTATCTACTATTTCAAAGCCCTCAAAATGTGTATCATAGATATGCTGAATTACTGTTTTTCCTGATTTCAATACCTTAGTATAAGGTACATGATGGAAAAATAATAATAATTCATCCGGGCAGCTTTCTAAATTATTATATTTACTCTTAATAGGTTCATTATATTGTTCTGAATAACCTGTTCCTTTTTCAATGGTACGATCAATTCCAACGCCTTTACAGTCTGCTCTATGATATGTACCCCAAGGCGAAAATTCATATCCATCTACATCTGGTCCATAGTGATGTCCTGGCGATACCATCCAACCTATTCCAAGAGGTGATGTATACTTTTCATATGCTTCCCAGGAATTTATTAATATATCTTTTACGTTTTTCATAACTACTGGATTATTGCCAAGAGTTAGAGTTATCCACTCTTCTGCAATCGCCTCACTAGTAATATCACTATTCCAAGCAAGACGCCCATATCCATAAAGATTAGCTTGAGCTAAGAAGTGACCAGTCCAGTTTTCATCGTTTCCTACATTAACTATTGCATTAATTCCACTGACTCTCTTAGCAACATTGCTTTCAATATTACCATTTGCGTAAGTTTGAGTATTTAAAACCTCTTTCCACATAGGAATTAAATAGCATACATGCTTTTGTTGTCCTGTGTATTCCTGAGTTATTTGAAGTTCCAATAATTTATTAGTTTTATCCATTGTCCCAAATAATGGTGATACTGGTTCCCTAACTTGGAAATCCAATGGACCATTCTTAATTTGTAAATATACATTATCTAAAAATTGTCCATCTAATGGGTTAAAACAATCATAAGCTGCCTTGGCTCTATCTATTGAATGATCTCGCCAATCCTGCTTGCAGTTGTATACAAAGCATCTCCATATTAATATTCCTCCATATGGTACAAGTGCTTCTCCAAGCATATTAGCTCCATCTGCATGGTTACGTCCATAAGTAAATGGCCCTGGTCTTCCCTCTGAATCAGCTTTTACCATGAAACCTCCCAAATTAGGAATCACTTTATACATATATTGAACTTTTTTATTCCACCATTCTTTTACCCTTTCATCTAATGGATCAGAAGTATCTAAATCCTTCAATGTAATTGGAGCAGCAAAATTTATACTCAAATAAGTTTTAATTCCCCATTTATCAAATATATCACTAATATTTTTCACAATATCAATTTTACTATCCATTAAGTGAGTCTCTGCTTCATGAACATTAGTGTTATTTATGATTACTCCATTAATTCCAATAGAGGAAAGCATTCTTGCATAATCATTAACCCTATCTAAATCAGAAGCTACCTTATAGTCATCATTAAACGCTTTTCTTAAGGCCGGTCTAGTTGCTGTTATGCCACCAATTTCATCCATAACCTCCTTCATAATATCTTTGTTCCTGCAGCTTTCGAACAAAACAGAAGCACCAGCAAAGCCACGTTCAATAGTTCCATCTCCATTATCCCAATGATTTATTAATCTAAGATCTTTCTCTGGATTATCTACTATTTCAATTCCTTCAAGCTGCTTATTTTGTTCAAGTAAACGCAATAAAGCAAACACTCCATAAAGAATACCATTATCATTCTTAGCAGAAATACTTATACATTCATTTTTTCCATTAATAATCTCATGTTTTATCTTATATCCATCATTAACTAAACTTTCATCTTGATTTTTCTCCAATTTAATATAGCTAATATCTTTAATGTCTTTTTCATTTTCGTAAATTGCTTGAGTCTTTTTACTATCACAAATTTCTTTAAATACCCTTCCTAATTCAGATACTGCCGAATCTATAATTTCGCTTTTACAGGAAACCAAGACATTTTCAAGATATTCTTTATACTTACTGTTTTTAATATTACTGTAGCTTAGCCAACAAGAATATAATTTACTTTTTTTATCTATCATCTTAACTACCTCCACATTTTCAGTATACTACTAGTTATTAATTGTTTTTAGATAGTTTTGTAATTGACTTCTGTAAGCTTTCCAATATTCCATTTAAATATGCTACTCCAAGAGCTCTATCATAAAGTCCATATCCTGGCATAGCTACTTCTCCCCAAATCATGCGACCATGATCTGGTCTTACAATTCCTTTAAACCCTATTTCATATAAGGCTTTCATAACTTCATACATATCTAAAGATCCATCAGAGGATAGATGTGCAGCTTCATCAAATTTTCCTGGAGCATAGTGTTTAATATTTCTAACATGAGCAAAATGAATTTTTCCCTTTAATGCTCTTATAATATCTGGAATATCATTATTCATATTTGATCATAAAGATCCAGTACATAAGGTAACTCCATTACATGGACTATCTACCATAGTTACTAGTCTTAATAAGTTTTCTTTACATGTCATAATTCTTGGTAATCCAAATACTGGCCATGCTGGATCATCTGGATGTATTGCCATCTTTATATTGTACTTCTCACACGTTGGCATGATTGCCTCTAAGAAGTATTTTAAATTACTAAATAATTTCTCATTATCCACATCTTTATACATTTCAAATAATTCTTTAATTCTAGCCATACGCTCAGGCTCCCAGCCTGGAAGCATAAAGCCATTAGATTTTGAATCCATTGAAGATAATAAATTCTCAGGATTAATTTTGTCAACAAGTTCTTGGTCATAAGATAACACTGTTGAACCGTCAGGTCTTACTTTAGCAAGGTCAGATCTAGTCCAATCAAATACTGGCATAAAATTATAACAAACAACATCTATGCCTTCTTGCCCTAATCTCTCTAAAGTAGTAATATAATTAGCTATATATTTATCTCTATCTGGTGTACCTACTTTAATCGAATCATGTATATTAACACTTTCTATACCTGCTATTCTAAGACCAGCCGCCTCTACTTCAGCTTTCATGGCTTTAATTCTCTCATGAGGCCAAACCTCTCCTGGCATTGTATCGTATAAAGTTGTTACAACACCTGTAACTCCAGGAATTTGTCTAATTTGTTCCAGTGTTACTGAATCTGCTTCTTTTCCAAACCATCTTAATGTCATTTCCATATATTTCTCACCTTTTCTTTGTTTATTTTTGTATGTTAAATCCAATATTAAACATCTCTATTACTTCTTATTTATTCTCAAATCTAAATTTATTAAATATCCTGTTAACCGAAATAATTCAATCGTTTAGTAATTTAATTAATTAGAACTCATATGAATTATAAACTCTTTCTATTCGAAACATTTATCCCAAGAACATCCTGCAAGACCATCTATAATGGATCCGCTTGCCCATGGCATTAGGCAAAACCACGTACTAGCAAGTGAGCCGTCACTATATTTTTCTGATACTAACCCTTCACAATGACAGAATCTCTCAGACATCCAGCCTTTTTTCCCATAATCATATTCTTTATCATATGTGTTATAGGTCTGGCATCCCCAGCCTATTACATCCATCATACGATTTCTTACATATTCATCTTCACTATTCTCCACAAAATATAACAATTCATCTACAAGATTACTCGACATTGGATGGATATGAGGATTAGCAATGGATGTCACACTTCCTCCACAGCTGGACCATCCAATTCTACTAAGTGGATTTATTTTAACAGGAGAGTTATAGCAGAACTTAAAAGAAAACTCATAGCATATTGCATCTCGCATGTGTTCTAAATATTGCTTTTCACCTGTTAAGGCATGTAGAAATCTGACTGCTTTTATGTATGCTAAAATCCCCTCAGAATCTGTAGCCTTATCTGTATCCAATGGTGCTCCATAGCATTCCATATGCTTAATGTATTCTTCATAATAATGCTTTTCACTTTTCCTTAAGCTATCTATATGTGATTTGTCTCCTGTAATATAGCAATAATATCCCAATGCGGCCATACACCATGTGCCACTAAACGAATCGTATTCAATACCGGCTCCAGTTTTCTCTGATAAAATAAAAGGATATTCTTCATCAGTATTTTTTGTCTTTTCAACTTTCATAAGAACTTCTTTTACAAATGACATCCAATCCTCATGAAGGCAATTTTTAAGTCTCTTTTCATAATCATAAGCCTTAAGAATATAAAATAGTGACTGTCCTATTAAATATGAACTATGTCCTGGTGTATGCATACCATCGAACCACCATCCATTAACTGACCATTTTCCATCACTATAAGCCTCATAAGGTAACCCATTAGCAGGGTTTAGGGAATTTTTAATAATATTTTCTATGCAGGATAGTGCCTGCTGACGCATACACTCATCCCCAAGCCGCAAAGCTGCCATTAACATAGGTGTTGCTACTGATAATCCATTAGTCCAAGTAATCGATATAATTTTGTTATATCTGTATCCTCCAGTATCCTTATCTTCAAAAACCTGACCAGAATAACTTAACTCTTCTGGAAGCCATGCATCTTGATAAACAGCACGGGCCAAATCAGCAACTGTCGTTCTTATATCGCTGGCCTTTCTTGGATTCTGATGATAATGATAATATACCTCTTCAATCACAGCATTAACATCCAGCATTGTTTTAGAGTCAAATTCGTATAAATCCAATGTGAATTCAACAGTCTCTCCAGGCTCCAATTCAAAACAATTCTCACCTAGTGGTGCTCTTTCCCTAACGTCATGTGATTTTATAAATAGCCATGGTGCATTTTCATAACCCAATGTATAGCCTACAGTTCCTTTAGATAGCGAACATGTATATCCTGCATATTGATAAAATTCACCTTCAACTTCGGGTTTCCATTGCTGTTTTATTCCACTTTTACTTATGAAATATGGGCTTGCACTAAATCCGTATATTTTATCACTGTCATATACCAAGGCTACTGGATGGGATAACCTGTCGCCTCTTACCATCCACCAAGGTGAGGATGGGCGCTTCGTCTCCTCTCTAAGTCTTGGAAACTCATTAGGAACATTCTGTGGACACTCACCACGATTTCTACCATACATAAATGCTGGCAGGAAATAGCGTGGATTTACTTTATTGAATGGCAATTCAATATGAATAACTCCATACCACTTTGCATTATTTTCGTTATTAATTAATACTTTTGCATGAAATGGGTTCTTTATACCCCCATTTCCGCCTAATATCTCTACAGAAGCATTTAATCCCTGTTCATGCAATGTGAGATAATCAGTATTCTCTTGTTCCTTACTTCTTGCCGTCATGATAAATTCCATGTTAATTAACCTCCAATCATTATTCATATGACTGCGTTTTCGCCATTTATCATTTAATACGCTCTCCCATCATTCTTAGATATTCTCATATCTTTCACATCTCTAATCGTCGTTGTTATCTAAAAAATAGAAGCTTCATTCTTTTGGTATGTCCAAAATACAAAAGCATAGCTATCATAACTTAACTATGCTTTGGTCGCTAATAGCAATAATAACTTACCCCTTCATACCTGTTGTAGCAATTCCTTCTACAAAATGTTTCTGAGCAAAGAAGAATATTAGTATACAAGGTAATATACTTACTAGTGCCATAGCCATTATCTGATTCCAGTTAACTGAAGCTGATGCATCAAGAGATACCCTAAGTGCTAAAGGCAACGTTAACTTGTTAACACTATTAATATAAACTAAGGAATTGAAGAAATCATTCCATGTCCACATAAATTGAAATATTCCTGCTGAAAATAATGCTGGTTTACTTAGAGGCAACATAATCCTTAAGAAAATTGTAAAGGAATTACAGCCATCAATTGTTGCCGCTTCATCCAATTCTCTCGGAACACCTCTAAAAAACTGAACTAACATAAAGATAAAAAATGGATATCCGGCAAAAATTGCAGGTACAATAAAAGGATTATAACTATCAATCCAGCCTAAATCTCTAAATAGCATATATTTAGGAATGATAACAACAGCATTTGGTAGCATCAGTGTAGATATCATAAGAGCAAATAATATCTTTTTAAATGGAAACTTAAATCTTGCAAAACCGTAAGCTACCACAGCACTTGAAATTACCGTAAATAATACAGTTGGTATAACAAGTTTTATTGTATTAAGGAAAAATGTACTATATCCATATTGTCCACTTCCCTTCCATCCTTGTATATATGAATCCCATGTAAATGCTTTAGGAAGTAATGATGCCGAACCAAATAATTCATCATTACTTTTAAATGAAGCAAAGAAAAGCCATACAACTGGATAAATCATGATTATTCCGACTACTACTAAAATTACATATCTTAGAATTGTGCTTCTTGACTTTTTATTCATTAAAACTCGCCTCCATCATCGTAATAAACCCATTTCTTTGAAGATTTAAATATTATAAGCGTGAAAACTAATATTATTAAAAATAGAATCCAAGATAAGGCAGATGCATATCCCATTTTAAAATATCTGAAAGCTTCTAAATACAACTTCATTCCATATAAATAAGTTGATTGCATAGGACCTCCACCTGTTATTACAAAAGCGGATGTGAACTCTTGGAAAGCTCCAACTAATTGCATAATAACGTTAAAAAATACTATTGGTGTTAGCATTGGTATAGTAATTGTAAAGAACATTCTAATTTTTGATGCTCCATCCATTATTCCGGCTTCATATAGTTCTGCTGGTATCTGTTTTAAGCCCGCAAGAAACAACACCATAGATGAACCAAACTGCCAAACAGTAAGTATATCTATTGTGAATAACGCCAAACTAGGACTGCCAATCCAATCAAGAGGTGGTATTGAGAATACAGATAAAATCTGATTTATTGTACCTTCTTTCATAAACAAGAAACGCCATAATACAGATACTGCTACACTTCCCCCAAGTATAGATGGAATATAGTATATAGTCCTAAAAGCATTTATAAATTTTAATTTTGAGTTTAATATCATTGCAATCAGTAATGCAAACGCTAATTTTGCAGGAACTGATGTAAATACATATACAATTGTTACACTTAAGGATTTCCAAAACTCTGGATCCACTGTAAATATACGTATATAATTATCTAAACCAACAAATTTAGGGTTTCCACCTAAACTTAAATTAGTAAATGAATAATAAAATGATGAAACTAAAGGATATAGCTGAAAACCAAGAAAACCTAATAGCCATGGGGCTATGTATAATAATCCAGTGTATTTTTTCAATGTCTTACTTCTTTTATGGTGAAGACTACTTTTTAATTCTATTGCTGTACTTTGTTCCACGTAAAAACCTCCTACCTTTACTTTATATTAATCTCTTGCAATGCTAATTATTTACTAATAGATGAGCTCCAGCATAATATATTAATCCTTCATTAGAAACACCCAATAATCAATTTGGTTAATATCTATGCTGAAGCTTCTAATTACTACATTGCCATACATTGACTAATTAATTCTAGTTTGCAGCACTCTTTAATTCTTTTAGCTTACTTTCATAAAGTTTAATCATGTCATCTGCTGCTTGGTCAGGTGCAAACTTTTTATATGCAACATTTTCAATTTCAGTTAATAAAATATTTCTTAATTCTGAATTACTAGAAACACCATTGTATATTAGCCCTGGGTTTTTTGTTGCTTGCTCAACAGCTTTTACTGATAATGGATTTACTTTGTTTGCATCTAATGCAGCCTTTCTTGAAGCCTCTACAGGAGGTATAGATCTAACATCTCCTAAAATTTTAGCTGCTTCCTTATCGTTAAAGAAAAAGTTCATAAACTTTGCTGCTTCTTTTGCATTAGGAGATTTTTTATTAATACAAAGTAAAGTCGCAGGTCTTACTACTATTCCTGAATTCTTTGCATCTTTAGGTACTGGGAATAATGTAACATCAGCACTATCTCCTAAAGTACCAAGAAGTACACCCAAACCAGCTGCCCAATTAATAGTCCCACCAAACTGCTTATTTATCCATGCAGTATTTTGCTCTGGCTTAGATTTGAATGTAAAGCTTTGTTCTGCTGGTTGTACAATACCTTCATCAAATAGTTTCCTTTCAAGTTCAAATGCTTGAGTAAGTGTAGCTTTATCAAATCCCATTGTATAATCATCTTTTACCCATTGCTGACCAGTCTTTTGAATAACATATGGCATAATAATAAAATCTAAAAAGTTATTTTGTTCAGCATTCAATAAATAGTTATTACTATTTTGTGCATGAACTTTCTTGCCTTCTTCAATTAATTTGTCCCAATCTAAATCTTTAGTTATATCAGCATTAGCGTTTTTCATTATATCCTTGTTGTAGACTATAGTTAATGCATTTAACCCCATTGGTAGACCTTGAATTTTTCCATTAAGTGTACAATATCCATCTAAGAATTTTTTATCGAATCCACTCATGTCAATTATGTCTTTAAATTCATTTAAATCATAAAACATTTCTCCTTGTTTTGCATAATCATAAATCCAAGGGTTGTCTACTTGAATAAGATCTGGTGCAGTACCACCGCCTAACTGAGTTGATAACTTATCCTGATACCCATCAACTCCACCATATTCTGCTTCTATCTTTACATTAGGATTTTGTTTCATGTATAAATCTATTGCTTCTAAAGTTGCCTTATGGCGCGTATCACTTCCCCACCAAGAGAATCTTAGAGTTACCTGATCTCCTTTGCTACTATCTTTACCAGCATCTTTTGAAGCACCTCCACAACCTATAAACATAGATGTGGCTATTGAAAAAGCACATAAAATACTAATGATTTTTTTTCTATTTTTCATAAATATCCTCCTAATTTTATATAGTGCTAAATGCACCAGAGATTTCACTGTTATTGCTGCAGCTTTAATGTTATTCTATCATACATGTAATTATTTACATAAGTGACCTATTATTATAAATGGTATCGTTTTAACAGGACTTTTTTATAGTTCACTTAAAAAAAGTATCTTTATCTTATAAAATGCATCATTTTCTTATAATCATAAATATATGCGCTATTTAAAATGTATTAAAAATAGAATACTCACCTTATAAATACAGTTTTATCATTTTAGCTGTTTCTATAAAGGCGAGCATATATTTATGATTTTTATACTTTAAATTTTTGTAATATTACAATTTATCCTCTCTAAATACAATAGAAACATAGTCTGGAGTAACAAAAGGCTCTCCACCTTCAGAATACATAAATGCCTTATATGGATATGCTTCATTAAAATATGGTGTACTTTTAGAAACATTAATATTATTAACACAATGGATTAAATTACTTAATAACTCTTTGCTATAGGGTTCACTAGAATGAGAGGTAAGAATAATATTAACCTCTGATTCGTCTAACTTTTTAAGGCTCTCAATATATTCACTCATTTTTCTACTTTCTTCTAGAAACATCCATACATGCTGCAATATTGTATCTCCAGAGAGCAACAGCTTGTTTTTCCTTTCAATTAATGAAATACACCCAGCTGTATGTCCTTTACAATAAATTACTTCAAGTTCATATCCCCCCACATCAAACACTTCTCCTTCTTTTACTGGAATAAAATCTATATTACACTCCCTATTTATATATTCTTCTTCCCTAAAATCTTTTGGAAGTCCTATATTTTTTTTATAACTATCCACAGTTGATTTTCTCTTATCTGATAAAAGAATATGCTTCGCTAATGATATATCATCTTCATGAATATGTATTTCATCAAACTGATAATTACCTCCCATATGATCAAGATGTCCATGGCTGTTGACTACAACAATAGGTAAGTCAGTTATAGATTTAATTACTTGTTTTAAATCCCCAATTCCATAACCTGTATCAAATAGTAATGCTTTTTTATTTCCCACAATTAATGTGCAGCATATATTATTGGGATCACTTATATGATATACCCCTTCTATTATTTTATTAATATTATAATATTCATTACACATACCAAACACTCCTATGCTTAATATTACTTATTACTAGTCTTAACTTAATTGCTCATTTTTTGCAAATAAAATTAAACTATGTATCTTCTCAATATACATTAATGCTATTCTAGCACAAATGTAATTATTTACATAAGATATCTATCATTATAAATGGTATCTTTAAAACAGAACTTCCTAATGACTAATTAAAAAAGGTATCTTTTTCTTATAAAAAGTATCATCTTCTTATTATTAGCATCACTTTCTCATAGGTTTCAGTGCACTTGCTGTTTTGTATATGCAATTTTGGTTGTTATATGGTAAAATCTTAATGACTACTTAACCATATAATATAAGCCGTAGTCTTGCTTTGATAAAACATTAAATTTACAGTAATTATAACATTAGACTCAATCATATGACTCTTTGAAAACATCTTGATAGGGGGAACATAATAATGTACAAACTACTTGTAGTCGATGATGAAAGTGAATCAAGAAACTTACTATGCAGCTATTTTCCATGGAATGATTTAGGTTTTGAAATTGTTGATCAATTAGAGAATGGAAAACTTGCCTTAGAGTACATTTTAAATACTCCTGTAAATGTAATCCTTTGCGATATAAAAATGCCGTTTTTAGATGGCATTGGCCTTGCAAAAGAGATATTTAATCGTAAGCTAAAAATAAAAGTTATCTTTCTAAGTGCATATAAGGACTTTGAATATGCACATAGCGCTCTAGTTTATGGAGTTAGTGATTATATTGTAAAGCCTTCAAAATACAATGAAATTTTTGAAGTTTTTTCTTCTTTAAAAAAAAGCTTGGACAGCGAATGTTCACCTAATGTAGATAAAGTTTTGGATGAGGATATAAATAATTTTAAAGACTCATCAAGTTATAACTCAAAAATTATATCATTTGTCAAAAATTATGTGAGTGAACACTATAAAGATGCAAGGCTTGAAGACATTGCTGAATCAGTTCACATGAATCCTAACTATCTAAGTCAATTTTTTAAACAAAAAACTGGAGAGCGTTTTTCTAATTACTTAATAAGGGTGAAAATGAATCGCGCTGCTGAGTTACTAAATGATATAAGATATAAAACTTATGAAATTAGTGAAATGGTTGGCTATAGTAATACGAAAAATTTTACTAGAACTTTTAAAAACTATTATGGCAAGAGTCCCAAGGAATATAGAAATCAAAAAGATACTATTAATCCTAAGCCTTTTGAAAGGTGATGAATTTTTTGAATAAGAATTTTTTCAGAAAAAATTTGATTATATTTTTAATTCCTTTACTAATACCAACACTACTATTAGGCTCTTTGTCAATAGCTATTACCCAAGGATATATAAAAAACCAAATAGCTCAAAATAATACGGATCTTCTAAATCAAACAAAATCTAATATTGACCTGATTTTTAATGAAATCGATACCCTAAATATTCAATTTGATTATAATTCTAATATTGCTTTTACTTTAAAAAATGTTTTAAAAGAAGAAACAATATATTCATCAGATTTGATAAATACAGATAAAATTTGCTTCTTTCTGAATTCATTTGCTAATTCAAAACCTTACATTTATTCCATACATATTTACTATGAAAATGAAAATGGTAGGTTTTATACAACTAATAATGGTATAACAAATCTAAACAATTACTTTGATAGCTCTTGGTACAAGAACTATTTGAATCATCCATCAAATGAAAAATTATGGATAGAAACAAGGGATGTAAAGCAATATGACTTTGAAGAAAAAGAGACAAAACTTATAACAGTTTATAAAAGAATGGCTCTTAATAATGGTGTGATAGTTTTAAATATTAAAGCTGATTACATACAAGATTTACTAAATAAATCTGTTACTGCACCTGAACAAAAGATATTTATATTAGATGGAAACAATAGTGAAATTATCAGTAACAAAACTTCTAATAATATAAATAATTTTGGTATTAATGAACTATTAAAATCGAATACTAATGTAGTTTACTCTACATCAGAAAATAAATTTTTAAGTAAAACAATTATTCATTCTGACAGATTTTCATGGAATTATATATCTATAATTCCAGAGGATGCTTTATATTATGTTTCTATAAGATTAGGTAAATATACTATTATATTATTATTAGTTTCATTTATTTTAGGATTAATTTTAACCTTTTATCTTACTAGAAAAAATTACAAACAAATTTCGAATATTATATCAATAATTGATTCAGCTAAGAAAAATCAGACTCTTCCTGTAATTAATAGCAATGCAAAAAATGAATTTAGTTATATTATAGAAAATCTGATTACTACATTTATTGAACAAGACTATTTAAAGGTGCAGTTATCTGAAAGAAAATATAAATTAGAAAATATGGAACTTATTGCATTGCAGTCTCAAATAAATCCTCATTTTTTATATAACACATTACACACAATATATTGGGAAGTAATAAAGGCAACCGGGAGTAATAGTAAACCTATTAGGATGATAGAAAATCTATCTAGTATATTAGACTACTCCTTAACAACTCCTTGCGGTAAAGTTTCTGTTGGCGACGAAATTAGATACACTAAAACTTATCTAGATATTCAAATGATAAGATATGCAGATAAATTTGATGTATTATGGACCTATAATAAGAATGTAGAACCTGTCCACACAATTAAATTATTGATACAGCCATTGGTTGAGAATTCTATATATCACGGCATTAAAAATAAAGATGGAAAAGGTAAGATTAAAATTAAAATATTACTCAAAAATGATCTATTAACACTCGTAATTATTGACAACGGCATTGGAATTGATACACAGAACCTTAAGAGCATAAGAGACAAGCTTAATTTTGACGGTGAATACTCAAATCATATTGGCTTGTTTAATACAAATAAACGTCTTAAGTTAACCTATGGAGATAATTTTGGTCTCCTTATAAATAGCAAATTAGGACTTGGAACTGTAATTTATATTAAAATACCTATATAGTATGGTTAAAAATTATAGAGAATTTGATTGTATTAATTAGCTTGATATCTAAATATTTTAAAATTCCTTTAAGAACCATAGTGATTACTAAATGAATATTACTTATTATTCAACTTATCATAATATTTAGTATATTATTTAAATTAATAAATACCATTTAAATCTTTTGTTCCGAAATTTACAATCTTTAAAAATTTAAATTTGCTATTATAACAGAAAGAAGCTTCTCACAAACATATATTTAAAAGTAATTTTTATTGGATTTAGGGCAAGGGTGCTCTGCTTAGCAGAATACCCTTGCCTTTTATAATTTGGAATATAATGGAGGCGTTTATTATGGAACATGGAAAATTAAAACGAACTTTAAAAACAAGCGATCTGGTAATTTTTGGTTTGGTATTTATGATACCTCTAGCTCCTGCAGGCATGTATGGTGTATATTTAGGACCATCTGGTGGAATGGTTGCATTATGTTATTTGATAGGAATGGTGGCTATGTTCTTTACTGGAATGAGTTACAGGGTAATGGCACAGAAGTTTCCAACGGCAGGTTCTGTATATGTATATGTTCAAAAAGGTGTATCACCTGCATTAGGTTTTCTAACTGGCTGGGCCATATTATTAGATTATTTCTTAATGCCAGCAACTGTTGTTATTATTGGGAGTATTTATGGCAATGCACTTATCCCTTCTGTTCCTGCTTGGACTTGGATACTAATATTTATCGTCTTTAGTACAGTAATTAATGTTTTAGGTGTAGATTTGATGTCTAAATGCAGTTGGATACTATTTACATTGCAAATTATTGTGATTATAGCCTTTATAGGATGTACTATAAGACTTTTACTTAATGGAACAATTCATTTTAGCATGATTTCATTTTATAATCCTGAGCAGTTTGACTTGTCTAGCATCCTAAAAGCAACAGGTATCGTTATTCTTAGCTATTTAGGGTACGATGCTATTAGTACCTTGGCAGAAGAAACTATTAATCCCGAGAAATCTGTAGGAAAAGCAATTATACTTTCGATTTTAATTATTGGACTAATATTTATTGCAACTACTTTTTTTGCAGGAATGGCTTATCCTAATTATCAAGACTTAAATCCTGATACTGCTTTTACAGATGTTGTTACCTTTGTAGGTGGAACATGGCTTAATATATTAACAACAATTACATTGATAGTTTCCTTTGGAATAGCAACAACACAAGCTTCACAAGTTGCAGTTGCAAGAGTACTTTTTGCAATGGGACGAGATGGAGTATTGCCAAAGCAACTTGCATATATCAGTAAAAAAACACAAAGTCCAATAGTTGCTACTGTATTAGTAGGAATCATTATAACACCTATTTCTCTCTTCTGTTCTCTTGACTTCATTACTTCAATCGTAAGCTTTGGTGCTTTACTAGGCTTTATCTTATTAAATATTGCAGTAATCAGTAGATTTTTACTAAAAAATGATGAACCAATCAGCTTACAAAAGAAAATAATAAATTATGGAATATGTCCTACGATTGGCTTAGCAGTAACTATGTGGATCTTTATTAATCTGGATGCAAATGCACATTTAATTGGAGCAATTTGGCTGTTAGTTGGCTGCTTATATTTAGCAGGTGTCACAAAATTCTTTAGAAATCCTGTCCCACAGTTAGAATTAAGTTAAGAATATTCAAAAAAGCAAAGCAGCCTAAGCAGCTGCAACGTACTTATAAAAAAGGAATACTCAAAGCATCTGTTGCTCTGAATATTCCTTTTACTTTTTATTTACTATATGATAATTATTCGTTTTTTATATTCGGATTCTTTTAATGACTTTATATACATCTTAGGTGTTGTATTTGTAAATTCGTGAAAATCCTTAATCATATGAGACTGATCATAATATCCTAGATCCATAGAAATCTGTGCTAAATTAGATTCAAATATATCTTTATCTAGCTCATTTAAAGTACTTAATAAATATTGAAACCGCATAAGTTTACAAAATACTTTCGGAGATAATCCAAACTCCTCCGAAAATGTCTTATTTATATATCTAACTGAATATCCAGTTGCCTCTGCAAGTTCATTAATTTTAATTTTTCCTGCTGTCTGCATAATGTTATTCAACATATATTTCTTTAGATCTTTATATTTATTTATTTCATTAAAATTAGCATAAAGCTTTATATATCTGTCTAAAAACACCTGTATCTGATGATTGAAATCTCTGCTTGAGGTAATTTTTTCAAACAATTCATTATCTTTTATCACTTCTAAAAATGGAATTTCCTGTTCAACCAAGTCTGACATGGTGATATTTTTGAATTTAAATGGGCTTCCTGGTAAAAATCTTACTCCAAAGAAGTATTTATTTTCACTATTATGGGTCAAGGTTGGACGAAGAACTGTTCCACATATATGTGCATATGGAGCCTTATCATCACAACAGAATAAGATGTCAATACATCCATCTGGTACCGCGATAAAAGGTCTTTCTATAATATCTTCTTTTTGGAAGCAATAGAAATGAGAAATTCCGTAATTCATTATAACTGCCTTATAATAATGAGATGTAGTCATTACAAAGTATGGCTGCTTAGGCCTAATAATATTTCCTTTTGTTTCTACTGCCATATTTCCTCCACTCCACTTCTTTTCCTATATAAATCAAAATTTCCTTGGTTTGTAAAATCATCTTTTAAAAGTAAAAATATAATCAAAATTCATATATACAGCTTTTAATTAAATTTCACTTATTCTTAAGTATTTTAAAAAAACTATCACGTATTTTTACTGATAATTATTAATAATTCAATATTTAATCACTAACTTTAAAAAACAGATATTTATATCAACTATACATTATTTATTTTATATTGAGAATACATTTTTCATGGTTATGTAGGAATAAATTTATTTTTAATTCTATATATTGCAATAATAATTCTGCATTTTGAAAAATTCTGTAAGGATTTAAGTTGAATCTATCAATTGAACTTTGCGGATTGTTAATTATGGCATATATTTATCAAATAAATCATTATAAAAAAATAGCCAAGTCGATCTCCTTGGCCATTTAGACTTGGTATTTTCTTTCGTATTTCTAAGCTTTCTTATTGTTCATTAGTTATAATTACTGCATCCATTTCTATTTCAATTAACTGAGAAGGCCTATTAAGCATAGGAGTACCAACCATTGTAAAAAGCGGTTTGATATCATGAAAAATCTCTGAATAAGCCCTTGCAATTTCAGCTCCATACTTCATATCAGTTGTATAACCTTTTATTCTAATTACTTCTTCTTTTTTAGAACCCGATTTCTCTAATAATTTTACTAACTTTTCTAAAATATATTTTGTCTGCTCATAAGCACTGCCCTCACCATACACTGTGCCATCAGGCTGTACAGAAGTAGTACCTCCGATATAAACAAATGGCCCTACCTTTACCATTCTAGAATATCCTGTTTTTTCTTCTAATGGAGCGCCTGATGAATAATTTGTTCTCGTTAAATCCATATTAATTCTCCTTCTTTGACACTATTCACAAAAAATCTCATACTGAAAAATCAAACTATATCTTATAATTACTAAATAATTAATCTTTTATTATTTGATATCTAAATCTTAGCTTTAAACCTATCATAGCGGAAGGATCTTATATCAAGAGTAGTTCCATTTCCTTCTACCATTTCTGATAAAAGCATGCCTACTGTTGGAGAAATTCCAAAGCCATGCCCACAAAATGCACAGGCAAGTATAAGTCCAGGAGCTTCTTCTACCTGACTTATCACAGGTACATGATCTTTACAATCATCTATCCAGCCTGCCCAAGTACGAACTATCTTGGCATCTTTTAAATCTGGAAAATACTTCATTATTCCTCTACATATACATGAAGCTGTAATACTTGCTGTAGTTGGTGTTCCATTATCCTTATTAAGCGCTTCATAACCTGATGCACCACCAAATACAAAGGAACCGTGTTTACTTTGATGCCCATAAAAATCCGCTTCAGCAGTACCAAGCATTTGGTAAAACATTGGCTTTTGAGCTTCTGTAACAAGAACTTCTAACAAAACTTTATTCATTGGAATATCTATCCCAACTGTAGCAGCTATCCTTCGGCTTTCATAGCCTGCTGCAAGAATTATATGATTTCCTTCATATACATTATTCTTAGTTACTACCTTCCTAGCTCTTCCTTTTATTTTTCTAATTTCAACAACTTCTTCTCCTGTAATAAAACGAGCACCTAATTCTCTTGCTTCACGATAAAAACCTAAAGTTGTAGTTAAAGGATTGGCATGTCCATCAGTAGGACACCAGCTTGCACCTATAACTTCCTCTGAAAGATATGGATTAATTTCTCTTACCTCATCTCCAGAGATTATGTTTACCTCAAGCCCACAATCCTGAGCATTCTTTGCAAGATTAGTTAATATCTTCATATGCTCTACTGTTTTACCTAATCTTAAATTACCTTCTTGATAATATTCTACATCGACTCCTAATTCTTCTGAAAGATTAGGCCAAAGATTTTTTATACCATACATGGCAAGTGGAAGTTCTCTCTTATCACGTCCTGATTGACGAACTCCTCCGCCATTTCTTGTTGAACCTCCATCTCCAATACTGTCACCTTTATCGAGGACAATAACAGAATGGCCTTTTTTTGATAAGTAGTATGCTGCTGCATTTCCAATTACACCACTTCCAATGATTATTACATCTGCACTATTTTTCATGCTATTTACCTCCTACTTGTTCATTTCCGAAGACTCCCATTTCTATAGGTCTCATAGGTGCACGCGATACTGCTGGCTCTAATTCTAAAGGTGATATTTTAAGCTCTCTTGCCACAATCCCCTTAACCAATTTACCGCAGGTTTGTCCCTGACAAAGGCCCATACCTGTTCTTAAATATCTTCTAATTTCAGTTATGGTAAACATACCATCATGTACTGCTTTTCGTATTTCACCCTTTGTAATTTCTTCACAGCGGCAGATTATCATATCATCATCAGGCTGCGAAATAAATTCACCTATATCTCTTGATCTATCATTTACTTTACTCATAATCTTACCTCCTATGCCTGCTTAAAGAATCTTACTTTCATTCCCATTTCACTTGGAACCTTTATTGTTAATAAGTTTGTGTTATCAAAGGCTTTAACAGATTTAACATCTACTACTTCCACTTCACATGCTTCTTTTCCACTTCTATCGAGTCCAATGCCTTTTGCACCTTTTTCTGGCAGCGGTAAAAATTCATACGGAAGAGTAACTGAAGTATAACCTTCTTCAAAATCTTCATTCACAAGGAAAATTGATTGTCCAGAACAAGATGCAACGCACATTCCACAGCCAATACATGTTGATTCTTCATCAACAACTGGAAGAGATGTAATATTTATTCCAATCTTGATACAGCTTTTAGGGCACGCATCTTGACATGGATTACAAGGAATATTTTGTGAACATTCTATAACTGGATGTATTCCCTTCATAGACTTAACCCCTGGATATTTTATCACTTCTTCATCAGTTAAATATCCTTTCTTAAGAAGATTTTTTGAAACCTCAAAGCCTTCATCTGTTTTTTCAATATCTTTTCCTTTATTTTCTGGACCAAACATACCTTGTCTTAAACTAGATAATGCCTTTTCCAATTCCTCTGCCTTTTCTTCTAATTCTTCTTTGTCAATAAATCCCAATCTATAAGAAGCTGCTACCCCTGCAATTCTTCCTTCTATCATTGCCGAACTTGCTTCTTCAATTCCTGAAACATCACCTGCTGCAAATATTCCTTTAATTGAAGTCTCACCATATTCATCACAAACAGGAACATACCCACCCTTTTTAGGATTTTCCTCCATAATGCAGCCAGCCATTTTAGTAAGCTGGGACATAGGAGAAAGTCCTACTGCAAGGCATATAGTATCAACATCAAAATATTTTTCTGTTCCAGGTATTATCTGCCAGCTGCTATCAACTTCACCAATAGTAACTCCTGTTACACATTCTTCACCTTCCGCTTTGATTATAGTGTGAGATAAATAAAAAGGAACTCCGCATCTAGCCACCTTAGCAGCATGAACACCATATCCTCCGATTCTAGGTGCCGCATCTACTATTGCAACTACTTCACAGCCTGCTTGCATAAGTTGATATCCTACAACTACTCCAACATTTCCGCTGCCAAGCATAAGAATTTTCTTTCCTGGTTGTACTCCATGAAGATTCATCATTGTTTGGGCTGCACCTGCACCAATTACTCCTGGAAGTGTCCATCCATCGAAAGTAACCATATTCTCAGATGCACCTGTTGCAATTATTACTGCGTCTCCTTTATAATGAATAACTTCATCATCTATCTTTACAGTAACTTCTTTATCTAAATAAAGACCAATAACTATAGCATTCAAAACAACTTCTACTCCCGCATCATTTGCTTCTTGTAAAAGCTCTTCACCTATTTTAAAGCCTCTAATTTTTGCTCTATGCTCTTTTGATCCAAAGAACTTGTGTATTTGCTTAAATAGTTGTCCACCAGACTTAAAATTTTCATCAAATACAACAACCTTTAGTCCTCTTTTTGCTGCTTCTATAGCTGCTGACAGACCCGCTGGCCCTGCTCCAACAACAATACAATCATATCTTTTCATACGAATACCTATCCTTTCATAAAAATTTTATGCTTCTTTTTGGGCTGAAACACCATATTGCGTTTGAACCTTCATACCTTCTATAAGAGGTGTTACACAAGTTCTTACATTTGGCTTACCATCAACTACCATTACGCAGTCTGTACATCTACCAATAGCACAGAATATGCCTCTTGGTGATCCTTTTTTAGTATGTCTATGAACTAATACACCCGCGGCTCTTAGTGCTGCTGCTATTGGTTCTCCTTCATATCCTTCAAATGCTTTCCCATCAAATTCAAAATTCACTAAACGTCCTTTATTAGGCTCACCTAAAATTGGATGCTTTTCAATTCTCATATAAAGATCTCCTTTCAACTGTAATAATTAAACTTAAGCTAATTGTGGCTCATCCCAAAGATTTAGCTTAGTCCCAATTCCTTTTTCAATAGCATTTCTATAAACTATAGTCCCCCATGCAACATCTTCTACTGGCATACCACCAACTGAATAAATAACAATTTCATCTTCCTTGCGATGTACCGGCACTTTACCAATTAATACATCCCCTAAATCATCAACTTGTTCTTTGCTCATTTTGCCTTCTGCAATTAAGTCCATACAATGTACTGCTGGAATTGGAATAGAATTATATGCTGGGAACTCCATTTCTTCTTCCCAAGCTTCATACAATTGAATATTATCTGTAACAGTTCTTGCTCTATTTAAAATAAAATCATCATCAAATCTTGCTGCTGCTGGACAACATAATACTGCACCTGGTTTAATCCATTCTTCATTTATATATGGATATTCATTTATATCACCCGTTGGACTTGATGTAGCAATATGCACAATATCACAATCTCTAACAGCATCTTCTATTGTGTCTACAACAATGATGTCTTTAATTTGTGGATAGTCTTCATTAAGGTACTTTATAAATCCATCAATTGATTTTTTACTTCTTCCTTTTATTTTTACAATTCCAATTTCCGATCTAACAGCCATAGTTGCTGCAAATGCTGTTTTACTCATAACCCCTGGTCCAATAATTCCGACAACCTTTGAATCTTCTTTAGCAAAATATTTCACCCCAACACCTGGAACTGCACCTGTTCTATAAGCACTTAAAATATTTGCTGACATATATGCAATTGGAGCTCCAGTATCTTTGTCATTTAAAGTTAACATAAGTATTGATCTTGGAAGCCCCTTATCCCTATTTTCTGTATTTGAACCATACCATTTCATTCCGGCCATATCAAACTTACCGCCTAAATAAGCAGGCATTGCCATAAATCTTCTGTCTGGACCATCCTTAGGCATATTAGAGAATGGTGATTCTTCAGGGAAAACCATCATAACTCCGTGTGAATTTCCATTAGGCCCACCCATGCGATAATCTCCAATTTTTAATAACTTGAACATTTCTTCCATGGCCTCTACACATCCAGCCATTTCTTTAACTCCAGCCTTAATCATATCGTCTTCATTTAAATATAAGAAATCTATTTTTGTTTCGTTCATATTCTCATTACCTCCTATAAATATAATTATTTTTTATAAAAAAATAGATCTAACTTCTTCTTTGAAGCTAGACCTCTTTGCCTTTCTTGTATTTAATATTACTTTATGAACTTAAAATAAAATTGTAAAAATCGGAACTAATTAATAAGTACTCAATTATATTAAAGCTTACTTTTTGCAAAACACTAACGATTTAAAGTTCAATTTATCTATATTTAATTTAATATTAGGTTTCCCTTCTAATTTTGTATTAATAAGTTAAAGTCAGCTGCATCACATATCAGCCCTGCTGTTACTCCTATTAGTGATGGCCAAAGTGGCACATTGTTTATAAATACTCTATTTATAATTGTTGCTATACTTAGTAATAACTTCTTTAAGTTTCATAACTTCAATTGGTTTACTAATATAATCATCCATGCCTGTATTAATACATATATCTCTATCTCCTCCCATTGCATATGCTGTCATTGCAATTATAGTGATATGTTTGCCAGTCAACTTTTCTTTTTCCCGAATTATTTTTGTAAGCTCAATTCCGCTCATATCTGGCATCTGAATATCCATAAGAATTATATCGAAATTCTCATTTTCAAGTATATTCAATGCTTCTAATCCATTTGAGGCTATTTTTATTTTCCACCCTGCAATCTTACATAATTGATTCATAAATCGCTGGCTGATAATATCATCTTCAACTTGTAATATCCTAGTTTCTAAATAAGCCTTGTTATCTATACACATTTTTTGAATATTTGATGATTCCTTACTATCACTAGCAATATTAAACAAACAAGTAAAGTAGAATGTACTTCCTTTACCATACTGACTTTCAACAGATATTTCTCCCCCCATAAGCTCAACGATATTTTTAGAAATAGCAAGCCCCAGACCAGTCCCTTGAAATTTTTTTGAAGCTGATATATCTAATTGTGTAAAATAATTAAATAATCTCGGGATGTCTTCTTCCTTAATTCCAATCCCTGTATCTTTTACAGAAAACATTAGCTTCACTTTATTCTCTTTATCCTCAACTTTATCTACGGATACTTGAATTTTACCTTTTTCAGTAAACTTAATTGCATTTCCTATTAAATTGCTTAAAACTTGCATTAATCTACCCTTATCTAATATGATTTCATTTGGTAAATTATTGTCAACAATAATCTCAAGCTTCAGTCCTTTATTCTCCGCTAAATATGTAAATAAATTTCTACTTTCATTCATTAAATTAAATATATTTATGCGTTCTGGCTTTAGTTCGATCTTACCTACATCCATTACTGAGAGATCAAGTATATCATTAATAATCTGAAGAAGATGTTTTGAAGAAGTTTCAATCATTTTTACTATGTCAATTTGCTCATCTGTCAACTTTGAAAATTCCAATAAGCTAGTCATTCCCATAATCCCATTCATAGGTGTCCTTATTTCATGACTCATATTTGCTAAAAACTGACTTTTAGCTGAGTTTGCTCTTTCTGCTTCCTCTTTTGCAGCTTTAAGCTTAGTCTCAGTTAACTTATGCTCTTCGATTTCTTCTTCTAACATACAGTTTGTTTCTTCGAGGCTTCCATTAACCTCCAACAGTTGAGAAGTACGTTTATCAACAAGAACCTCAAGCTCATTATTCAATGAAAGAAGTTCCTCATTTGTATCAATTAATTTCTCATAAATCTTTGAATTAAAAAGCATTATTCCTAGAATTATCATGATTGTTTTTGATAAATCTAAGTAGCTTTCCATATAATTAGGAAACATAATATCTTCCACTTCCATATAACCCATTAATTCATTATCAAAAGTTATCTTAAAAATAAATCCTGCTCCTGAGGAAGTAAGAAAATAACTTTGCCTAAATTCTGAGTTGTCGATATCATATAGTTTACTTTTATACAACTTCTCTTGATGGAAGATTATTTCTCCTTTTTTATGTTCAATTACAGGAAGAAATGCGAGATGCTTAGCACCGGTCAACATTTCAAATAAAGTAAAAATATTCTTAATCAGGTCTTCACGTTTTAAAAGTGTTGCTTTTTTTTCAAGAAAATCAAATACAAGAGCATAATCAGTGACCTGCTTGTTTTTTAAATTTAGAATGTATTCTAGTCTATTAACTTTCCAATTTTTATATGAATTATTTATAATGCTTGAAAAGTACTCCAAACCTACATCTATAATTTCATATTTCATTCCTATATATTCTGAAAACTCTATTAAATCAAGTAAGATATTGCTATATACGCCACTGTCAATAAGAACCACCTTTTTACAGTATTCTGAAAAAAATTCACGTGCAGTTTCTTGATCAAATCCATATATGTCCATAATAATATGCTTCCATCTTTTTAGCCAACCTGGTGTAGTCAAATAATACCCCATTGAAGAAAGGTAATTTATCAGATCACCCCCAGCCAATAATGACAGGCATGAATTGAAAATACTTTCACCAACAAGATTCTCATCTTTTCCAGAGCCCTTCTGAGTTGGCAGCAAAATAACTGAGTCACTACAATAACCTGATTCAATAAGGCCATCGTATAATTTCTGTCTTTGACGATTGCAATTTATACAATCCATTGAATAGTATTTAAATTCAATCTCTCCATTTTTCAAAACGCCTCGCATACTCTCCACTTCAGCTTTGAAACTTTCACAAATTAAAATACATAGTTTATCGTTCATATAATCACCTCCAATTTAATGGATATCTTCCCCACTTATTTACACTCTCTAATATTTCATAAAGAATATCCTCACTAACCTGATAAGGAATATCTCCTAAACTGTCGCACAAGATAAAGCCACCACCAACCCCAGCTTTTCTTATTGCTTCCTTAACATTATATTCAGCATCAAATCTGGTCCATCTGCACATTTCAATACCATTTAGATTTCCAAGCAATGTAGCTCTTTGACCAACTTTTTTCTTTATTTCAGCTAGATCATCAGTATGACTTACTAGAATGGCTTTAATCCCAGATTCAAGGATTTCCTCAAGTATTGAGGAAGAGCTTGCCGAGGACGTAGCAATGGCTACATCACTTTTAATAGTGGGTATTGTTCTCTTTGCAGAAAGAAATCCAGTCTTTAAATATATGCTTTTAGGAATAATTGAAGACACAGACATAGAATCTATAGTCGTTATAAAGGATGCGCCTGCCGCCAATTGCATATTAGCCCACTCAGTGCAAAACCTTTCATTGATTTTTATAAGATGCTCCAACAACTCTGGTCTTTCATAAATAAGTTCAATATATTTATCAAAACCCATTTGAAGAATAGGAAGTGAAAAAGGTGATAACACGCCCCCAGCAATAGGTACAGACATCCCCACTTCCTCCTTCAGTATGGATATTGTTTCAAGACAATTTCTAAGAATTTTTGAATTTTTAACATCTGGTGGTTGTAATTTTAAAATATCGTCAAAGTTTTTTATTATTGGTTCACCAGCATTAGGAGGTCCTGCTTCATTGAAAATAACTTCACTTCCAAAAGCTGCATACTCATGAGCAGCAGAATAAAATGGATTCAAACAATCATTGTTGAATTTTTTGAGAAGCATCATTTGTCCCCTTGCTACATTTTCAGGTTTACTAAAATAGTTTTTAATAGATACATCCAAAAATTTTGCGCAGTAATGTGTACACATTAAAAACAATGGAACCTTGTCTGGTTCATGCTTACTCATAGTTATAGATACTCTTTCCATAGAAGTATACCTTTTTTCCATTAAGAATCCTCCTTCATCCATTGTTCTATAATAGCAATATTATCGGCTGCGCTTTTCCCCATTTTATCTGCACCGACTTCCTTCCAAAGTGTGGTGTCCATTAAAAAAGGTGCACCTCCAACCAATATTTTAATTGAAGGATCCTTTTCATGAAGCATTTGAGATATTTTCTTAATTTTTAAAGCAGATGGATACATTAATACTGATATCATAAGTATTTTTATCCTATCTTCAGTGACTCTCTTTATTATCTCCTCCGATCCACTTATAGAACCGTAGTCTATAAGGTCAAAACCGCTTGACCTCACAACGATACTTACAATTTTCTTTCCAAGAGTGTGATAGTCCTCAAGAGTCAATATTGCAATCGGCTTAGCATTCTTAATTGGAAAATTCTTTTCACCCAAAATAGAAATTGCAATTTCCTCACAAAGCCTGCTGCTCATATATATCTGTGATAAAGCTACTTCTCCTCTTTCCCACTTTTCCCCAATTGAAGTCAAGGACTTAACTATATACTCATCAATAAAATCAATTCCATTTTTTTCAGCTAAAAAATGTTGAAGAATTTTATTAACTTCTAACTTATCGTAACTAATTAAAGCCTTTTCAAACGCCTCCCAATTCATCATTTAGCTCCCTTCTTTATTAAGTGAACTTTTTAATTTCACTTAATATTTTCTTGTTACTTTACACCATAGTTTTATGTTAAGAAATATTTATGTCTAAATAATTTAAAATTTTTATATGAATGTTAGTGGATTCTCCACTCAGTTATGTTAAAGAGTAATTGAATTATTAATAGAACTATTATACTCTTTATTATTATATTTTAACATTATTTGCATATAAATTCCTATTAATTACAACTTAAATTCCTTCTCCCCACTTTTTGGTACTATTTAAATATCAACTTAAATCTCATTAGTTATAAGTAAAAATTTTATTGAATTCATCAGTCAAATTAGTTGCACAAGAAACTAATTTATGTTATTGTTATATTAGTTGCAAAGGAAACTAATATTCAAAGGAGAGAACATTTATGGAAAAAGATAAGGTTCTTTGGACAAAAAACTTCGTTATTATAAACATAATAAACTTATTAATATTTTTTGGATTTCAAATGTTATTACCTACACTTCCGCTCTATGCTAAAAAACTCGGAGGGACAAACTCTATCATTGGATTAGTAACTGGAGCATTTGTAGTATCTTCAGTAATAATTAGGCCAATCTCTGGATTACTTCTTGATAAGTTAGGCCGACAAAAGGTATTTTTAGTTGGATTATTTATATTTATTATATCAGTATTTTCTTATTCAATAGTTCCATTTATTAGTGCAATTATTATGATACGGTTTATCCATGGCTTTGGCTGGGGGGCAGTAAGTACAGCTTCTAATACAATTGCTTCGGATAATATCCCGAATGATCGTTTTGGAGAAGGAATGGGATATTTTAGTCTGACAAGTAGTTTAGCTATGGCAGTAGCTCCTACAATTGGACTATTTGTGATATCAAAATATAGCTTTCAAGCTCTATTTTTAACATCTACTATACTAGCCGTGCTTGGGGGTATTATTGCTTTTAAATTAGAATATAAAAAAATTGAAAATAAAGAGCAAACTAAAATAAAAGCTTCATTGTATGAAAAAATATCTATAAATCCTTCTATTATAGTATTTTTTGTAACAATAACTTATGGTGCATTAACCAGTTTCTTACCTCTTTATGCTTCACAAAAAGGCATAGAGAACATTGGAATTTTCTTTACAGTCTATGCAATATCCTTATTTATATCTAGACCAATATTCGGTAAAATAATAGATAAATTAGGTTTTGACTATGCAATTATTCCAGGTTTTATATGTGTAATTATATCTATGTTGCTGTTATCTGAGTCTTCAAATATTAGCATGTTTTTAATCGCCGCATTTATTTACGGAATAGGCTTTGGTGCAACTCAATCTACTTTACAGACAATGGCCATGGTTGGAGTCCCACCTTCACGTCTAGGTGCTGCCAATGCTACATTTTTCACTGCATTTGATTGTGGTATAGGATTAGGTGCAGTAATTTTAGGAGTGGTTTCATCAAACGTTGGATATGCTCAAATGTATCTGTGGGCAAGTGGGGCTGCTATTATAGCATTTATTCTTTATTTCATTATTGGCAGAAAGAGAAAACCTCAATTACAAGTAAAAAAGTAGTATTTTACCTTAGGATTAGTACGTAACACAAATTCTCAAAACGTATATTAATCACATACAAAGTTAGCTCTGCGTTTTATCAATGGCAGAGTTTTCTTTTTCCAAATAATATAATCTATATTTTAAAATACCAATTCATAATTTCAAAAAATATATATCCTAGTAAATCATTGAAACTATAATTATTTATATATATAATTTAAGATGGTTTTATCCGATAGCTAGCATCCGTAGCACTCCCTTTTCTTTAAGCGGGAGATAACGGCTGCACGCTTCTGGACAATGTGCCCCTTGAGGGTATAAGTTCAACTAAATTCAGCTGGAGTTAAAACTCCACCTGAAAAGTTTCACTTTATAGGAAACTAATCTAAAGGAGATAAGTAACTATGGAAAACATTAGTAAACTTAATGCAGCAATTTATAGAAATGCTCAAAGCATAATAAATTCAAAGCTTATAGATTTAAATATTAGAAGTGGCCAACATGATTTTTTATATGTGATTTCAAAAAATGAAGGTATAAGTCAGAAAGAGTTAAGTGAGTTTCTGTATGTAGGTAAATCAACTACTGCAAAAGCAGTAAAAAATCTAGTAGAAAATGATTATGTAAAAAGAATTCAGGATGAAAATGATAAGCGTATTTATAGACTATATCTAACAGATGCAGGAAAAAAAGTTATACCTAAAATAGATGCAACATTTTTAGAATTAGTTGCTATTTTTTCTAAAAACTTATCTAAGAAAGAAGAAGAACAAACAGTCATTATTCTAAAGAGAATCCTACATACGATTTCTGAAGAAAAACATAAAATTAATTCTGATATTGATTAATTTATAGATTGTTTCATCTTTTACAAAATATATAAGACTAAGCCGCCAGTATCAAGAAAAACACGACCACCTGCAACCAGCTATTTAAGCCACATGCAAATGGTCGTGGGGTTCATAAATAATATCAATGAACATTTCACTTGGGGGAGAATTATTTTACTATAAAACTTGTTCTGTTCTTTCAATTATATCATCTTGAGTTTGTTTCGATAATACATTAAAGAAAGCACTATATCCTGCTACTCTAACAATTAGGTCTCTATGCTCTTCTGGATGTTTTTGCGCATCAAGTAAAGTATCTCTTGATACTACATTGTATTGTACATGAAAACCTTCTAAACGATTAAAGAAAGTTCTAATTAATAAAATTAACTTTTCTCTATCACTTTCCTTAGATAACATTTGTGGTGTTACCTTTTGATTTAATAATACTCCACCAGTAATATCGTGTGTTGGTAATTTTGAGACTGATTTAAATACTGCTGTAGGACCATTTTTATCCATTGCATGAGATGGTGAACACCCTTCAGCTAAAGGCTCTCCAGCCTTTCTTCCATCTGGAGTTGCCAAAGTTCCTGCTCCTTGTGGTACATTAGCTGAAATTGAAGAAGTTCCAGCATAATAGCATCCTCCAATTGGTCCTCTACCATATCTAGTATTTTTGTATTTCTTTATCTCATCAATATAGATTTCATAAGCTTCTCTTAATAATAAATCTATATAATCATCGTCATTTCCATACTTAGGAGCATCATTAAGTAATATATCTTGAATTCTTTTACCATCTTCTCCTTCAAAATTATTAAGCAATGCATCCCAAACTTGTGCTGGGGTAAAACTCTTATCTTCAAATACACATTTTTTAATTGCTGCAAGAGAATCTCCAAGGTTAGCAATACCTACTTGTAGATCACTGATAAAGTCATATACGGCTCCACCTTCTTTTAAGTTTAAACCTCTTTCAATGCAATCATCAGTTAAAGCTGAGCATAATACATCTGCTGTAACTTCTTCTATTGCTAAGTCTGCACAACTATCTATTATTACACTATGTCTTGTAAATTCACGAATTATCTTATCCCAGGCTTTCATAACCTCATCAAAGGTTGTCATATCCTTAAAGTGACCTACACCCTCGCAAAGCTTAGTTCCTGACTCGGGATCAACTCCATCATTTAAAGCTATTAATAATGATTTAGGGAAATTCAAGAAACTCATACCAGTACATCTATAACCCCATTTACCCGGAACCGCTACTTCAACACATCCAATTGCACTATAGTTATAGGCATCTTTTTCATCTACACCTTTTTCTATGAATGATGGAATAATAACTTCATCACTATTAAAGGCTGGCATTCCGAATCCTAATCTTACTACTTCTATGCATTCTTTCATAAAATCATCAGATAACCCTCTATGATAACGTACTGTTAAGTTAGGTTGTGGTAATTTTGTCTGAGCAACACTCCTTAGAATCAAGTAACTCAATGGATTTACTGCATCTTTTTTATCTACAGTCTGGCCACCAACTGTAACATTTTGATATAAGGGACTACCTGCACTAAAACGTGTATGTGACCAGCTTCTTATCTTATTTATAGTAAAAGTCTTAAGCCACAAGTTTGTTAATAATTCAGTAGCACTATCCTCAGTAATCTTTCCAAGTTTTAAATCTTTTTCATAGAAAGGATTTAAATATTGATCCATTCTTCCATATGAAAGTGAATGTCCATTTGACTCAATTTGCAAAACTAAGTGAATTATCCACAAAGATTGAACTGCTTCATGGAAAGTTTCTGCTGGATAATATGGAACTTTATTTAATATTCTTGACATTTCAAGTAATTCTTCTTTTCTATTTACATCAGATTCTTTTTCAGCTAATTCTAATGCTAAATCTGCATAACGCTTTGCAAAAGCTGCTACTGCATCAAGTACAATTAAAATTGCTCTATAAAAATAAGACTTATTTAAATTCCTATAGTCTGTAAGGTCTAGTTCCTTTAATTTCTTTTCTGTTCGCTCTTTATAATTAGTTAACCCAAGGTTTAATACAGTTTCATAATTTACCGCTATATGAGCATCCCCAGAAGTAATATTACCTTCTGCTTTTATAATCCCTAGATCATAAAAAATTCTACTTTCAGCAGGCATCCCTGCAAGACCTCTGTCTTTTAAAGTTTTATGCTCCCAAAAAGGTGCTATTTCTCTTAAAACATTCTTACTTTCTTCAGTAATATAAAATATATCACCTTCACGTTTTTCAAATTCATCAAGTTCATTTATAACCCAATCCATTGCATATTCGGGGAAAATAGGAGCTGAGCGATTTGATTCTGCTTGATTTCCCGCAATTATCGAGTTATCTTCAATAAATATAGTCATATTTTTCAATATATTTTCTAAGCATAACGCTCTACGTAATACCATTGGCTTATCAGCGTGTTCTTTGTAACTTTCCGTAGTAAGTCTAGCTCTTTCTACACTAACCATAGATTTTGCATTTAATAATTCTTCTCTAAAATTATGCATTCTATCAGTTAATTCTCCAAAATGATTCATAAATATTCTCCCCTCATTATCAATTTAATATTATAACAAGCTTTTTTACTTTCATTTGAAACTATTTTTATTTTCTTTCATAATTAAATTATATATCAACAATATCTTTTGTCAATATTATTATTTCATTTGAAATTTATATAATTATTTTCGAAACAAATAACAAAATCCTTTTTATTTAAGATAATAAAAAAATGCATAGATTATAATTTTTACTCATTAAAGTAAAACCTATACCTATGCATCTTATAAATTCCTATATTATGATTGTTCTATTCTTATAAACCATATTAATTTACACTTACCATTTGAACATCCACTTTTTCCTTCTTTAAACTTTCTAAAACATCTTCAGGAATATTAGTATCTGTAAATAAATAGCTTATCTCTTCTGCTTTAAATTGAGCTACCACTCCACGCTCAGAAAACTTTGATGATTCTGTTAATATTATAATTTTATTAGAACTTTCAGCCATGGCTTTTACCGTTTCTGTACGCATTAAGTTTTTTCCTGTAAACCCTATTTTAGAATTATAACCATCAGTTCCGATAAACAATTTATCTACAAAAAAATCTTTGACGCACTTTCTTGTTAGAGGACCTACTGATACCTGAGATTCCGGCTGGTAATCTCCTCCAAGCAACACCACTTTCGCATTTCCTTCTCTAATATAGTTTGCAATAAATGTAGAATTAGTTATTACTGTTATATCCTTTTTATTATATGCGAGTTCTTCTGCAAGTAAGGCACAAGATGAGCCCGATTCAATCATAACTGTTTCACCATCATTAACAAGTTTACTTGCCAATTGTGCTATTTTTCTTTTTATATCGTAATTAAAAGCTAATCTGCTATTGATATCATCACTTGAAGTCATAACTGCATACCCATGTTCACGCTTCAATAATCCTTTTTCTTCTAATGCACCAAGATCTTTACGTATAGTCACTTGAGATACATTTAAAAGCTCTGATAATTTACTGACTTCTATACGCTTGTTTTCATTGACAATTTCAAGAAGCTTTGTATACCTACTTGTCATAGAAACTCCTCCTTCTCTTAGGTATATTCAAAAAATAACTAGTTTATATACCTAAATCCAATGGTAATTATATCATAAACTACTTACAAAATGAACTATTTATATTTCGAATAAAAGCAACTCTGCTCATTATTGATTATATACTACTTCAAATAATATTAAACATCAAATTATTATTCTTATGAAATGCACTCTTATTTCAAATGAAACTTTTTATTTACACTTATATTTTTTCATGTTAACATTGAATCATCAATTGAAACTTAAATTATTGCGGTTCAATCATAATACTAATCTTGCTTTTACTATATGGGGGTGTTTTTATGAAAGATATAAAGGATTGCATTTTCAATATTCAAAAATACAGCATACACGATGGTCCTGGAATCAGAACTGTAGTTTTTTTCAAGGGCTGTCCCTTAAGTTGCCTATGGTGTTCAAATCCAGAATCTCAAGATAGTAAGATACAAATCATATGTGATAAAACTAAGTGCACACAATGTCTTCATTGCATAGACGTTTGTCAAAATAATGCTATTTCCTTAAATGATAATCATATAAAAATTGATTCTAACAACTGTATTTCTTGTTTTGCTTGTAAAAATTCCTGTCCTCATAAAGCTCTTTCAGCAGAAGGTGAATTTTTAACCCTTTCTCATGTTATGAATGAAGTTATGAAAGATGAAATGTTTTATGAAGAATCAAATGGTGGCGTTACTTTATCTGGTGGTGAAGTATTAATGCAGCATGAGTTTGCATCAGAATTATTAAAACTATTGAAGAATAGAAACATACACACAACCATTGAAACCACTGGATATGCTTCAAATAAAACATTCTCAAAGTTTATACAAGATGTAGATTTATTATTATTTGATATAAAACACTATGATAGAGAAAAGCATTTTAAAGTAACAAATGTTTATAATGATTTAATTATTGAAAATTTGAAAATTGCTATAGATAACGGTAAAGATGTCATTATTCGTATTCCTGTCATTCCAAACATAAACTCTAGTTTAGAAGATGCTAAAGAATTTTGTAAATTACTTGAGTCCGTTAATGCTAAGAAAGTAAACTTACTTCCATTCCATCAATTTGGGCAGAAAAAATACGAACTTCTGAACAAACCATATACTTTCCAAAATACGCAACAACTTCATGAAGAAGATTTATTAGATTATAAAAATATATTTATTAAAAACGGATTTGATTGTTATTTTTAATAAAAACCTGCATCATTTGTATATAGTTCACCTTTACTAATTCTAAAATACTTTTCTATTGCTACTTTTTAATATGTTTTTTATAGTGATGTCATTCTCTTAATATCTATAAACTAAAATAACCCAAGACAATACTAATAAATATTGTCTTGGGTTTTATAGTTACAGCACAGCGTAACCTTTAAATTTTTTATATTAAACATTCACCGTTTGTTTCTATTACTTTTTTATACCAATAAAAAGATTTTTTTCTTTTTCTCTCTAAAGTTCCAGTTCCATCATCTTGTTTATCTACATATACAAATCCATATCTTTTACTCATCTCTCCAGTGGATGCTGAAACTAAATCTATACATCCCCAAGATGTATATCCTAATAGTTCAACTCCATCTTCCATGGCTTCTTTCATTTCCATGATATGCTGTCTAAGATAATCAATCCTGTAATCATCATTTATTGAGCCATCCTCTTCTATTGTATCTTTAGCACCTAGTCCATTTTCTACTATAAATAAAGGCTTTTCGTATCTATCATATAGAGTATTCATAGTTATTCTAAGTCCTAATGGATCAATGGCCCATCCCCATTCACTAACTTCTAAATGAGGATTTTTTATGGATTTAACAACATTAGCTTCAGTTTGATTTTCCATATCCTTAGATGCACATCTAGAAGCATAATAACTAAAAGATATAAAATCTACTGTATTTTTTAATATATCCAAATCATTTTCTTCCATTACAATACTAACTTCTTTTTCTGCAAATACCCTCTTTGAATAAGATGGATACTTACCTCTAGCCTGTACATCTATGAAAAACAAATTTTCTCTATCCTTTGTATGAGCCATCCATACATCTCTTGGATCACATGAATACGGATAAAAATCTCCTCCAGCAAGCATACATCCAACTTTATTTTCTTGATTTTGTTCATGGGCTATTTTAGTTACTAAAGCACTTGCTACTAACATATGATGAGCTGCCTGATACTTAACCTGCTCTTTGTTTTCACCTTCTTTGAAATATATACCGGCTCCCGAAAAAGGACTGTGTATCAATATATTTATTTCATTAAATGTCAGCCAGTATTTAACCAAGCCATCAAATTCTTTAAAGCAGCATCTTGCATAATTTTCAAAAAATGATATCATTTTTCTACTCTTCCATGATCCATATTTATTAACCAGTTCCATTGGAACATCAAAGTGACATAAGGTTACTAATGGTTCTATATTATATTTTTTACATTCTAAAAATAAATCTTTATAAAATTTAATTCCTGCTTCATTAGGTTTACTATCATCTCCATTAGGGAAGATTCTTGTCCATGCGATTGAAGTTCTAAAAACTTTGAAGCCCATTTCAGCCATCAGAGCAATATCTTCTTTATAATGATGATAAAAATCAATTGCCTCATGACTTGGATAAAATTCACTATCTTTCAAAGTCAAATCTTCTTCTAACCCTAATTTTACTTTCATTCTGTTTATTCCATGTGGTATAACATCTACAGTGCTTAAACCTTTTCCATCTTCTCTATACGCACCTTCAGCCTGATTTGCTGCAATAGCTCCGCCCCATAGAAATTCCTCTGGAAAACTGTATTTACTCATTATCTGCCCCCATTATTTCGATATTCTCTTCTGCTGGAATATCTTCAAATCCAAATATTAGAGTTAATACGAAAGATAATACGACTGCCAGTATCATTATTCCAATTATCCAAATAAGGCTTGATGGATTTTGTGGATCAAAAAACTGAACACTTGTGAATAAACCTGGTGCAGCCATAGATCTACTTGCGAGTCCTGCTATCCCTGCTACTGCACCACATACACCACCTGAAATTAATGATGCTATCAAAGGCCTTTTAAATCTTAATGCTACTCCATACAGTGCTGGCTCTGTGATTCCTGCAATGATTGCAGAAGAAGCAGCTGCAATTGCAGTTTGTCTTAACTCTTTATTTTTAGTTTTGAAAGCAACAGCTAAAGCTGATCCTCCTAATGAAAGGTTCGCACCTATTTCTGAAGGCATTACCATTCCTTCCATGCCTGTTTCTGCTATAGTTGTTAATATAGTTGGAGTAAATACTCTATGCATTCCAGTCATAACAAGTAATGGCCATAAAGCTCCCATTATTGCTACTGACACCCATCCTAATTTGCTGTGAACAAAATAAACTAAACCTGATATTGCTGTACCAATCCATATACCTAAAGGTCCTATAAGTCCAATTGCTATTGGAGCTGCAATCAATACTATAATCGCTGGTTTTAAGAAATTTTTAGTTACTTCTGGTGTTATCTTATCTACAAATCTTTCAATATATGATAATATCCAAGTCATACAAAGTGCTGGTATTACCGTATACGTATACTTAACAGATGCAATAGGAATAAACGCTAAAGTTACTTCCTTACCTTCTGATGCGCTTACCATTAGTTTCATAAAATCTGGATGTACCATAAGTCCTGCTATTGCAATAGCTAAATAAGTATTAGTTTTAAATTTCTTAGATGCTGATACTGCCACCATAATTGGAAGGAAATAAAACGCTGCATCTCCCATAGCATTCAATAAAGTATATGTAGTACTGTCTGCTGGTAGTACTTTTAACATAGATAACATCATTACTACTAACTTTACCATTGAACCACCAATAATTGCTGGTATCAATGGTGACATTGTACTTACTAATGCATCTAATATATTAGTTCCAACTTTTTTGATAGTTAGCTTTTCTTTTTTTATCCCTTTTGCAATGTCACTTTGATCTCCAAAGTTTCCCAATTTTAAAACTTCCTTATAAACATAAGATACATTATTTCCAATAATAACTTGATGTTGCCCACCTTGGTTTACATATCCCATTACTCCATTAATTTTTTTAATCTCATCTACATTTACTTTTGAGTCGTCCTTTAAACAAACTCTTAAACGAGTCATACAATGAGTTACACTTTCAATATTTGAGATACCGCCTAAATTTTTTGCAATCGTTTTCGCAATTAATGCATAATCCTTTGCCATTTTATTACCTCACTTATATTTATTATTTTCGAATAGCTATTGAATGTATCTTAATATTAATTGAAAAAGCTTATTCTGTCACTATGTAAACCATTATAAAAAACATGTCTGTTTTTTAATAATTTGTTATTGCAAAAAAACAAAATGTTTTTTTGCAATTAAAATCGAAATGTGTTCTTGACATTTCATATATTTAAAAAACTGTGATTAACAAACAAAAAGAGTAATTAAAATAAGCTTTATCAATTTGAGTTAAAAACTTCAAATCAATAAAGCCCTATGTAAAATACTTTTATTTTTTGCGCATAGCTATTTACTCATCTTGTATAGATTCTTCTCGACGATTTTGTAGTTTCCTTCCAATTCTTTCTATTATACTGATTATTGGAATTTGAGTTGTAATATCATATATTCCTACTTTAACATATGGTACATAATATGGGATATTATAATCAGACATTTTTGCTATAGTGCAATTTTCAGTGTTAGTAATACTAACAATACAGCAATCATCTTTTTTAAATCTATTTATATGACCTATAATATCTTTTGATTCACCGGACACAGAACATACTATCACAACTGAATTTTCATAAAATTTACCTGTAGTCGGGTAATATGGATCATCAATGCATAAACTAAATTGCCCAACACTTGATAGATATCGAGCTCCATATCTTGCTACAATCCCAGACATGCTACTTCCTATAAAAATTGTTCTCTTTGCTTTTAATATAGCTTTTACAATTTCCTCTATCTTCTCATCATATTCTTCAGTATTTGTTTTCTTAAAAAAATCAATTATCTCTGTATTATCTTCACTTACTTTTTTAATTTCTTTTTCTTCTATAAATAATTTAAATTTTAGTTTAAACTCTGAATAACCACTACAACCTACTTTTTTGCAGAAATTTAATATGGTTGTAGTTGATACATGAGATTCAACTGCTAATTCCCTTATTTTCATATATCGGACCTTATCTTTATTATCCATAATATAATTATAAACAGAAATTTCTAAATCATTAAGACTTTTGATTTGACTATAACTGAACATATAATACTTCCTTCCATTGGACTATTGCATACATTATATCAACTGATAACGTTTTTTTCAATCAAGATAGATATTAAGTTTGAGTCAATTAGAAGTTGGAAATAATTTTTATCTTAAGTTTTCCTCCAGTAAATTTTTCAGCTTCATTAAAAATTTCTAAGGTATTTTCAGCATAATCACCTAATAAGTCTTTACTTTTTTGAAAGTCAACCCATTCAATTGTAACTGGCAATTGAACATCAGCAGTTAGACAATCCCAGAGTGCATCTAAGTTTTCACCGTAATGAGCAGGAAGCTTTAATTCCTGTTTTAAAATTTGGTGTAACATATTTTTATCCGTAAGCTTACTGCCTTGTATTACTACTTTATTCAAGCTATTCACATCCTTAAAAAAACTACTTTCCTTTATATAATAATTTGAATGTTTTATAATGATCTGAGGTAGAGTAAATTAATCCATCATTTGAATAAAGAATCCTATCATCCCCACGATGTCCTCCATTATAGTTAATATCGCATTCATGCCAAATTCTATTAGGCGCATCTGGTAGAGATTTTTCAGCATTCTTAAAAATATCTCCTCCAATGCTTTTACCAGGCGCTACTTTGCTAAGATCGTCTCCTGGCTTCCATCCAAGTTTATTAGCTTGCGCTTTTGTTATAAAATTTTCAGGCAAAGTTCCATTTTTATGTATATAATCTGCAACGCCTTGAAAATCATTAATAATTTTTTTATTCTTTGAATCTCCATCTTGGCTAGAATCTATCTTTTTATCTTCTGATTTTGTAGCTTCCACATGGTTATCCTGCTGCTTATTTACAGCAGTTTTATTTGTTGCTGCACACCCAAATAAACCTATTAACATAAGTAAAAGTATAAAAACAGCAGAAATTTTCTTTATAAATGATTTTTTCATTTTCATAACCATTCCTTTCGCGCTTTGCTCAAGGCACAAAACGCAATTAAATTCTATCGATTCTTGGCTTTGAGCGAATTTATTTTATATTCTTTATTCGTAGGGATAACAGCTAACTATAAATCATGTGAATGCGAGTGGACTACACCTATTTAGATGAATGAGCACTTTATCAAACCCATTTGTATCAGCCGTAAAAGAGAGTAATTCTGAAAATTCTTTTTCCATATGTATCTCTCCATCCCATAAATTCTTTTGTACCATCATACTACTTTTATTATATCTAATACTTCTTGTTTTTTCTATAATTTTACACAAGGGAGTGTCGCAAAATGATTAAATTTTAATCAGGAGCGATACTCCTTTTCGGTTTAAACTAACAAATTTCTAAATATTTGAAATACAATATTAATTATTTAAAGATTTCTAATTTTTAAGTGCACTAAAATAAGCCCAGTTAATTTATTCCATAATTAGGCAGTAGGTTTCAATTCATGAAGATGATTCTTAGTTTTTTCATTTTGTATTTTTGAATGTAATTTGTTAATGTTATAACCAAAACAAAGCAAAATAAATTCAGTTTGAACGCTATTTTTTCCACGTGTTAAAAATCTATTGAATTCATAATCACTTTTTAGAACTCCAAATGTTCCTTCGAGAAGTACGGCCTTTAAAATATCCCTATTTGGGGGATTATATAAAAAAAATTAAGAATACAACAGGACAGTTTCAGCTATTATTTACAAATTTAATGTAATAGTTAGTTTTGTTCCAATGCCTTCTTCGCTTTCTACATCTATTGTACCCCTATGCATATCAGCAATCCATTTTGCAATAGATAAACCAAGACCTGTTCCACCTTTTTCCTTAGACCTGGATTTATCAACGATATAAAATCTATCAAATATATTCTTAATTTCATCCCCAGGTATTCCAATGCCGTTATCAGTAATAGTTAGCTTCACAACCTTATCCTGTATCTCTGAACTTACATCTATTTTATTTCCCTCTTGTGTGAATTTAATACCATTATCAATAAATATCCTTAGCATTTGTTTTATCCTTTTATAATCAGCTATAATGAGAACCGCATCATTTTTATTACTTGTGATTATATGATTTGGAGCTATCAGTTTGCTTTCTGTTACTATTTCATCAACAAGTTCATTCAGATAAAAGCTTTTCTTTTCAATCACTTGAGTTCCACTATCACCTCTTGCCAGGAATAATAGCTTTTCAACTAAATCAGCCATATTAGTAGCCTCTAATTTAATTGCATAAATAGATTTTTCCAACGCTTCTCTATCATCTTTTCCCCATCTATCTAATAGGTTTGCATATCCTCGAATAACTGCAATGGGAGTTCTAAGTTCATGTGATGCATCTGATACAAACTGGGCCTGCCTGCTAAATGACTCTTGAAGCCTATCTATCATCTTATTAAAAGTATTTACAAGTCTATTAAGTTCATCATCAGAATCAGTTCCTTCTATTCTTTCCTTTAAGTTATTAATGCTTATATTTTCAGCAGTTGTAGTTATATAATCAATAGGCTTTAACATTTTCTTACTTACTATGTACCCTAATATTAGAGATATTATCATACCTATAAAATCAGTTATAACCATAGATACAAATAACGTTTCTAAAAAATGATATTCATTATTCATATCTTTTACTATTTGAAAATATACACCGCCATATTCTTTACTTTCATATTCAACATTTTCATATAATAAATAAACGTCATTTTCTTTTAAATATTTTACCTTTTCTAGTGAGGGATCTGTTTTATCCTGAGGCATTTCAATTTCATAGTTAAAATCATCAGATGTATTTATTACTGTCCCATCTTCCTTTATTACCCTTATGAATATATTTTGATTAGATGGAACATCTGAAAAAATATCATCATCTGATACATCTAAATGTTGATTTTCTGATTTGATGTCATTTAATACAACGTCCTTCGTATCTTCAATTTGATTAATCCCTTCATTATATAAATGATACTTTACTCCATATAAAATTGAAGCATTTAACAAAAGTAATATTCCTAGAAACATAAAGGCATAAACTATTGCTATCTTAATAGAAATTTTTCTGTTTTTAATACTTTTTAAAACCTTACTAATTATCTTTGATAACATAGCCTACTCCCCTTATTGTAGTTATAAGACTCTCTTCAAAACTATCATCAATTTTGCTTCGCAAATATCTTATAAATACATCTACAACATTTGTATCTCCTGCATAATCATACCCCCATACATCTTCAGTTAATTTATCTCTTGAAAGCACAATATTTTTATTAATCAATAAAGTTTCAAGAAGATCATATTCCTTTTTGGTGAGTTTAATTTCCTTACCTGATCTCCATACCTGATGAGTTGCATTATTAATTACAATATCCTTAACTTTTATTTCATCAATCTTATTTTTCAATACATTTTCTCTTGTATACACTCTAATTCTTGCTAATAATTCTTCTATTGCAAATGGCTTTGTTAAATAATCATTAGCTCCAATATCAAGTCCTAGAACTTTGTCAGATATGTCACTTTTAGCAGTAATCATTATAATAGGAACATTAGAGAATTGCCTAATTCTCCTACAAACTTCAATTCCATTTAAACTTGGTATCATTATATCTAGGAGAATTAAATCATACTCAGTATTCTCAACCTTCTCCAATGCTTTTCTTCCATCATATTCTGTATACGTTATATATCCTTCATGCTTAAGCTCCATTTCAATAAACATTGACATTTGTTTCTCATCTTCTACTATTAAAATTTTATGCTTCCCCATGTTATCATCTCCCATCAAAATTATTTTCAGCTTTATAAAAAATATTGTTTTTTATAATTATAATGTTACTATTCAAACAGCCTTTCCCATATCATGGTAATGTTTATAACCATATTTTTAACTATTATGTACTTTTCTTTATCAATTTATATATAATTTATTTAATATACTAAATTGCCAAAAATATTGCTGGAAACAAAGTTCCCAGCAATATTTTGGATCTTAAAAATTATGTTTAAAAATTTTATTATAAATCTCTGCCCGAGCATGCAGAAACTTAAATTTTAGGAAAAATGTTTAAAACAGCAAACAATTTTTTCTACATTCTTATTGTCACATCAAAACATTAAGATAACATTAAAATAGTATTAGAATAACATTAGAATGGTAATATAATATTATAGGTAAATTACACAAAACCTAGAATTATGCGATAACTCTCCAAAATAAGTTAAAGTTTAGCAAATACAAATATACGGGGATATTCCATCAATGGATCTCACTCTTAAATCAGATTAATATCTTAAATTATATACTACAACAGAAAGAACATATAGTCCTTTTCGCGGTGTTGCATTGAGAATAGGGCTGTAAGAATTTCTTCATATAGAAGTTGTTCCATTTTAACTTGTCCCAACTTCACATTGAGAGCAAGTTAAAATAGGTACAACTTCTACTGTTAGAAATCCGCAGCCCTATTCTCTAGCAACAGAGCAAAAGACTATATGTCCTTTCAGTAAGTTATCTAATCCAAGCTCCATTAGCTCCTAATACATAACCATCAACAGTTGTGTTAGCTAGCATAGCGCCTGATGAATTTAAGTAGTACCAAGTTCCATTGTCATTTAACCATCCAGTTGCCATGGCACCTGATGCTGATAAGAAATACCAAGTTCCGTTATCATTCACCCAGCCTGTCCCCATAACACCATCAGCTTTTAAGTAGTACCAATTACCACCTAAGTTTAACCATCCTGCAGCTTTAGTTCCATCAGCTTTGTTATAAGTCCAAGTACCGTTAGTAGCTTGTACCCATCCAGCGGTTACTGCTGGTGTTGTAGCTGCTGTATCAGTTGTGGTATCATCAGCTTTTGTTCCACCGATTACTGAGTAAACTGCATCACTTTGATTCCAAGCAACAATATTATCTTTATTATAGACTGACATTTCATCAAAAGAGCCATCTACTTTATATACTTTGTCCCAATCTTTATCATTATTCCATTCATAGATATATCCTCCGTTTAATCTCCAAAGGTTTCCACTTGCATCTATATCAAATGCATAACCGTCATAACTATTACCACTATCAGATGACTTTTCTATATCTTCACCCTTGCTTAAATCTGCAAAGTCGGTGTAAGTATATCCATTAGTACCTTTTAATGTTATTGTTTGAGTAGCTATTTGCTTGTCCGATGTTATTCCATAATTAACTATTTTTCCATCTACAACAGTGTATCCTGAATCCGTATAACCGTTAGCAGCATTAATTAAATCGCCAGTTTTATCTGCACCTTTATCATCAGAGATTACATAAGCAGTTACTGTCTTAGCATACTTTGCTCCCTTAATATTATCAGATGCTTGCGCTTTTGATATTTTTTGAATGACATCAAAAGTTACTGCACCAGTTGTTTGCTTAAATGCACTATTACCACTAACAGCAATTCCATTTATTTTTTGTACAATTGAATTAGTAGTGCTTATAGTAACAGTTGCTGTTCTATAGATATAATCTGCATCTTGTCCAATTACTTTTGCAGTTGTACTGTCAACACTTCCTGTTACATCACCTTTAGTAGTATTTGCATCATACTTATCATTTGTATTATCTACACTTACTGTTTTACTAACTCCGCTTTCTGTTGTTGTTACTTTAATTTTTCCTAAGTTGTAATCTGCATCAATATATGCTCCATTTGCATCTGTGTATACATTTAAATATGAAGTATTTTTATTTGTTGCATCCTGTGCAGAATATTGAGTTTCATACCATACTTCTCCAAACTTTGCTCCAGGAAGCTCTGTTACAGTTGGAATTGCTTCTGATTGGTTCGCTGAACTTCCTTCAACATATCTTCCATCTGTATCCTTTTTAATCTTTTTTCTTAAAGCTGCAGCAGCATCATCTTCTGCATTAGATTTTATAGATTCATCAGTTGCTTTACCTGTTCCTAAATCAAGGAAATAATCACCATTTGATACATCAACATATTTATCACCATATGCTGCAACAGATGATCCTGTATCAATATCTGATACATCATTGTATTTACCATTATTTAAATAATAAACAGCTTCGTCTTTATCATTAACCTCTCCATCAATATAAAATTTACCGTCTTTATATGCTACGGCATCATAAATAGTACCATCTTGTGCTTCTATTTTTTTATAATCTGCAGCATAAGCTCCAGTTGCAGGTGCTATTGAAACAATAGCAGCTGCTGCTAATAATAATGATGTAATTTTATTTGCTCTTCTAAACATGTTTATTTCTTCCTCCATTAGTTAATATTCTTAATGTTCCACATTTGTATTTTTGCATTAAAGCATTAAAATAAGATTAAAATAGCATTAGAATAACATTAGAATAATTTAGCAAAAAATATATCACAGCATTAGAAATAAAATTTATTTTAAGAAAACCTGACTAAAAAAACATAAAAATAAAGATCCTCATGAAATAGAAAGTGTAACATATTATTATAAGCTAAGCTCATTATGGTAACATTATATTTAATATATTAACTAAATTTGTAGATAATAAGGATTTGCTTTCAATTTATTTATATAAATGAAGTTTCATATCAAAATAGATTGATTAATGCAATAGATTTTACTGAGTTAATGAATTATAGAAATAAGAATGTACAGGTTTCTCATATAGGACATTCTCAAATAAATCTAAAATTTATCCTGTTTGAACGTTATCATATTATATGAAAGGTCTACCTTTTACAAATTCACCATTAAATCTGTTTATTGGTTCTTAACAATGTTATTATATATAATTTGTTATAATAAAATAACCCACGAAAATCCGAATTCCAGATTTTCGTGGGTTTCATGGTGGAGGCGACGGGTGTCGAACCCGTGTTTATTACATAATGGTAACGCGTATTTTACTAGTTCCTCTTATAACAGCATGTTTTGAAAATATCATTTTTGATATACTGCATATTCATTACTGTACGGTAACATATGCAGTATAGTTTAAAACAATGTGTGTCAAAATGGGATGTCAATTGAGTATCTTCGATAGCTCTATATTCAAGGCTTTGCATAACTTTATGGATGTAGATAATTTTACTTTAGAAAAAGGACAATATAACAAATATATCAATTTTAATATATTTATATTAGCTTTCTTAGATAACGAGACCATCTTTTCTTTTCTATCATACATATATCTTTTAATATTCTTCTTTATATTTGTTTGGCTGACCATTTGCGCTTGTTTTCCCTTCTCATCTTCTACTTTAATGTTTAATGTTTTTTCTGTCATGGCTTTGACCCCCTTGTATTTTACCCTTGAATTAATCATTGATTAGATTGTATCATATACACCGATAAAAGCAAACATACGTTCTTTTAAAATGCATAAGATTTCCTTAGTTATTTCTTTTTTATGTATTTTTGCTCCTTTTATTAGCAAAATAGCACATTTTTGAATTTCATTGTTAGAATTGTCTCGAGGTGATTAATAATGTTAGCTTCGAGATTAACATATCTTCGTAAAGAACTTGAATTTACTCAAGCCGAACTTTCAAAAAAACTTAAAATATCACGTAGCGCTTATTCACATTATGAAAGTGGCCAACATGATCCACCGATTTCTACTTTAATTTTATTAGCGGATTTTTATGGAGTTAGTATTGATTTTTTGGTTGGTAGGACTAGCACCAGAAAACCATATCCCAAATAAGTTTTGTAAATCATGTATCAAGCTTAAATCTTTTTGAAAACTACATTTCAATCTTCCTTCTATTCAATTAATATCATTCGTTAATTTTTTAACTTTTCTTTATAACCCCTCTCTATTTTTCATATAAGATATTGATCAATTCCTATAATCTAATTATACAACTAAAATCGTTCACTGACAGTAACCGTTAGACTCAATTCGAGTTTTGACCTTTCTTTAAATTCTGTGTTTTCTTGATTTTTTATAGAATATTAGGTCTAATATGTAAATATTTTATATTTTATTGTGTTATACATTTAAAATACATAGTCTTAATTTAAATTCATTTAAAACAATAATTATAATTGATTGTTTTTGTCTTAAATTTACAATAGTTTTAAATCTAACTAATATATTTAAAATAATTATTGAAAATTTTGTAGAAAATAGAGGAATATTATGATAATTGTAGAATAATAAATATACTACAAATTACAAATGAAAAATCTGTTTACTGAGGTGGTTTGCCTGCTCGAGGAAAAGCGAACTGAAAAAGAACTTTCTTTAACTGAATTAGCTCTTAAAATTGGGGTTAGTAAATCTTATCTATCAAAAATGGAAAAGCATCCTGGTATTTGCAACCCTACTATAAGAGTTATATTCAAAATCTCTCAAGAGCTTGGGATAAGCCCTTATAGAGTTCTACACTATTTTAAACAACATTATATTCCTGATAATGAGGAAGACCAAGATAGTTAATTATCCTGGTCTTTTAACTGATTATTTAATAGCAGCAATATTAATCCAATTAGGATCTATTTGCTTAGGTCCTGTAGAAATTAAAGATTGTACTATATCTAAATTTCTAGTGGTAATATCTTTAGCCTTAAGCATTGCGTAAATAGCGTGTGCATCATTTTTAAACTTCTTATGTTCATATTGCTTTACACTCTTTTCTAAGTAGTATTTTATAGCTAATATCCTTTCTCTACTAAGCTCCTTGTTCCTAAGATTGTCATGAAATAATTTTTGAGTATAATTATATTTCATTTCTACCTTTAAGGACCTTATCTTGTGTCTGTTCATATCCTCTATTACCATTTCGGCTGTTATAACTGATCTGGGTAATAGACTAAGTTTTCTTAATCCTAGATTTGTGAATAATTTTATTAATATTGGTAATGTTAATAATACAATGATGAAATACATAATCATCATCCTTTCATCTAATATTCATATTACTGTTTTGTATAAATATTATCTGGCGTTTGGTGTAAAATTTATCTTAAGTAATATGTAAATTAAATCGTTGGATTTGGTGTTGTATTATGTATTGGGTAGATTATAGGTATATCCCTACAATCTACCTTTTTCATTTTTGATATAAATTCATTCTTCACATTCAATAAAATAAAAGTATTATATAATAGTAGGATTTTGTAATAATAAAGAATTTATATTATTGTAAAACAAATCTAAGTAAACTACATTGAAGTTTTTACTATTGTATCTCAATCTTGCGTTTGATGGTCTTGATATTATGACTATAGGGAATGTACCACAACACTGTTTTTGCACTTCTCCACTATTGAATAATTCCTCATACTTTTGCATCTTGCCTATAGGTGTATTATGAGTTAGATCAATTTCCAACAATACGAAAAATACATTGCCATTATGTGAAAATGTAATAAATGCATCTGGTCTAATTTCTCCATCTAGAAATCTAGGTTGGTTTTTGACAGCTATTATATTAGCTCCATATTTTTTGACTTCTTTTAGGAACTCATAGACTAACAAATCATGATTACTTATCATCTTTTCTCTAAAGTATACCTTTGCTTTTAACAAAGTGCTTACGGTACTTTTTAATATACTCATATCCTCTAGCTGTTTCAGTCTTCTTCTACACCCTTCGTAATTACCATTAAAGTATAATTGTGTGCATTGTGGCACTGTTATTGCCTTATATTCTTCTATCCACGTTAAAATCTCTCTATCTCTATTTGTTAGCATTCTTGAAATCCTCCAGTGAAATTACTCCTTTACGTAACTTATTATTCTTAGGTTTTTCTTCTACTATATCAGTTTCCTCAATATCAATTATCTTTGGCTGTTCAATAGAGTAAATTTTATTATTGATCTTCTTAACATTAAGTATCTCTTGTTTTTCTTCATCTGAAGGTATTTTAATATCAGGAACATACTTATGCAAAACAATGTAATCTTCATCAATCCACGGAGTTTTAACCATTATATAATCACTATTTCCGTCAATAATGCACTCTCTTTCTTTTAATTTAGTCGCATCTGTGGTATTTATAATATTTGTACTGTCTATAACGGATTTTTGTCTAAAGGTTATTCTGGTCATTTGACTCTTTAAATCCGGTGGCAGGTTTGTTGCTGTGCTTCTTTGGATACAAGTTATTAAATGTATTCCCACTGATCTTCCTGCCTTTGCTATTTTCATAATGTAATCCCATAAGTCTGTTTCCATAAAAAATGATAATTCTTCAATCGTAACAAATATTCTTCTCATAAATTTTTCTTTTTTATGTTTGTTCCACTGAGTTATATTTCTAATACCGAATTTTTTGAATTGCTCACTACGCCTGTCCATTTCCTTGATAAGTTTCAATAAAGCCACCTTGCACATATCTTCGTTATAGGCTGTATACTTAACGCAATCGCAGTTTTCGAAAGCACTTATTTCGCTTTTACATATTTGCAATAAATATAAGTCTATATATTTGCTGCTATTATAAATTAAATTTGCTAATATTGAAGCTAATAAAAATGTTTTTCCGGTTCCTGTTGCTCCACCTATTAGAATATGAGGGTCCTTATTTAAATTCACAAAATAGTTTTGTCCTTTAAAGTCTTTTCCAATACATAATAGATGACTTAAACACTTGACTGGCTCAAATTTAAACTTATTTATGTCTTTATTTACTACATACATTTTTATATAGTCTTCAAATCTCTCTTTTTGAATCTGAACAATTGAATTTAAATTACATTCTAAAATATTTATCTTGCTTTCTAAATGTTCTACGCTTAAACCTTTTGTATTCTTCAGATAGCATACATATCCGTAACTCTTAGTTTCTATCTTATAAATTTTAAATGTTTCTTCATCTTTATTTTTTATTCCAGTTTTCAACATTACTTCGTTGAAATTGCTCTTAAATTTTCTTTCTTCCGATGCATTTAGATAGTTATATAAATATACACTTCCAACCGCTAATCCTAGCTCTACAAACATTACTTGTGCACCTTCTTATAATTAATATCTGTAACTTTAACTATTGCTAGTGCAATAACAGAACCATATAAAACAAATCCCTCAAATGCTCCATAGCCAAAAGCTCCACCCAAGTGTTTACAATTACTATATATGAAATTAAAAAGTTGTAAATCTAAATTAAACATTATCTTTCTCCTTTCTCATATATCTTTCTGGGTAATATATCTCTCCAAGTATTTGTTTTATTTCAGCGCCCCTATCTTCTAATTCATATAGGCGTTTATATAACTCTATTTCCTTTGTAGATGTGGTTTTAAAGCTAAGTGGTATTACTAAAGGCTTATCCATGTTTTAGCTCCTTTTTAATTAATCTTTAGTTAAAATATATGCAACTATTTATAAAAAGTTTCTTGATATTTATAAAAATATTTTATAAATATTAGAAAAAATAAATAAAAAAAATGGTGGCTATTCTTCTAACCACCAAATGTCATCTACTTTTTTATTTAGTATTTTAGCTATTTCAAACATTTTTTTACTGCCTGGAAGCACAGCCCCATTTTCCCATACATAATAAGTCTTTATATTTACCTTTAACCTATCAGCAAAATCTTTTGGATCCTCTGCATATTCTCTCATTCTAATTTCTTTTAATTTATTTTTTACCCCCACAATACCACCTCTATATAATTGTAAAATAATTACATGCAATTATCAATAAATAAAATATAATCCTGTGTTATATATTTTAACGCATATTTTTTAATTATTTACAAATAATATAAGTGCTCAAATATAAAGTTTATACGCACCAAAAGAGATAGCAATTACTCAGTCTCCTAGCTATCTCTTTTTTCATATTTCTTTCCTTACACTTCTACAAAAGCAAATAGAAGCAAAATGTAGTCGATCAATTTCTAAGTTTTTTAGTTCTTCTGAACTTGGAGTCCTGTCAGCCTTAAGTATTCACCATCTTTTACAGTCAAATAGGTATCCGCGGTAACATTTTCATTTGCAATGATATCTCCTACTTCGTATCTACTGTCTTTGTATACTCCATCCTTAGGTATTACGGAAGGTGCTTTATCAATTGGATACATTACTGCATTGGTTAATTTAAAATAATCTCCATCCTTTAAAGTTACATAACTGTTGCTACCATCTGTTAAGTTTTCATTAAAAATTATGCTGCCCGGCTCACCTGTACTATTCTTTGAACAACTATAATAGCCTCTGCCATTTGAAATTACTAAATACTCACTTGCTTGAATATCTGTTCCTACTTTATAAGTTCCTTGTTTAATTGCTCCATCAGATTTTATTTCATCGTCTTTTTTTACTTCTTCCTTTTTAGGTTCGTCTTTTGGGGCAATAGTTTCTTGCTTGGATTCTCCTTTTATATTCGTTGTTTGAGTTATTGGAGCTTTTTCAGATGTAAATATAGAAATCAATAATAGAGCGATTGTTGCTGTAGCTAACTTCTTAATCGATTTCTTTTTATCAGGCAATTCTCTCCCTAATGTCGCCCATTTTGGCTTTATAAATAATAAAATTAATTCAATTAAACATGCAATAAATCCTATTTTAAACAATATCATACTTCTTCCTCCATTTTTAAAGTTTATATTATTAATTGTATAATATGTATAATTTTTGTCAATAAAAAAAGAGCTAGGTTTTACCCTAGCTTCGAAGTTAACAATTACCTGTATAATCTGCATTTAAGAACATATTTGCTTCTTTAGTTCTTCTTTTATATAATCCTTCTAATCTTTTACCGCCTGCCATTGACCATGCTTGGAAATTGGCTGTTATTGTTGCCGAATCTCTAACTCCATTGCAAATATTTCTATACAATGTGCTTCCCAAAACTCCTGTTGTTCCAACATTATAAGCCATACTTACAAGCGCATCAAACTGATTTTGAGTTAAAGATATGTTTCTAGAATCTAAGTCTTGTTTAATAACAGGCGCGTATTTGCGTTCTATCCAATCTTTTAACATATTAGTTGCTTCTTCTTCTGTGACGCTAGAATTGCCTTCTATTTCTTCGCCTGTCATTCCATAACCCAAAGTTTTTACACCGACTTCATCATAGTAAGGTGTAGCTGAAAAGCCTTCCCATGACTTAATGAAATCAATACAGCTATCTGAAACTAAAGAATCTTGCCATACTCCTTTTGAATCAAAAGTATATTGTTTGTCTTCTATTGTTGTTGTACATGATTGATACATAGAACCTTTATATCCAGTTGAGCTAGGTTCTAAGTAATACCATTTGTTATTATCTTTTAGCCAACCTGTCTGCATCTGTCCATTTGAATTTAAATAATACCATTTACTAGAGTTAGGATCTTGAAACCATCCTGTAGTCATAGCACCATTAGGCTTTAAATAATACCAGTAATCGCCTATCTGAGTCCACCCTGTCACTAGTTGTCCATTTTCGTCTTCTAAACACCAGCACCATTTTGACATAAAAACATCTCCTTTTATTGTGGCATATTAGCACTTACATGATTTACTTCTTGTCCTATTGCTTGAATATTATCAGGATTATCTACAGATATTTTAGAACTTGCTAAGTTATCATTTACAACCTGTATAGCATTTGAAATTGTTGAGCTGGTAGATTTATCGCTAGAACTTTGTAACTCTGCATTGCCCTCTAAAGTCTGTTGTACATTGTCGCTTATTCCAGGCGTTGAAGTATCAACCGCTATTCCAAATGCGCCTGCAAGTACAAGTACGCTATTGATTATATCAGCATAATTTTTAGGGATATAATCAGCTAACTGACCTAACCCAATTTGCTGAAGTAACACAATTACCAATGATACTGTACTTACCAACCATGCCTTGTTTGTTAATCTTGCTTTCCAATCTATGCTCATATTTATAACCTCTTTTCAATATTTTCTATTTTGTAATTCATTTCTTTTAAAGTTAATACAATCTCATTTGTAGCTTTTGCGTTTTCTTTTAGCTGTTCAATAAATTCGCTTCTTTCTTCTTCGGCTTTTGCCCTAGCTTCTAAAAGTTCATCTTTCAACTGTTTTTCTCTGCTTGCAGCTTCTTCTTTTTGATTTTTCAATTGTTCCCTATAGAATTGCTCATCTTCTTCAGATTTACTTTTTATTTGCTCCTGTAAGTCTTTTGTTTCTTTTAACGTGCTATTAAAAACATCACGAATAAATTTGCCTAAAAAGAATAAGCCTATAAGTAAGGCTACAGTTAAAACCCAAGTAACGCTTTCGCCTTTAAATAGTTGCAATATCTCAATCAACTGTGATTTCCTCCTTTATCTCTTGTATAAAACTTTCTGAAATTCCATCTATATTAGATAGATCCCATATGCTTTTATACGGTCTATTTTTTATTATCAAGTCAGCTTTCTTATCTCCTATGCCTTTTTTAGACATAAGTTCAGCTTTATCAGCTGTATTTAAATCTATTTTTTTATGTTGAGTAGTACTATCACCAATTGTTATTGCATTAATGTTTATATTACTTACGCTTCTAGCGACTGAAAAGCCAAGCAAAAATGCAATTACCATAATTAAAATAGACAAAACAATTATTATATAAACTTTTTTCATTCATTTACCTCGCTTTCCAGCCAAATTAAAGGCAATAAAAAAAGACCTCTTAAGTCTCTTAATACTGCCTTATAATTTTAATTTGTACTCTTTGAAGCGATTATAACTTCATATTCTGATTGAGTTATTAGACCTTTAGTAACGCATGCTTGTAAGTAAATTTGATCTATTTTATTGTTATCATATGCAAGATTTAAATGAACTAGATAATCCTCCCCAGTTATTTGTTGATATTGTGCTGGAGTTATCTTCCCATAGTACACATATTCCGCTACATCATCTTTCGTATACAAACCCTTATCATAATAATTCTTTATTGTTGTATACCAATCTATACTCATTAAATAATTCATATTACATGCCCCCCATTCGCACTAATGCTAAAAGCACTTCTGAGTTTTGAGCTTCTAATGTAGTTACACGCTCCTCTAAAGCACTTTCTTGATAAAGTGTCACAACTATGTTCCCTGATTCAATCATTTTAGCTATGCTTAAGCAAGATAAATTATTATAAGTGCCATATACGTCTCCAGATGAAGTTGCAAGTTTTATTGATGATAAATTACTTGTAGTCATTAGAGTTTCTAAATTATCTACTGTTTGATTTGTAAATGTCAATGCTAATCCATTTGTAAGAACTGCTATTAACTCTACATTTAATGTTGTTCCATTATTTAAAATTACTTTGTCCATATTTTCACTTTCCTTTCTTATTTAAAATCATATTTTATTAAATTATGCCTTGAATAATTCTCAACCTCGCACTTCCATCTAACACAGTTAACTGATTATTAGATGTAATTTGAAAGCTTACGCTTGCTGGAACAAAACTCATATTAGTAAATGTTACTGTTATTATCTCGTTTAACACAAAATTACTAGGGTAAGCATCACTACAAGTTATAACTTTATTCCATGTTTTTGTAAGCCCACCTCCAAAAGTAATAATTAATTTATTTTGATTCGTTATATTGCTAGAAAGTGCTATAGTTCCGTTCACAACTGTTGTGTAATCTCCATTAAATATTGTTGTTGCTTTTTGAGTAGCTTTTGCATTTATCTCGTTTATAGCTCCTGTAACAGTTTTATCTGTTGTTGTTCTAGCGTTATCTGTATTATTTGCTTTTGTGGTTAGTTGAGAGTTTATAGTATTAATTTCATCTTGTATCGCTTTTCCCTGCGTCGCATCTAATCCAAAACCAGTTTGAGTCGCCGCTAAATTATTAACCAGCTTATCTGTTGTTATTGTTTTTGCTGCAAATGTATCTAGCTTATCCCAATTATCATTTAAAAAAGTTTTTAAGTTGAATGTTTGATTTGCATCTGCTACTGAATCTGGTTTTATTAAATTTAAAATACTTGTAAAAACTGACACTCTATTCACTCCTTTCTTTAAAACGCAAATTTATTTATTACTGTATTGTTTAAATTTTCTATTGTCATCGAATTTACATCTTCAACAAGTAAATAAGAAAATTCATAGTTAGCTTTGAGATATGCTGGTTTAACATCTTCTATCGCATTTTGAAAATCTGTTAAATTGGGTGGTGTTCCAATTACACTTATAAACTTAATAGTAAATTGAAAACTTGATAAATTCAAAGTAACTAAAATCTCACCATTTGGATAAGCTTTTGCTATATCCTTTATCATTTGAACTGAAAAAGCACCTTGTCCAAGTATTCTGGAATTTATTCTAGATCTTCTAAAATCTAAGCTATCACTAGGTGAAACTTTAATATTAAATTCTTTTTCATATCTAGATAAAGTATTAGAATCCGCTGTGTTAGTATCATAATTACTTCTCACTAATTCTAGACTTTGATTTAATAAGTTTAATTCTGTAGCGTTAGCATTATTTAATTGTTCCATAACCTTTGATGATTTGTAGTAGTCTGGTTGATATGCTAATAAAGTATTTTTATCCAAGCGTTACCGCCCCCAATACTGCTACTTCAGTATTTGCTATTGCAACATTTCCAGCTACTCCGTTTAAAAGCAAATTACTATAGTCTGTTATTCCATCTGCATTTAATATTTTATCTCCCACAAATGCATAACTTACATAATTTTGTTGGAATGCTATCTCTTTTAAATATTCTTTAACCGCATTTTCAATATTGGTTTTAGCTACTAAAGCATCCAAATTAGTCTGAACTGTAACGCTAATATTTATAGCCTTTTCTGTTGCACTAGCTACAGTGCAAATCGCACCAGAAAGTGGCATTGTACCAGCACCATCACCATTTTGGTTAGGATCTATATGGTTTTGCACACTTTGAACTAATGTAGAATCAGCTCCTGTTTTATTCGAATTGATTATTAATACTTTTACAGTTCCAGCGCCATTCCATAATGGAATTACTTTAGCATCCCCTACTCCAGTAACTTCAAGTGCCCAATTTTTAAATTGATTAGCATTTGCTGTTGTAACAGGATTTTGAATTTTTGCATAATATCTATTCCTTAAACTCTCGTCATCCTCTTCGTCATATCCATTGCTAAAAGCTTGTAAATTCGTTACCGTCTGTAATCCTGCGAGTGTCTTAGGTAAATATTTAATTGCTCCTATAGGGATATTGCCTATGCTTCCGTATTTAGTGCATTTAACATTAACATAAGCTATCCCATTAGCTGGAACGGTTAATGTATCTGTAAATACGAAAGGAATACTATCGCTTGATACAGATTCACCTTTATTTATATTACTTCCTGGAATCCCTATTATTTTAACTTGTCCACCGGATTGTGTAGTTTCTTTTCTATAAACACCAAATTTATTTACAACTTTGTCTAAATCCTTACCTTCTGCTGTATCTGCAAAAGGTACATTAGGAAGCCTTTCGATAATTGTATATGCATTTTCAAGTTCAATAGCGACAGGCTTTTCGGCATCATACATTATTTCGCCTTCACTTTTGTTATATTCATTACTTATATTGCTAAGCAATCTAGCTTGTATAATATCTCTGCTGTCACTCACGGTATCACCACACTTTCTGTATTCGTTCCATATATACTTACAACATCAAATTCGCAATTAAGCGTACTTTTGTCTTTAGTAAATATAAAATTATTTACTGATACTATATCTGAATTTTTTAATAAAGCATCTGTAACTATTGTTTGAATCTGTGCTTGTTTGTAAGCTAAAGGATATTCACTTGTTATTAAATCTAATAATGAATCAACTCCGTATTTTTCAGTATTATCTGTATTGTAGATCTTGTATTTATTTTTATCTGTTCTTATAGTTTTTTGTATCCATTGTTTTAAAGCTTGATATCCTCTTACTGTTTGGACTTTTCCATCTTTAACATTAAAATCTCCTAGTTCAAAATCGAAACTAGGAGATTTACCACCACTATTTATTATGTTTGTATTATCTAATTGAGTTATTGCACTAACTGCCTCTTGATTTGGGAACAAATAATATCACCTGCCTTTTAAACCCTGTCTACTGCCACGTATGATTGTCCTCTTGAGAGCGGAATACATAAAACATTATCACCATTATTTATAGTTTTATTTCTTAAATTTTCACATACATAAAGCATTGCATTTTCATCGTTTTCGGTAAAGATTACAGCTCCACCAAATAAACTTATTTTAATTGGTCCTGTAGAAATCACTTTACCTATTCTTGTCTCGTCTGGGTCTCTATTATCTCTATCTCTAAATAACTTCATTAAACCTATATCATAATTATCCATTTTTCACCTACCAAACAACTGTAATGCTAACTTTGTGATCACTATTTTCCAACTTATGACTTGCATTTTTAATCTTGTAATATCCATTTAACCTCTTACCTGCTGATAAATAAATCATTCTATTAGGTTTTATTAAATCTCCACTTTCAACAACAAACATATCATTCAATGAGCATGAATATTCTATTTTATTACTATTAGCTAGTGTATTGTTCGCAATGTTTTGAGCTTGTGCGACATTCTTATCATCTACAGTTAAATTATCACTTAAAATACCGTAAAAACCTTGTTGGCTTGAATCTTCTGCGGTCGCTTCTACTTTTGCATTATCATCATTTCCACTAGTAACAGTTATTTTGTTTTTCATATTTTCCATAGACATATCTATATCTATATCTTTAGGTAAAATCAATCTAGGAGTTATTTTCATTTCTTCAAGCTTTCTAACATACAAAATGTTACCTTCAATTTCTTTAAAATATGTTGTTCCTTGATCGCTTTGCGCTTGAGTTAAAATATCATCAATTATTTGTGCCATAGTAGTATTAACATATGTTTTGCTTATCTGAGTTGGAATATCTGCTATAACACAAGTTAAATAGGCTTCTCCGGCTAATGATTTTATTGCTTCGTCTGCTCTCATATTGTAAAATTGCTTAACTGATATCTTATTATTCTTAAGATAAAAGCTATAATCTTGGCAGGTATAACTCCATGTCCATCTTTTCTGAGCTGGTTTAAAAGCAATTCCTCTAAATATCTCTGAAGAATCATTAAATAATTGTACAACTGTCCCTGTCGGAATTTCTTTTATACTATCAAAAGTTAACTGCATACCTAAATTATCAGTATCTCCACCCCATGAAATAGTATTACCATCCTTTATTATGTCTTGATTATTAACAATAAGCCTATACATAATACCACCTAGCTTTCAACCAATGCGCCATCATCATCAAATGTATATTGGACATCATCTATTGTAGCAGTTCCTCCAAAATACATTGCTCCATCAGAACCGAAATAATACCATTTATCATTATATTTAATCCACTCATTTCTAGCCATCATACAATTATCTTTTAGATAGTACCAATATCCTCCGTATTGTAGCCAGCTAGATTGCCTAGCATAACCAGCAGCATTAAAACTATACCATTCATTATCTATAAGTTGCCAAGAATCTTTATAATAATTTCCAGATGTATCAGTATAGTAATACCATCCTGTTGAATCTTGTTGCCAGCCAACAGTATAAACTTTAGCAATAGTAGTATTGTAATCTCTCCATTGCTTAACACCTAAAGAATATTCATAATCGCCATTTTTCATTATCTGAGGTTCAAATTTTTCAATACTAAATGTATCATTTACATAATAACCATCTGGAGTATTTATAACTAAGCGAATAGGCTCTGCATTAGTTTTAGCATTTTCAATCAACGTGATAATTTCTTTTGCATTAACTTTGCTTTTACAGAAATGATATTTGCTAGCATTTCTAGGTAACCAATCACTCCACGATCCTTGAAGTAATCCTTTTTTCTCTATAAAGTTATATGGAATATCCCAATAAGTTTCAAATACTTCATTCTTACCATCACTAGAAAAAGCAGGTAGCTTACTTGGTATTGTTGGAAATTGTAATACTTTTGTTCTGTTATAATCACTTATATAAATATTATAATTACTCATAACCTACCTCACTTTCTAAGAATTAACCATTTGATAATATAATTTATTATAAATATGTTGTCCTACTTGATCAGCGAATTCTTCATTTCCTACCATGTTACCTTGTACTGTTAGGTATACATGCACTCCACCATTCCCATTACCATTTAACATTTTATTAGTTTGACTATTTGTATAAACTTTACTTCCATTTGGCAAATCAATTAACTCTGGACCATATTCACCAGCTATTGTTAAACCGCCTTTAGAATATTGAGTACCAGTTGCTTTGTGTTGATATGGATTAAATGATACTTGATCCGCGTCCACCGTGTCGGCATTTTGTGCATTTTGAGTTATATTTACTGTTTTATCAGCAAAATTTGTACCATTCCACCAATCCCAGAATCCTTTTAATTTCTCCCAAGCCCATTGAACTGAGCTACAAACATCATCCCAATGCTTAGCCAGCTCATAAATAACATTTACAAATGGGATACACTCTAAAATAAATGATGCAATTGGGTTATTTTCAAGAAAATCCCATGCTCTGCTTATCCACTCACAAATATCTTGCCAGTGTTGAACTACTTCATAAATAACAAATCCTAATCCAGCTATAGCGAGTGCAACAACTCCTACCGGATTCGCATCTAAAGCAACATTTAGCGCCCATTGTGCTCCTTCCCACGCTGTAGTGGCATTTCTAATGCCCCAAATCATTAGTTCTATTGTTGACCATGCGGAAGTTGCAAGTGTTGTAATTCCTATCCATGTGTTAACTGCCATAATTGCCAATTTCCACGCTATAACAGCCCCTATAATTCCTTCGATAACTGGTTTTATTGTAGGCCAATCATTATTTATATAATCAACAACGCCTGTTGCTTTATCAATTATATCTTTAATAGCATCTCCGACTGAGTTCCAATTATCCGGCTTTACTGAATCAAATGATGGAATTACACTATCATAAATAGTTTTAACTAAATTTGTTGCCGAATCAACTAAACCACCGATTGAAGGTGACACTTTATCTATAATAGAACCTGCAACATCTAAAAAGTTTTGTGTAATTCCACCGATATCTTCTTTCACATTAGGTATATGGCTACTAAACCAGTTGGAAAAATCATTTAATCGCGGTAGAACTGCATCCGAAATTGGAATTAATATGCTTGTTTTTAACATACGCTCAATACCTTCAAAAGCACTACCTATATCGTTATATTTAATTTTGTTTATCTGTCCTAATGCATCATAGGTATTAGTTATTTCTCCATCAATATTTCCTAAACTTTCTATTACATTTATGCCTAAATCCTCAAACTGTGTACCGAAAAGTTCAACACCGACTTGAGATTGTTTAAGTGGGTCCTTCATATTCGATAAAGCTGTTATAACATCCTCAAAAGAATTTTTTGCAATATCTCCACCTTGCGCAAACTTTGCTGCTAAATCATCTGCATTAAACCCAAGTTGAGTAAATCCATCTGTTGTTGTTTTACTTCCATCTACAGCTCTTATAGAGAACTCTTTAACTGCATCTCCAACTTTATCTAGATTGAATCCGCCTTCTTGCGACCCTGCGGAGAATACATTAAACATATCTTCTGCATTTAATCCAAGTTTTTTAAATTGAACACTATATTCATCTATAGAATCTAACATTTCACCGCTAAAATCTAATCCACCTTGCTTACCCTGTGCAATTAAATTAAATGCTTCATTTCCATCAACACCAAATTGTTTCATTAACATTGATGCTGCTCTAACAGATTCATTTACTTCATAACCAAATGTATCACGTAAAGTTATCGCATTTTCTGTCATTCCTTTCAAATCATCGCCAGTATACCCTGTTTGTTCTCCAACTGCTTTTATTGCTTCACCTATATCTTCAAAGTTTTCTCCAAAATTATCATTATAAATGTCAACCATAACATTTTTCATTTGTTCCATTCCATTCGTGGTAAGTCCACTAGCTGCCATTACACCATTTAATGACTTTTGGAGTTCTGCACCGAATGTTACAGTTTCGGATATTCCGTCTTTCATCTTTTCCCAAATATCCATTCCTGCACCTATTCCGATACCATGCAATACAGACTTGCTTATAATATCATAAGCATTTGAAACTTTATCACGCATACTTAAAGCTTGATTTTCTGTCTGCTGCATACCACTTCTAAAGGATTGAGTATTTTTTGCTACATTTTGAATTGTTGAGCTAAAATTATCTTTTAAATTCAGTATCGTATTTATAACTTTACTTGCCAAATTACCACCTCCTAACTTTTCGGCGGTTCTGTATTTCTCAACTCTTTTTTATATTGAACGTATTGTATTAATAGTTCTTTTTCTAATGATGATAGATTCCATAAGTATTCGAGGGGATGGCCACATTCAAAGAAATAGCCAAGCCAAAAAAGCTTTCCTATGTCTCCGTTTCCATTCCCTCTTATGAGTTTTTTATTGATCTCCTAATCTTTTCACCACTAAACTTTTCATGAATTAAATTAGCTATATCAACTACATTTTCAATTCCAAAAACCTTTATAGGTATATCAAAAGGGTCCTTTATTTCATGAGCTTCTTGTAATTCTGGCTCTTGTAAGTAAGGGCAAGCAAAATATACATATTGTACTGCTGAATCGGTCAAAACTCTTAAGTCTGTCTCCGTAATATTTCCCTTTTTATCAAATTTAACTGAATTAGCTTGTGCATTAAGGAAATCTAATGTTTGGTCATTAGTTGGTCTTTTAACAGGGATTTTTCCCCATCCTGGTATTTCAATTTGATCTTCTTCTTTTTCTTTGCTTGACCTATCTATACTTTTATTTAAAAAGTCTTTAAGACTTAATTCTTTAATTGCTTCTTTACTCATTATAAAATCCTCCTAAAAATTAAATTTAGAAATAAAAAAGATGCTTAATTAAAAGCATCTTAATATTAAATAGTTTCTATTGGGTCGAAATCTCCAAACTTAAATGGGAATTCTTCTTCAATCATCTTTTTACTTTCAAATCCAGCAAGCATAAATTCTGTAATTGTTATTCCTTCAATGCTTGTCTTTTCGCTTTTCCCTGTTGCTGCATCAGTTAAACTTGATATTAATTTAATATCCGGCATAACTCCACTCTTATAAGCATCAGCACAAATCTTCCATATTGTACTATCAACCTTTTTAACAGTTAATGTTCCTTCACCAGACCATCCGTTATATCTACTATATGTTGCATTATCTCCACAAAAGGAAACATCTTCGAAGTCTCCTTTTACCTTTGCTTCAATTTTAGATAAAGTGGCGAGTAATTGACCATTAAACCACAAGTTACCGCTACTTCCTGTTAAAATTTTATTTGCAATTGCTTGATTAGCCATCTAACTACCTCCTTTATGCTAAATTTATTACAAAGTTTAAATCAACCATACTTTGTAATATCTTCACATTTGCACTTAAAAACAAACTTCTTTTATAAGTATTTAATCTCACCTGTAAATCTGTCCATTCGGCAGCTTCTGTTTTGCCTGACGCTACCCATGCTGCTCTTTGTGCCTCAACATTTATATCACACAAATTGCTATATTCATTATCAAGAACATCGTTGCCAGCTAAATTCTTAAAATATCCATTTACAGCACTTATAAATAAAATTTGATTATCATATTTATTTTTATAGCTGCCTAGATAAGTATTTTTGAACGTATCTGAAATATCATCCAACATAAGGTCCATAGCTTCTACAACTTCTATTTCTTTCATATCTTCTGTTGATGTAGTTCCATTTGTAGTTGTTAAACTATTTATTCCTCTTGCGATCTTTACATCACCATCATTAATTAAAATAAACTTACCAGCACCAAGAGCAGCATTTCTATCCGCTACCTCTGTAACTCTTACAAGATTACTACATTTAAAATAGTTACTTCCTCTTGCAACATTACATTTAGCTAAGATTCCAATAAGTGAAGGGCAATACTTTTCTCCTGTCTCTTCATCTCTAGAATCATTAAAGACTACTTTTGTATTAACAAAGTTAACGATATGTTTTTCGTCTGGTGCTGTTGCTGCATTATAAACTACAGCTTTATAAGTTTTCTTAAGTGTTATTTGAGATTTGACCCAGCTTGTTAATGCTGTAAAATCATCTGCTGTACCATCTGCAATTGTTATCCATCCAGTTTTAACATTCTCCAATACTAATGGTAATGCTGTTGTTATTGCTGGTGCACTTGGTGAACCTGTTGCATCTATTCTTACAATACAAACTTTATAAGGTGCAAATGCAAAAATGTCTTTAATATATTGATAATTAGTAGCCGAATAATCAGCTTCATCAACATCTGTTATAAGACTATATTCTTTATAACTAAATGTCTTATCTGTATCATCACGTAAAATTAAAATTGCATAACCTCTTTCGCTTCTATCAACTAATGAAGCTGCTAGTTGCTTAAATGTTACGTCAATGTTTGGCATTGTTACTGACATATTATCACTCCTATTCTAAATTAATATTTAATTCTTCTATTGGTTCTAATGCTGAATCGTCATAGATTTCTTCTAAACTGTATAAATCAAAACTGCATTCTAATACAGTATCTATAATTTGACTTTGTACACCTTCCTCGTTAGAAATAGGCATAAAAAAAGAAGGTGTAACTTGTACATCTTCTAGGAATGTATTTTCTAGCAGGTCCTGCATTTTTAAATTGTCTTTTTTATATTTGTATTTGTCTTGAGCAAAGAAGTAAATTCTAACTGTCAAATTTCTTTCTTTAAGCTGGCTGTTAAATTTACCAGCTTGTGCACTATCAAATGTTATTCTTAAAGATGGTCTTAATAGTGCGGTAACTGTTCCATCAGTGTTACTTTGAAAAGCGCTTTTTTCATCTTCGGAATAAATTTTTACTTGTGAGAAATCAGTTCCTACTAAAGCATTTGTTATTGCATCATTTATTGCCGCATGAATTTGCGATAGTTTTATTATTTTGACCACCTCCTAGAATAATTTGCTTATGTTTTCTTCGATAAATTTTTCGGAATCATTGAAATATTTATTTTCAAATTGTTTAGATGCTTTATCTACTACATGATATCCATGTACGAAATAACCTGTTTCTTCTCCGTCTTTAGTTATTTGTCTATGTCCATTTTCCACTAAATGAGCATGTGGAGAACTATTATAAACTCTTATAGCTAAAGAACCTTTATACTTGTATGCTTTGCCTCTTTTAAAGCCTTCCATATAATTACCTGTTTTTTTACCAACAATTGTTTTAGCTGTTTTAATTACTAATCTTTTTAAAGCTGTGCCTTCTTTTCTTAAGAATTTTTTGCTTTCTTTTGGTAATTGGTCATTTGCCATAGCTAAAATATCTTTTGTGAACTTATCCATTTCTTTAAAATCAAAAACATTAGCCATAAGCTTACCCCCCTATAATCTCTTGACAGAATATTTCTAAGAAATCGTTAGACATATATGGGTTTAAAATATATTTAATATCAAATCTGTGACCTTTATTACCTTCCTTGTATATAAAGTGCATATCTTCCGTTATATCTTTTCCTGCGCCATATCTAACTTTTATTTTAGTGGTAACATTAGATAGCATTGTATCGGCTTGTTGCTTTTGTAACGAACCAGTTTGAGGGATTATACTAGCCCATATAGTTTTTATTTTAGTATCTTTGAACGTCCATTCCTTAAGCTCTTCATCAAAAACTTCTTCATTTCCCCATATTTCAATTCTTTTATCTAAACTTTCTATACTCATACTATTACCTCATTTATATAATCGCTCGATAAGCATAAGTGAGTTTTGAGCATATCATAAGAATCTCTGTATCTTGCTGATTCAGAATCATCTGTGCTGAATTCGGATTTGCAAAAAATCTTTATTGCTCTAGTAATTAAAGGATCAGTATCATCAATCTTACTTTCTAATATTCCACTAAGTTTTAAATCAGCTTTAGCTGCATCAATAGCGTCTTGTATTTCTTCATCTAAGCTATTATCATCAATTCTTAATGCTAATTTTACTTTATCTATTAACACATAATCCCTCCTTTACAAATATGAAAGGAAGGAAAAACCTTCCCATATTAAGCAGTTGTAGCTTTAGAAATCTTAACAAAAGCTTCACTAAGTGCTGGCTTACCATCTGCAACAGCAAGTCCTCTATAAACAATCTTTCCACTTTTAAATCCTGCAGATCTATCTGAAGAAATTTCAGGAGTTTTACTAAAGTTCATATAGTAATATGAATGATCGCAGAATAATATTGTATCGTCTGGAACATAATCATCTAAGATTATTGGATATCCTAGTATAGTCATTGCTGCTCTATCTTGTGGGTTATAAGTAAATATAGGATTCTTTAAATCATCCTTAATCTTTCTTATACCTCCAAATAGCATTTTTCTATTCATACAGAAACATGCATTTTGATGATACATTGTTGGGAGTAAAGCCATACCATCCATCAAGTTATCATATCCAACATTTGCTGAGCTTGCCCAAGTAGTAGAATTTGTAGCATCCCAAGTAATACCTTTAAGTATTCCTGTTGGTTCTCCATTTCCAGCGCCATTAATGATTGCATTCTCTATTGCAATAGATAATTGTCTTCCAATTTCACCAGATATATAAGTTTCAAATGCATCTATTGTCATTGCATCAGATGCAGCTGAGATTTCTACTAATTTAATTAATTCAAAACCTGCTAAATTAACTTTAATTACTGTATCATCTTGAGGTGTTCCATCTGAGCCTTCTGTTTTCCATGAAGCTGCATTTTTAGCATTAGCTACTGCAAGTGATAAGTTTCCTGGAATATAAGTTACATTAATTTGATTAAATAAAGCTGATGTTTGTTGTAACTTTTGGATTATTAAATTAAGTGTTGTAGTAGGTACTGCAGCCCCTGCACTATTTGAAGCAGTAGTTAAAGCTCTTCTCTCAGTTTCATTTAAATCTTTTCCTTGCAAATTCTTAAGAAATGCTGATCTATACTCAGGTGAAGCGATAATTTCATCTTGAGTTAAATTTCTAAAGTCTTTTTGCTTATCTCTTTCTCTTTCTTCTGGAGTATCAATGTGATTGGCATCAATAGTTCCATTATTTATTCCTTTTGCTATAGACATTCTTTTTTCAATGGATTTTTGTTCATCATCCAGTGATCTTAATTCCTCTTGGATAGTATCTAATTCTTCATCTTTTGCTGTTTCTAATCTACCTCTAATTTCTTCTTTTTTAGTCTTTATTTCTTGCATTCTTTTTTCAAACATATTTTATACCTCACTTTTATTTAAATTTTTGTAGAAAAAAAGAACCCTTTCGGATCCGCTTATAAATAAGTTTTTAATATTAATTTTTTTCTAAGTTCATCATTCCTGATTTTTTTATTCCTCTTTTGTTCAGCTTCTTCAAGCTTTTTATTTCTAAGTTCTTCTATTTTCTCTTTGCATCTTTGTCCAACTACAGCCTCAGTATCTGGATAAGCTGGAGTTGTTACTACTGATACATCATATAAGGTTTTTATCTTGTTTATAGTTCTTTCATAAATCTGATCTTTCTCATTCCATGTTATTTCTTCTGCTGTTTCATCATCATAGTCTATATCAAAAGCAAAACTACATTGATTCACCACATTGGAGCGAATATTTTCTTTTAAGTCATTTGCATAACTTGTGCTAGTTGGAATGCAGTTAAAATTTAAGCCTATTCCATCTATGTTTAAATTTAAACTTCCAGAACCACTTCTAATTGTATTCCTTCCTAATGGCATGTCTTGACTATGATTAAAAAGTGCAACAACATTTGACATATCGCAATCATCCAAAGCCCCTGGCATTATTTTCTCTCTGAATGGTACAAAGAAACCTAATGTATCGGACCATTTATTAAATTTAAGAGCATAACCTTCAATAGATTCTTGTTGGTTATCTCCTTCTCCAACTGATCTTAACTCTATTCTTGATGTTACTGTTCTAATTTCCCTCTGTCCCTGTTTGATTATCTGTGGCATTATTACCATCACCTCCTCCACTATTATTTACGCCTTGATATTGGTCTGCCTTTTGAGCATTAACCATATTAAGTGTTTGTACTCTTCTCGAACCTTCTTCGCCGCCTATGGTTGGCATATTAAACATATCAAGTATATCGTCTAGACTAGCTGCTCCTATGTTAGTCAAGAAAGTTCCTACATTAACTTTTGTAGTATTACTAGCATATTGTAATCTGTTAGCTTCGAATATGACTTCGTTACCAAATCCTCGTTCTCTATCTGTAAATAATTTAGATGTAAATTCTTGACTTAATTGAATTCCTATAGGTTCAAGTACACTTTCATAAAATGCATTCCATTGTTCTTCAGTATAATCTGAAATTACAATAGATTTACTAATCCCAAAATATTTATAAACTTTTTGCTCTATGAAATCCATTTGAGAACTATTTACCATCTTAGGCTCTGAACCTACATTCTGATAATCACATGATCCATCAATAGCAGCTACACCGCCATTATTATTTATGTTCATATAATCTTTAACAAAGTCTTCAGTCCTATCCTTTTTATCTTCACGTTTTAATATTTGAGTAAATTTCAAAATTCCTCGAATAAAAGCTGATGTTTTTATTGCATTAATAATTCCTTGGTCTGTAGTATGAATAAGTTCCAAGGTCGGATATAATGCATAATCATTTCTTTCTCCAAACAAATCATCATTATAGAAAAATCTTCTTAAATGAATTAATTGAGAATAAGGAACTGTTATATAATCTCCACTCATAAATGTGAACTTTGCAAATATTTCTGAATTACTTTCGAGAAACTCCATATTTGAAAAATTAATAGGATATAATCCTTGTAGGTTGCCTTTAGAGTCTAATGAAATATAAATAAATGCATTATTCTGCATATAAAGCTGGGTTATTACTTTATATCTAAATATATAAGCATTCATAAACGGATTAGGCTGTGTATCAAGCAAGTATTGAACATTATCATTGAACAGCTTAACATTCCCTTGATTGTCTTTTCGCCTATACTTAGGTTGTAATTTAGCCGCATTTCTTGCTATAGCATCTACAGCACTTCTAACAACATCGCTTGCATATGCATCATTCCCAAACTGACTAAAAATAGGAACATAGCCATTTAACATTTTTAATTGAGTTGCTTGTCCTGTTGGTTGCCTTGGTTTGTTGCTACCAAATATAATATTAAACAAGCTTCTTTTTTCTCTTGCCAAGTTATCACCACCTTTCAAAGGCAAAATAAAAAGCCCTATAGGCTTACTTAAATTTATTTAGTATCGCTACTATATCAAATCCACATGGAATTATTGCCACCTTGCACCCAATTCTGTCTGAAATTTGTTTCTCAATATTTTCATAATCTGTATCTCTAAGTAGCCTATCTGCTTTTAGAATTAAGACATCATCTTTATCAACTTGAATTTGGGTTAATTTTTCTATGGTTATTTCTTTATACTCCATAACTTTAATTCCTCCTTAAATAAAAATAAGCCTTAACGCTGGCTTTGCGAGATATGGACCACCTTAACCTTTCTCAATTTTGGTTTGATTTTGTATTGGCAATCTTATCAACTCCTTTATTCATCTTCTTGGCTAAATTCTAATGTATCAGTACTTTTTCTTCCTGGAAATCCTGGCTTTTCTCCTGCAGGTGAAGGATTATGGCCTATTCCACATCCTGGTCTTAGTGGTCTTGGATATGTTGGGCTTTTACAATAACCAAAATATTGATTATCTCTAGGCGGTTTTATATTTTTTATTTTTTCGCCTGATTCTGTATTTGGTGTTCTTGTACCATGTCTAAATGTTAATAATGTAATTAAACTACACAGTATCATAGTTCCACATATTATTAATGTTACTTGTACGCAATCACTCATTTAATCATCTCTTCTCCCAACTAATTAATTTTATTTCATCTTTATCTTTAGTTATTATAGGAAAATATTCTGGCGTTTCTTGTCCTTCTTCAACAATGTTAAAATGCTTTGAATATGCATAATAAGTAATTACATTCTTAAAGAAATCATTATCAGCCTTTATGATTAAGATATCTTTAAAGATTTCTAAAAGAGCCTCTGGTTTTTCATTTATAAGATCTCTACTTATTGGAATTATTCCTTTTCTTTTAAATAATTCATTCATTTTAATCTCTCCTAACCTACTAAATTTATATATTCCTCTGAATGTTGTCCTAAGCCTACATAAGCGTCTAATAAACTCACCATTCCATCAATACGTTGACGTTGGTTTCTTCCTTTTAACGGTCTTATATTATCGTTATCATCATATTTTACACTCGTATTAGTTAAGCACCATTTAAGAATTGGATTATTATTATAATTAATTAGCTTACTCTTTAAGTCAGCTTCCATAACTCTCATAGGTTGGCTGAATGTTAGCGCTCCTTGAGCACATGGATACATTTGAAATCCTTTGCCTTTCATTTCTTCAACCCAATAACCTGCAAGAGCTCTATCATAGTAAATCCATAATGGTGTGATATCATATTCATTTAACATTTTTTCATACCATGCGGTAACATCACTAAAATTCACTCTAAAACCTTCGCATGTTGTAAGTAATCCTCTATCCCTCCATAAATCATATGGAATTTTATCTTCTTGTACACGCTTATCCAGCAATTCCTCTGGTAAGAAATACTGTTGCAATATATATTTTTTATTGCTGTTAGGCTTCATGATTAATAATGTTGCACATGTCAAATCGGTAGTCGCTGATAAATCACAACCGCCAATAGCATAAGTATTTCTTATGTCTTCCATATCAAAAATTTCAGTATTATTTATATCTTCAAAACTCAACCATGCTTCTCCATTAGTTTCTCTAATATTAAAGTCTTTACATAATAAGTTTTTAATTAATTTAGAATTTGCTTTTGCTTTGTTAACTTTATTTTGTAACTGGTCAATCTTTTTAATTGTTCCTAGTCCTGGATTTGCTTTAGTCCAGCATTCTTCGTCTGTCCACTCATCTCTATCATCTAATTCATAAACAATAGCTAAGAATCTTTCGTTTTTATATCCTTCTGAATCCTCATAACCATTTATAAGTCTTTCAGATTCATCATATTTAAGGTCATATACGCATTCTCTAACTGTTCCGGCTGTAGTTGTTACAAATATAAGCGGCTGTTCTCTTGCGGTTGTACCATCGACTATAACATCATATAAATTTTGGTCTGTCCATGCATGTATTTCATCAAGTAAAGCTCCATGTACATTTAATCCATCTAAGCTATCTGAATCTCTTCCAAGCGGTTTAAAAAAAGAATCGTTAAATTCGCTTGTCATTTCTCCAACTAAAGGTTTTATCCGTTTAATTAAAGATGGCGATTTTTTAACCATTCTTTTAGCTTCTAACCATATTATCTTGGCTTGATCTTTCTTTGTTGCTACTGCATATATTTCACTTCCTGGTTCTCCATCAGCTATTTGCAAATATAATCCTATAGCTGCACTTAAGGTTGACTTACCATTTTTTCTAGCTACAACTAAAAGTACTTCTTGATATTTTCTAGTCCCATCTATTTTATGTATAATACCAAATGTTGCGGCTACTAAAGCCTTTTGCCATAATTCTAGTATAAAAGGTTTGCCACCCATTGAACCCTTAGAATGTTTGCAGTAGTTCTCTATAAACTCTAATGCGTGATTAGCTTTCTTAGGGTTATATTCCCACTCAGAGCTATCATCATTTATAAGCCTTACAAGTTCTTTATATGTCTTGTAAACTTTAAGGCTTACATTAACTATCCCATCAGTTAATTTCAATTTATCAATTTCTTTTATAGCTTCTTCAAGTTCTTTTTCTTTAGATTTCAGCTCTACTTCATTTGTTACTTTATCATTCTTAAGTAAAACAATTTCTTTTTTTAGTAATTCTCTCTTTTGGAATAATGGTTTATGCTTTATCTTTTCCCAGTATTCTAAAATAGGGTTATAAGTTAATTCATATATTATTTTTCTTGCTGTATTACTCATTTGTTATTCACGAACTCATCAAATCCATCGTCATCATTTTTAGGAGGTTGTTTAGGCAGCAAATCAGTAAGTTGTTTTATAACTGACATATGATTTTTAATCATTGTATTATATATTTCAACCTCTGGACTTTTTTTAGTTCCCCACTGATTTTCACCATTTTGATATTCACTTATAACCCCATTTTTATTTATGGTTGCTTGTAGATCTTCTAATGTTATAGACATAAAAGCGGCATTTTCAATTAGAGAATGAACTGCTTTTTTTGTTTTCATATCTACATCTTTAAATAATTTATCAAGTCTTTTTATTTCTTCTGATATTCTTTCATCCTTTGATAAATCTTTTAACTTATCTTCATTTCTCATTAAAAATTCACCTTCTTTCATATCTTTTATACCACACCCCCTTATAGAACCAGATTTGTGTTTTTTGATTGAGCCCTATACGGTCATTCACAATCTTTCTAAAATTCATTGATAGGGGGGGATATTATTCATCTTCATCTGCTATCTTAATTAAATTTCCTTCATCATCAAAGGTCACATCATCTCTTATAGCTTTATATTTACTCATATGTTCTTTGTTATGACAATCTTGGCATAGATACTCTAGCTTATTCCAATTAAGAGTAACACTTGGGTCATTTATATTGCTAGGTGTAAGTACTACTTTATGATGTACTATCTTCCCAGGCTTACCACATCTATTACATAAACCATAAACAGATTTTATAAAACCTTTCTTACATTTCTTCCACGCTATACTATTATAAAAAGCTTTTGCAAACTCTCTAGCCATACTATCACCTTATAGCTTCTTTAATCTGCTCTACTATTCTCTTGCCTATTTCATTTATAATATCATCGTTAAGCTCAACATCAGATACAGTTATCTTTATTCCTTCGTCGCTTTCCTTCTCATTCTTTAATAAATAGAACCATTTGCCATTATTAAATGTTATTTGAAAGTAAGGAAGTGCACTTAAATCTATATCATTTATCTTGAATACATTCTTGTTAGTATTTATTTCTATATCTGGCTTTGTAATATTTTTGATTTTATATTCAGTTATCATGATCTCACCCCTTCATTAATATCCCAATTTATAAATCCTATAAATGTATCTATTTATTCTACCTAACAGTTTCTTTTTAACCTTTATTCTTTTTACTCTTAATGCTATCTTTCTAAGTCTTTCTATTTCACAGCTTAGATGTACAAATAAGAAAAGTCTCCTTTTAGATTCTCCTGTTAGCTTAAAAGAACATTCATATCTTCCATTAATCCCAAAAGGAATATCTTTTATTTCATCTTCTTTAGTATCAACTCCAACACTCATTTGAATATTGCTAGATGTCCCTATCTCTTTTCCATCAAACATTAATGTCACGTTATCTATATTGGTATCTGGTCCCATAACCCTAGCTCCTATCTTTCATCGTAAATTCAACAACCAAGATCAACACCATACAACAAAGTGCTAACAGTTCTCTATTCTTGAATATATCCCAAGCAGCTGCAGACATAAGAAATATTTGTAATAAATCTATTATGTTTTCTTTAAGTTTCTTCATAATCCCACCCCTTTAATTTAAAGCATAAAAATAGCACCTACCATTTAGTAAGTGCTTAATCATTTTCTATTTTCAGTTTCCATCCTATACATACTTTAACTTTTTTATCTGTAACCTTTAAACAATCTCCATCGTGGAAATCATCATTATCAACTTTTGGATTGCAACACATACATTGGAGCTGTTTTAAATCTTTATCGTAATAATTCAGATGATGTTCACAATTGCAGCAATGCTTTTTTACATCTCTTTGAATTATTTTTTCAGGTACAGCATCTTTACTTAATCTAACTTTATGCATTACCATTCAATCACCTTACTTATTAATATTCTTTCTGATTTCTCTTTCCTCATTTATCTGTTTCCAGTGTGTAGCCATACATACTAGTCCACCGCCAAAACACGCTATAGCTGCTAATAATAAAGGTGCAAATATCATCCCAATAAGAAAACAAGGTACACCAGCAAATATTAATTTAAGATGTGTATCATAATGATTCTTTCTAACTTCCATATATTCTTTGCTTTTCATTCTTGCCGCATCTTGCATAGCCTGTTCATGTCCATCTTCCTTAATTTGTTTTACAGTTTCCTTAATATCCATAATTAAACCCCTTATCCCTTTTTTATTAATTATATAACTATCTGTCAAAGAATAATATAGTATCAATATTTATTTCTTATAACTATTTTTAAAACATTCTTTTATCCCTTCATAAGGATAATAATACGTATTTATTGTTTCACAGTTATTTATATTTTCACATGTATTACATTCTACTGGAGACTTAGCACATACAACTATTCCTTTATTGAACTTTATATTTAATTTTAATTTCTTTCTCTTGTGGCTGTTCATGTTAAATCTCCTTTCTTTGAATTTAAAATTTAGGCTGTTTTATTATATTAAAAAAGAACTCTGTTAAGAGCTCCTATAGTTGTTGAGAATTTTGGTTCTGCTTAATAATTTCATTTTTCATTTTAACCCAATTCTCTAAATTTTGAATTTCAATGGTATATCTATTTTTACTATATTCATAAATATGATTATAAAGTTCTTCATTCCTCCATAGCTCTTTCCAAAATATTAATGAAATATTCCATGCAAGCATATCATTTTTTATATTTAAACCTATTATTTTATCCTCGCTTATATATAGCTCATATGGTATAGAGCGTTCTCCTTGTACTAGCCTTATCTTGATATACAATAACGTTATACATAAATCCTTAACCGTGCTTTTGTCTATTGAGTTAATTGCTTCATCAAAAAGTACTATATAGCTCTTATCGATTGGTTTATCAGCTTTTTCTTCTTTAGTTGTGTCAGCATCTGCCGAAACTCCATTAAATTTATTTTCTATTATTGTTTTTATTTTGCTGTTTAGTTTCACTGCATTTTCAAATTCACTGGTTGTTTTCTCAATTTTTTGAACTATTCCTTCTAAATCTTCGGATAAATTAATCAACTTATCTTTTGTGTTTTCAGATTTATTTTCTCCAACTATTGTCATAATAATTGCTATAACTGATAATATAATTGAAGCTACAGTACTTGCAAATGATACTTCATTTACGAATTTATTTTTCGTAAAACAAGCCGCCACTATAGTTAATGATGTGCTTGTCAAAGCTATTCCTAATACATATTTTATATGTAGTTTCATTTTCTCATATTTTACTTCTTCACTTAATTCATTATGTTTTCCCATATTCATCCCCCCTTTGTACCCTAATTATACAAGCCATTCCAAATTATATCAACAAAAAATACCCAATATCGACTACATATCGCTACAGGGTATTTTAGTAAAAAGGGGTTTGTGAGATTATAAGGGCTGTAAATTTCCTTTCAAGGAATTCTTTACAATACTATAATATCACATGTTTTAAGCTTTTTAGTCTCAACATAGTCTCAATTTTGTCTCATGGTTTTACGCTCTAACTGCAAAACCACATAATCTACAAGTGCAGTATTCCCCTACTGCTACTCCACATTCATTTTCCTTTCTAAAAATACCACAGCTACATTTACTACATTCTTTTAATTTGCTACAAAAACATTTATGTTCATCATCCTTATTTTTATATTGTATAATGCATTTCATCATGCGAACCTCCGTTCGGTTTTTCTTCTATTGTATAATAAAAGCACCACACCTACAATAAAATGTGATGCATATTAGTTCTGATTTTTTATGGTAATTTATTTATCTTATCTTGTATGTTCTCAGACTTTTTAATTATTATCCATTTTCTTATGTCTATCCACAATAGTAATACCAAAATTACTGCTATTACTGAGTCTGATATACTAACTTGAACTCCACCATCAAATAATATCTCTAATTCATCCCATAATACTTTTAATATAGCAAATAATCCAGACATGATAAGCACATCAACTATATATCTTTTAAACTCTTTAATCATTGTTTCCCCATCCTTTCAGAATATCATTTAATTAAGTACATGAATTGTGATATATTCTCCACCAACTCTTCTCTTTTCCTATACACTGTAGCTCTAGCCATATTTAACTTATTTGCTATTGAGGTTACTTCTTCTACATCACAATACTTTAACTCTATGAATCTCTTATCTTCCTCACTGAGCATTTCTATATTGAACTCCATATTTCTTACATAGCTTTCTTTTTCTCTTATTTTAGATTGTAATTTAAGTACACTTTTAACCATGTTGCATTGCTCTTTTTCAAGCTTTGTAACTTCCTTTTCCATTTCTCCCTCAACATAGCTTGTACCAGTTGAACTTGTTTGTACTCTTTCTGATATTCCTGCGCCATTTTGGTATGGATCTACACTAATATATTTATGAACATTTCTAATGCTTTCATCTATATCACTTATTTGCTTTTCTAAGACTTCTATTCTTCTTTTCATATGCTGAATATCTTTCTTATACTTAAAGTATCTGTATAGTCTTCCTTCGGTCTTTCTGAATAGTTCTTTATCCATGCAATACCTCCTACTTAAAATAACTCTTATCTACTTTTACCCACTCTTTACCCTTCTTAATCTCTATCTTTACAATTCCCTCTATTATGTCAGCTTGATTGTAGCTTTCTCTAAAGGTTGGTTTCCCATCTTTATTAAACTCTACTGTTATCTTAAACTTATCTAAAGCATATATAGTTCCAGATCTTTTATTCATCTTTATAGTATTAGAGTTTTTACCTTCCTTAGTTTTAGTTACTCTTGCTGTTTGTCCTACCTTCATAGATTAATCCTCCAACCCCTCAACATAAATATTACTTGCAAGTATTTCATTAATTCTTATTAGCTTCACAACAAGTTCTTTAAGCTGTGGTAATTTAGATTCATATTCTTTTAGTTTAAAGTTGGATTGTTGAATTTCTTCGGTTAGCTGTTTATTCTCAGCTGTTAACTCTTCATTTTCTTTCTGAAGTCTGAAACATTCTAATTCAAAATCAAAACCTGCCAGATATTGATTACCACATATTTTATTATCTGTGCCTTTACCTCTTTCATTTTTAGGACACTTTCCGCTTTCTTGGTAACACTCTTTCTTTTTATCTTCCATCTATTTCAACTCCTTTAATAGCTCTGGATTCTCATAAATATTACCAATCACTTTTATGAACATATCATCTATCTCCATATCTCTTAAAGGTTCTGTTCCATACTTAAAATGTTTCATGCAAAAGGCTCCCAAATTAAAACACACTTCTACTTTTCCTGGCTTTAATATATAGTCTACATCATTGAAAAATCTGACTATATCGCCTTCGTATATTTCATTATCTTTATAATCTTTAACTCCTGTATATTGCCCTAATGTATTTATATCTACAGGCTCATGTTTGGTTTGCATACCCGGCATGTCATCTTGATAAACAACAATATGTCTATCTTCATCTTTTCTACAATCTGGCATACAATAATAGCCACCATAAACCCATTCATTAGTGATTGAACTTTTAGCTCTAAATTTAATTTCTCTCATATTATTTATCCCTCCTAGGGCGATCTTTTAATTTTTCTAAGTGCTTAGGATAATAAGCCTGTACTTCCTTTGCTGTTATTCCGTACATATTCAGTAACCCTAAAGGTGATTGCACTCTATCCCAAAATTCTTCAATAACATGTAACTTATTTTCTTTTGTCTGTTTCTGTAAATATTCAATAAATGCTTCTCTAAATTCAATTTCTTCTTCTTTAATTTTATCTAGTTGATCTAGTTCACTTATTCCAGTTAAATCTATATTCTTTAGCTCTATCCCTGTAACATTTACTTTTTGAAGATATTCAGTATAGAAATAGCCACTGAATCCTTCTAAAAATACTCCATTTCCACTTGAATTTGCTTTAAATTCATCACTTTCACAAGTCCATATTCTTCCGTTATGTGTTTCTGCTTCTAAACATGTATGCATTACAACCTTGTCACCTTTTTTTAACATCTGCTCATCTTCTTTCTATCAAATTTAAACATTGTAACCATAATCTAAACAGAATATATATCTTATCGCTTCACATAATAATATTGAGATCTGAAAACTGCCATTAGATTACACTCGTTTTTTTGTTTACCTAATGGGATTCTATTATTAATTGATTCCCAAATGAGAGTAGAGAAATAAAGCTGTATTGCTTTTATTCCTCATTCTCTATTAAATTTAAATACTTGTTTTTTAGTATTGAGTGTTATGCCTTTTCTAACATTTCATCATTGAACATAAATAACTCAACATCTTCTAGAAAATAAATTGGTTTTCTTTTTTGATACTCTTCAACGCATATGATTGTGTGAATGCCCTCATAATCTGCTATTTATCTCATTTCTGGATCAAACCATAAACCATTATATTTTTTATTTGGCTCTAATTTTTTAATCTTTACTTTATCATTTTCACTAAACATCAAATCATCCTCTCTAGCCTTACACAAACATATTTATTTGCCCTGGTAAAACTAATTCTTTTTCTTGTTTTTTCTTCACTTGGTAAGGTTCATCTTCCCATCCTACACCTATATAATCAAGAACTCTTCCCCATCCAAACTTTTCGCCTGTTTCTTTATCAATTGCACATTCATACATCCAAAAATGCCATTCTTTTTCATTATGCTCTCTAAGTACATCAAATCTATGAGGGCGTTTTTCCATGTGTATTCCAAATCCACACATATTGCACCCTGTTCTCTGAGCTTTAGTCGTATATAATTTTCCATTTTTATCTTTTTCAATGGTTCCATATATCTCAGGAATTATTGTATCCGGAAAATGTTCATTTGCTTTTAGTCTATCTTCTTCAATGGCTTTTCTTTCATACTCTTCCCTTAAGCCATCTTTCCATAACTTATCCATTTCCAATGATAATGTTAATAAATCCTCTCTATTGAATATTGCAAATGGTGCAGATCTAGTTGTGCTTTTTCCAAAATAATTACATCCATGTATCATTAATCCCTTAGCTCTTCGTCCACCTTCTGATGCCATTAAACCCATAAAAGGTACTGCATTATGTTCTTTCGCCCAATCTTGGCAAGGCTTTTCTTTTAAGTAATAGCAGCATTTAGAACTTAATAAGAATGGGGCTATATCATAATCAACATCTTCATTCTCATTTTCATAACCTGCAAACTTTTCAAGCCATTTCTGAGCCAACTTCATCTTTGTATTTTTTCTATATCCTCCATAAGCTCCTGTTTCTCCAGTTATAATTGCATGTCTTACAGTTTTATTTTTCTCTGTTGGATTTTGCAATTTCTCAACTTTTGAAGCTATTTCTTTTGACAATACAGGAAAACCAAACTCTCTTATTATCTTAACTTTACTATAAGGTTTCCCACTTTTGTCTTTGGCTGATTTTAATTTAATTAACCCTAATGCATCATGAATTTTCTGTATGCTTTTATCTTCCAGACTACTTACAGAAACTCCTGGAGCTGTTATCCCTATACTTCTTAAAAATAGAAATAATGTTATGCTATCTAATCCACCAACACTTATATAATAATCAAGTTCTCTTCGATTACATTCTTCAACAAATTTTAGGGCTATTATCTCAGCATACTTCTTCTTAAATTCGTAATCTTGCTTTTGCTTAACCATAAAGTTTGCAATCTTTGTCTTTGCATCTATTTCTTCCATTCTCTCTAATACATTTTTAGCCATTTTAATATTTCCCTCCACGTCTGGAGATATGCGCATACTTTTTATCTAGAATTACTCCTATTTATTTTAATTAACTATTTTTCTATTTTCTCAAATCTATCTTTGGTATAATTCCCATTAGTACCATACTTTAATTTAATTACATAGTAATTTTTTGTTTCCTTTACTAGAGTATAAGTTTCCCCTACTCTCAAAGAACGTTCCATATCTTTATCATTTATACATTTTACTTTTGTCATTGCTTACATCTCACTTTACTGCATCTTTATACATACTTCTTACTTTCTTAATTAGAATGGCATGTCTCCGTCATCTACTGGCGTTATGTCCTCTTCAAATCCACCATTAAACATATCTGTTGGCATTGATTGTTCACTGCTCTTTCCTTTACTTCCCCAAAATTCTATGTTTTCAACAATAGCTTCTTGTGCATAATGTTTAATTCCATCTTTCTCATAAGTTCCACTTTGCATCCTGCACTCTAACTGTATTCCTTGACCTTTTATAAAATTATTTGCTATGAATTCTGCGTTTTTACCAAATGCAGTAAATGGAATAAAGTCACTTTCATATTGATTTGTATTTTTATCTTTAAATTTTCTTCTTGATGCAATTGTATTTTTTAATACCGCATTCCCAGTACCAGGGGTAAATTGTAAATCTATATCTCTAACCAAATTCCCGTTTATAATTAACTTATTCATTCTCTTTTCCTTCTTTCTCAAAGGACAAGTTTTAAGCCTGTCCTTTTTATATTGCTCTTAAATCAAATTCAACTCTTTCATTATCAAAAGTAAAGAATTTACTTACTTGTAACTCTATAACTTGGCTATCGTCTTTATATGCAATTCCATTTAAACTATCTAAAATTATTTTCGCTATATTATCTGCATCTGGTTTCTTTTGTGGACGTTCTAAGCCTTGTTTTATGCCCTCAATTCTCTTTTTTGAATAACTCTTAGGTACTTTATGATAAACTCTTATATCAGCTCTTATCGGTTCATTAAAAAAGTGTCTCCCATCCTGTTGCTGGTAACATATTTTTACCCAATTTTCATAATTTACAGTATCTTCTGGAGTTACTGCATGTTTCCCAAATACTCTAGGTCTTGCTTTTCCTTTTATCGTTCCTTCAACTATTACCATCGGCAACCTCCCGCTCTAACATTTCAATTTTTCTTTTTCTTAATACTTCGTTCTTTAAAATATCCGAACACTTCTTTTTCTGCTGTTTCTCTTCTTTTAGCTATATCTCTTATTGTTTTCTGTGCAAGTTCTTTTGGACTCATATATTTCCTTCTTTCACTTGATTTTCATATGAGAATTGGCGATTGCAGCATTAGTGTTTTATCACTCATTCTATTAACTTTTAGTACTTAATTTCTTAGAATTGTGAAATATTATTTCTTATCCATTAATGGTTTCATCTCATTGCACAAAACTTCTAATCTTCCAATTCTGTCGCGAATAAAAGTATTTAGCCATCCAAATAACATATCGAATATTTCTTCTTCTGTCATTTCTTCAAGTCCACCTTCCCAACCTGCGCAGTATCTTTCATCTGACCATGCTTCATACATATCTCCACATTCTCTTAATGTTAAGTGAACACAATGATTATTAAATGCACTTTGAATTTTCTTAGACTCTTTTAATTTTGTATCATAGAAACCTGTTTTCTTAACTGATTCGTCACTTATTCCGTAATATTTGTCTAAATCACTTATACTTTTTTCTCCATAAAATACATTTGACATAAAATTATCCTTCCTTTACTGCACAATATCTCACATTACGAATTTATTAATTCGACCTTAGACCATGCCAATAAACTTCTTAGCGTTTCTATTTCTAATCTTGTATTTCTAATAGATTCTTGACATACTGCATAAGAATTTTCTGCTAAGTCCCTTTCTAACCTTAATTTACTTACCTTCTCTTCACCCTTCGCTAGATCTTGTATTATTGACATTGGATACTTGTCTACCTTAAGTTGTAGCAGCTCTTTTCTTAATGCTACTCTGTATTCTTTTTCAGCATTTGCTTTTTTAAGTCCTAAAGTTTTCAGATTATCATTACCTCTTTGTAACGCTATTTTAGCTAATTCTATTTTTTCTATAATCCTTGGTGGATTTAGTTCTTTATTATTCATTCATCACACTCCCTTATATCATCTTCTGTAACAAGCTTGTCCGCCATGCATTTGAGAATTATATCTTCTCTTGAGTATTTATCCCCATGCATTGTTAAACACTTTAAAATCCGTTCTAGTGGCTTGTCCTTTATTTCCAAAACTTCTTGTATTTCTTCCCTTGTAAGATATTCTTTTAAAAAATGTTGTTCTAAATAATTTTGAAATTGTAATTTGTATTTTAGATATAGTTTTCTATTAAAATGAACTCCTGTTTTATGATCTCTATGGTGCTTATAACATAGATAAACGAAATTATGTCTGCAATCTTCTAATGGTTTTAGCTGCTTTCTAGAAATTATATGATGTAGTTCTACTCCATAAGATGTTCCACATTCATTACAATATTCATCCTTCGCACTCATAGGCATTAACCTTCATATGCAAAAGCTGCAATTATTTCTTCAGTTCTTATTTTTATAAGTTTTTCATTTTCATCTATTTGGTGTAATTCATTTTGAAGTTTTTCAATTTCTTTAATAACTTTTATTTTTCTTTCTTCATCCCTATCTAAAATATCTTTTTTATGTGCTTTGACATCATCAATGCTTATATAAAGTCTTCCTCCAAAAGCAACTCCATCTTTAATCTTTTCATAAATACCATTTGGGGTTTTTAATATTATTGTTTTCTCTACAACTTCAAATATGCTTTTTACATCTTGTTTCTGCTTGTCTATTTGCTTCTCTACGCTCTTATTTTCCTCTTTAGGTGTAATTACATTACTAGTTTCTTTTTGCTCTAAAATCGGCTGATTTTTAATATCTTCTTTTGTTCCATTATTGGAATTTTGCTTTAAATATTTTTTAGGTGTATGCTTTTTATTACTTAGCTCTGGGAATTCAGTTTCTTTAACCATTAAAAATATCTCATTTGCATTATCCAAAGGTATATCAAATTCCTTTTGTACTTTCTTAACAATTTCAAGCCTATTAATTTTCTTGGGATCCATTCCCTTAGTAAGTCTTAAAATCTCTTCTTTGATTTTTGGTTCTAATTCTTTTATTTTATCCATGAAATCCATCCCCCATTTCTCTAAAAACTTTTCTTTTTCTTTTAAATATTCATTGCTCTTTACAATAACTTGTTCTATCTCTTCTAAACTAAAATCATATAGTTCAAATAATGCTGCTCTTATTGAAGTAGTTAACCCGTTCTTTATATCTGCCATTTGTCTATCTACTTCCTTTGCGGCTTCCTCGTCCTTGGTTTTCTTAGCTAAATAAGCTAAAAGTGTAATTTTATCTGGTGGTAATTCTTTTTCCCAAAGTTCTAATTTTTTAGCCATTGACAGCAATTCAACCACCTCCTATTCATTTAATGGTAATAGCTTTTGAGTTTCTAAATCATAATGGAATTTAACAGTGCCTAATCGCCCGTTTCTGACCTTCTGAAAACTAACCTCCAATGTATCGCCTCTTATTCTTTCGCCCTTTTCTCGAGCCGAATAGTAACCCTCACGATAAAGCATTCCGATTGTATCTGAATCTTCTTCGATATTTCCACTGTCTCTTAAATCGCTCATTACTGGGTGTTTGTCTTGTCTTTGTTCTACCGATCTTGAAAGTTGGCACAAAACTACCATTGCAACATCGAGTTCTCTAGCTATACTCTTAATTTTTTTGGATATCTCTTTCATTTGGTCGTAGGCACTTCCATTTTTCTCGCTTGTTATTTTCCCTAAGTGGTCTATTACTATAACCTCTAGTCCTTTTTTAGTTTTAATTTCTTTGGCTTTGGATCTTATTTTTGATATTGTAGCTTCTGGTGGAGAATAAAACATTAGGTTATCTTTTTTAGATAAGTTGTTAAATGATTTTGATAACTCTATCCATTCATTCTCTTCTAATCTTCCCCTACTTATTTTCCCATTACTCATGTTTGTATCTGTAGCAAGCATTCTGAAGCCTATTTCATCTAATCCCATATCTAGTTGGATGAATAAAGTATTTGCTTTTATACTCTCCAGGAGCTTTAAAGTGAATGCTGTCTTGCCGATTGAGGGTCTTGCTCCAAACACAATCATGTTTTTCTTTTGAAGCCCGTTTATAGCATTATCTATTACTTTAATCCCTGTTGGCACTCCAGTTATTCCACCTTTTCTGTTGTAAGCTTCTTCTACTTTTTTAATGCTCATTTCTATCAGCTGAGCTGTATTATAAACTTTGTCATCCTCTCCGCTTATATTCATTTTCATTAGTTCGTCTTGAATATAGTTTATTTTGTCTTGTGAGCTCTTTTCCGAGCTAGCTATAATCTGCATTAACTTACTTATTTTTCTTTGCCTGCTAGACTCAATAACTGCTTCTAGATGTGATTTAAATGTCGATTTGATTCCGCATAGTGAAATGTTTGATATTTCTGTAACTGTTATTAAATTTTCTTTTATTTTATCTTTGAGTCTATTCAAAAGTATTACTGCATCAAAATTGTTATCTTGCTTGTACAGCTCTTTCATGGTTTTATATAAGAGTTGATGTGGCCCTCTATAGAAATCACCCTCTCTTAAAGTATCTATAGTTTTTAATATAAGTGAGTTGTCTTTTATAATGTTGCCTAGTACTTCCCTTTCGCTTTCTATAACCTTGTCTAGTTCCTGCATTTAATCACCTCTGTTCGTACTTTTTTAGTATTGCGAATTAATTATTATCCGAAACATACACCAGCATTCCAAGCTTGTATTTTAATTTCTTCTTTTTCTCGATTTAATTTTTCTATTGTTGCCAATAATCTTTTAAATCTTATAGAATTTATTATTTCAGTTTCCTTTATTTCTTCAATTTCATCATCTGTATAAGGTTCATAACTATTATTTTCATTTAAACTTTGATTGTATGATTTCATTTTGCTACTTCCTTTCTACATATTATTTACTAGTAATTAAAGTCATCCCCAGTACTTTTAAATACCTTAGGAGCTTCTTTATTATTTTTAGTACACCAGTTATTTAATGTTCTATAATGATCTTTATATTTCTTAGTTCCATTAGCTATATAAGTATCTAAAGATATTATTGTTTTATGAACTAAGTCTTTAGAAAACTTATTAATTAATTTGTCATATTGTTCTTGAGTAAGTTTTACTTTATCAATAGAATCATCAATGAAAGATAAATTTATATTATCTATACTATTCTTATCTTTACTTATCTTATCTTCTCTTATCTGTGGTACAGTTTCGTCACATTCACGTAACAGAACCGTGGACGAAGGTGGATTTAATGTATAAGATTTGTTAGTTTTGGTATATAACATGGACTTTTCATCTATATAATTTGTTGGCTTGTAAGTGTCTTTTCTTAAATAATTGTGTATTAACCAATGTTTTATTACTACAACACCACTATCAAACTTGATTACAAATCTTTTGGCTATTAATAACTTTAAATCATCTTCGCTACAGTTAATTAACCTTTGTATTTTCTTTGGGCTATTTATAAAACCATCATCATCAGCTCTCATATTTAAGTGGAAGTATAAAGCCTGAGCGCTTAATGGCATATCTAGGAAAGCATCTGAGTCTATTATTTGTTTACTGAACATGCGTTTATCGGCCATACAATCACCCCCTATAATTCATCAATTGTTAATATTTGACTTACATATAATGTTTTTCTGCAATGCTCACATACTCCACATGCAACTGGTTTTTCTTCGCCATTTTTAATCTTTATAACTCGTTCAATGTTGTATTCAATTTCCTCTAACTTTGGTCTGGTATATCTTTCATCAACTTTTATAATGGCTTTTAGTGGATTATCATTCTTTTCTATTGCAACAATGTATGGAATCAAATCTTTTCCGAATTGCTGCTTAATTAACTCTCTATAAATTGCCATTTGTTCAACGTATCCATAATGTTCAATGAAAGTTAATCCACCATATTTTTTATGGATCCCTTGGGTTGTTTTTAAATCTGTAAAGAATCCTTTTTCTAAGTTCAGTACGTCCACCATTCCGCGCCACTTAATACCAAATAATTCACCTTGAATAATTACTTCTTTTTCCCCTTGCAAAAATTTCATACAATTCGAATCATCTGCTAAGGACTTAACCATTGTTTCAGCTACTTTAAAGGTTGATTTTAATTCTCCTTTAGTTTTGCCTTGAGTTGAATATAAACTTGGATTTTCTTCTTTAAATTTATCCAATGTTCCTTCGCTCCATGAATGTACATATTTACCTAACAAGAATGCATCACTTTCAGCCTGCTTGTACTCTCCTTTTAGCTTCGCTGTAGCCATTAATTCACATTGTTTGAATAGTTTATACTGTGATACTGACATAGTGCTTAAATCAGCTTCTAGGCTGTAATAATTCTCTTTAGTTATCTTCATTTTGGTTCACTTCCTCAAAAGGTGTATCTACAAAGTTTGTTTGGTCAACTATATCACCATTAGACTCCAATTCTTTTTCAAGATCACTCTTTTCTGTTGCTGCTTCTTTTGGCTCTTGGCTTTCGAATTCCATATCTGAACCTTCATCCCATGCATTTTTCTGAGGAATATTATCAAAGTCGATATTTATATGCTTACACAATCTTCTTAAAACTGTTTTCTTTGCCATTTCTCCAAAACTTTTAACCCATGCATCTGAAAATTTGCCTGTCTTTTTACTCTTCTTTGAAAAATTATCCCTTATATATTCAACATCTTCTTTTGACATTGTTTCATATTCCATTGCTCCATCCTCATAGTAGACAACTGCGAAAACTCCTATAATATCATCATTATTAAATGCCTTTGGTTTAAAGTTTATATATGGCTTTCCATGATCTACGCCTTCCTCAAATTCATCACCATATCTAACAAGTTTTGCATAGATATCTTTAATTGGTTTTGCACTAAATTTTCTTACTAATTTTGTTTCTCCTTTATAATCTGTCATAAACTTAGGAGTTCCATCGTAGGTAATTACATAGCATTCATTATTAGCAAAATCTAAGTCTAAATAAGCACCTTTCATTATGCATTTAGCTAGGTTAAATTCTTGCCCTTTCATGTTAGTTATATCAACGCTATTTAGTACACTTAATACATTTTGTTTAAATCTTAAAGTGTTAAATCCTTTAGGTAGTGCTTGAACTTCTTTTTCTAACATACCTGTTAAAAACTGATTTGTTGTTCTTAATACTGTTGTTTGTATTTGAGTATTAGCCATTTATACTCCTCCTTATTTTTCAACATCTGATAATACACCGTCTAAAGCTTCAGCTACATCTAAAATCATGCTATAAAGCACCGAATAATCATTTTCTAAATACTCTGCTATATCATTATCAGGTAAAGCGTTTCTCACATCATTTACATGAGAGTTAACAACTGCAGCTTTGTCTTTTAATTGTTTTAAACTAACCAACTTGCATTCCTCCATTTCTGTGATATAATGTACTTGATTATTTTGTTATGCTACTACGGATTACTTGCCGGTGTCCTTAGTAGTTTTTCTATTTTTATGCATCCTTAATGCTCCTTCAACTTGACATTTAGTCATATTGAATACTTTTCCTATGTCTTTATAAAACATTCCTTCCTCCTTCATTTTTGAAATCTGTTCCATAAATTCATCACTATATTTACTTTTTCTGATTATCTTTTTATGATTTTTTCTCATACAAGTTCTTCTAGCTGATACATTCATTAATGAAAGTGCTTTATCAATCGAAACATCTTTTAATATAGCAATAAATAACGCATACCAGTTTTCAATCACTTTTCTCTTCCTTCTTGCTAAAATCAATTGCAGCTTGTCTAAGTGTTGCTGTTAAATTCAGATGATTCATTAAATACATATTTGCTATATCTTTAGATATTTCTAACTCTTTATTTATCATAATTAATCTCCTATTCATGATTGAATTTCGATTTCTTTCAAAATGATATCTTCTGAAACAACATCCCATTCGTCATATTCATAACTAGTTTTCTCCCAATATGGTATTGTTGCTATTAACTCATTTTTTCTTTTGTATAAGATATAAGGCATTTTTCTAGATATTATTTCAATTTCACCATTCCAAGGATGATCTTCTCTTAAACGTTGTATCTCTTCAGAAAAATCTTCTTTGCGAACTAAATCTCCCTTTAATTGCTTAACTGCTTTTCTGATTTTATTATTAAGTATCTGGATTGCTTTGCTATAAGTGCTTGCATATTCTTCTTTCATCTCGAATCCATAATTGTCTGAAATATAAATCTTATATGCTTTCAAAGTTATACACCTACTTTCTTTTCCTATCTGTAGTTTTAAATTTATGTGTGCTTGGATTAAACCATATAATAAACTGTTTTCCGATTATTCTTATTTGGTATCCTTCCATTGTTATTTAACCTTTCTTGCCTTATCTATTAACTCTGCTACTTTCTTAAACTCAACTAAACATTTAGGGCAGATATCTAAATCAAATACTTTTGTTAGTCCTTTCATTTCTCCACAGCAATGGCAGCCTACTTTATACTTTCTTAAAATGATATCTTCACCTTCTACAAAGATTTGTAATTTATCTCCTTCATTTAGTTTTAAAGTTCTTCTTAGCTCCATTGGTATTACTATTCTTCCTAATTGATCTAATGGTCTTGTTACTCCAGTACTTTTCATAATTAACACTCCTTCACTATTTTTAATATTTTGTATTAAGCCTTTTCCACTAATCGAACTGATGTTATTAAATCTTCTATGTCATTTTCGCTAATTTCGGTGTCTATTTGCCATCCACCATCGTCATATAGATATAATATTGTATAGTCCCCATTGTCACTTTTAAAAAGTTCTTCTTTTACTTCGTCTATTGCAGTATCAATTAAATCCATCATCGAACAATTTGAATTTTTTATAGCTTTGTAAAATTTTGCTTTGAAATTATCTATTTGGAGAATCACTTCTATAAGCATATTTTGGGGAGGAAAATCGTGATTATATTCTTGTATGAGTTTATATTCCTTAGCAGTGGTGCACTTGGCGCCTATATAATAATAAGTAATAGGTTTTAATTCTCCTGTTTCTTTGTTGTAAATATTTGTATCATAAGAAAATACTTTGTCACCTTTGAATTTTTCTTCTAATTCTTTTAGCTTTATCTCTTTATCAGATGTTTCTTTGGCTATAAGCACTGGCGCCACATCATTTGGATAGTCCATTTCAAACTCTCTCTCACCACATTTGAATTTTTTCATTTTATAAATCTCCTTTATCTAGTTTTTACATATCACACATTAAACTTCGATTTATTTTTAAGTAGTACTTTGGGTGTATTGCCATACTTCTTAGCTTTCTTCTTAGCCTTTTCTTCACATTCAAAACATACATAATCTTTATCTTTTGCTTTGTTCTTTACGCTTACATTGAACTCTTGGTGGCATACTTTACACTTCTTATAAAGAAAACCGCTTTTCATAAAACCGTATTTCATTTGTATACCTCTAAGGCTAGTAGTAAAAAGCCTGTCCAAAAGATACAACCTACTAAAAATGCTCCGAAGAATCCAACATCTTTTTTAACTTTTAAATGTGGTATACGTTCCATAGTGAATGTTTCTATTACAGTATCTAAACAATTAAGTTTTTGACATACTATACATTTTCTTGTGTTATCTACGCTTAAGACTTCCCACTTACACACTTGGTCATCTATCTTAAGATTTAGCTTTTGTCCTGGAAAATAATCTTGATTCTCCATGACTTTAATCCTCCTTACACTCTTATTCCGGTTATTGATTCGAATTTTTCACTATTAAAATTAGGTATGCTCTTAATTTCTTCTTTTTCGTTATCAGTTAAGTTGTCCCATAAGTTTTCCCAAGCTTCTTTATAGGTAAACACTTTTAAATATCCGCCAGTAGTTTCATATGTTGGGTGTTCCTTCTTTTCTTCATCCGACATATTTTCTTCATAAATCCATGCTGCAGTTTCTATATTCCAGCGAATGATATCTCTAGCTTTAATATTTAACCAATCTCTATAAGTTAAGTTCGAAGGCTTATCAAAGATCCTTATTTTATCTTCTTCAGTACAAAATACTCCTGTTGAAAAATCTGTTGTGTTACAATCACCTGTGTTCCTATCACCTGTGTTCCAATCACCTGTGTTCCTATCACCTGTGTTCCAATCACCTGTGTTCCTATTACCTGTGTTCCTATTACCTGCGTTACAATCACCTGTGTTCCTATTACCTGTGTTCCAATCACCTGTGTTCCTATCACCTGTGTTCCTATTACCTGTGTTCCAATCACCTGTGTTCCAATCACCTGTGTTCCTATCACCTGTGTTCCTATTACCTGCGTTACAATCACCTGTGTTCCTATCACCTGTGTTCCTATTACCTGCGTTACAATCACCTGTGTTCTTTAACCCAGTGCAATCTTTGCCCTCATTAACAATAGTTAATAATTCCTGCCATGGTATTTCACGAATTATTCTAAGTTCATTAGTAACTGATTTGTTATCTTCTGTTTCTACTAGGTCTAATGCTTCTACCTCTGCAACTTTATTGCTACTATCAAAACTGTAATAGTTAAAACAATCACTTGCTTTTTGGCAGAAATGAAATCCCTTACCACAAAGTCTTATATCTCCTTCATGTTTGAATGTTTTGCCTACCTCATATTGAAATCCTCTGCATGTCCAATCACTGTTAAATACTTTAAATCCTTTTACTTTACTCATTCCTCTTCCTCCTTAATATCAATCCCATTTTCTAGTTGTAGCCATATTTTAAACTGTTCTTCTGTCTCAAACTTATTAGCCATTTCATATATTATCTTTGAAAATTCTTCTAGGCTTAGAAACTTGAGTAAGTCTAGATTCCTCATTTCTGTTCAACTACTTTCTCCAATTAATTTATTTAATACACTCATTTCTACCCTCCTTAATTCAGAATCTTAATATTAATTTACGGAATTATAATTGCAACCTTTTATCATTAATTCCAACTCTCTATTTGGAACCCAATTTATAATTGCTTGTTTAGCTGCCCCAAAATCTTTAATTAAAGTATTTCTATAAGAATTTACATTTAATTTATTCTTATAATCATGCCAAAAACTTCTGAATGCTTTCTTTGCTAATTCTCTATATGCAGCTGTATCTTTTCCTCCTAGTATTGCTACTACTTTCTTATTTGCTAGATCATTTAATTCTTGTTGTTGTGAATAATCTATAGTTGTGTTGTTTTCGATTTTTGTCATTCTGTTATCGAGTTCTACTGTTTTTTCATCTATCATTAGAATTGCTTGTAGCTCTTTAGATATTGGTTTAATAAATGCTTTAGCCAGTACATCTTTTGCTCTTAGTTGATAGTTAATTAACTTTTCTGCTACTTCTGGTTGTTCTTTTTGCATCTTAGGAGTTATAGATATCTTTGCTAACCATAGTGGAAGAAAATCTAATTCTATTCCTAAAACCTCATTGTTTGGGTCAATTACCCCTGCTTCAAATTTGAGGCACCCCTTGTTTAAGACTAAATCACTTTGAATATTTATAACTTGTCTATCTTTTTGACCTTTTGTAAGTCCTATTCCATTACAGATATAGCTAACTCCTGTGAAAATTTTCCCTGTTGATTCGTCTTTAACAGCTACTAAGCTGTCTCCGAAAAACTCAACTGATTTGATTAATAAACTATTCATAAAGTTCCTCCTTTACTATTTCAAAATTATGTCTACCTGATACGAATTTCTTTGTGCGATTGCTATGATTCATACGATGCGATAAATAAGAATTGCAGTTTTTAAGGTTTTAATTTGAGTAAATTAATTAATTGATAGTGTTTTTTTCTTCCTTGTTACACTTTGGTACCATCGGGTTAAAAAAAATTTCTTCGACTGATAGGCCGAATGCTTTTGCAATACTTGAAGCTTCCAACATTGTCCATTTTGGTATCTTGCTGTTTAATCTTCTTTGCAAAGTAACGGATGTCATACCTGTTTTTTTGCAAAGAGTTAATTGGGTCCAATTTTTGTATTTTAGTAGTAATTTTATGTTGTCATTTGCATACATTAAGTCTTTTGCCATATATTGTTTACCTCCTTTTGTTACTTCTTGGTATCAGTATATTTCTATTTAGGCACCAAGTCAATACTTTTTTGAAGATTTTTTTTATTTTTTTGCACATTTGTATTGCATTTTGGTAACACTTATAATATTATATATTGTATAGTAAACACAAGAAAGGATATCAATAATGAAACAGGTAAGTTTAGAAATTTTTGCAAAGAGATTAAAGACATTAAGAGAAGAACACGGGTTAAGTACACGTGCATTAGGAGAAATAGTTGGAACTAGCAACGCAACAATCTCACGTTATGAGACTGGGAAACGTGATCCTGATTTAGTTTTAGTTCATAATATAGCTAAATATTTTAACGTAACTATTGAATATTTATGTGGCGAGGATGTTAATTCTGATGAAGAAAGCTTAATTAATATGTTTTCTAAGTTATCAGAAGAATCAAAGAAAGACGCTATTAAATATATTACATATCTATATGAAAAAGAAAGGTGATAAATATGGAGGGCTCTGTTACAAAACGTAAAGATGGACGTTGGCAGGGAGTTGTTGACGTTCCTACATTAACAAAAAAAAGAGTTAGAAAATATGTTTATGCGGCTACACGCCAAGAGTGTAGAAAAAAATTAAATGCGCTAATTGAAGAAATAGAAAATGATGGAGTTTTAAACCCAAGCAAAATAACTTTTACAGAATTTGCACAAATTTGGCTAGATACTTATTGTGTAAATTTATCTCCTACCACTTTAAATGGATATAAAATAAGTATATTTACTTATGCATGTAAATATATAGGTGATGCCATTATGTCTAAAATACTTCCAATTCACATCCAAGAAATGATAAATGAATTTTCTAAAACACATTCCCAAAAAACATGCCGAAATTTACTTTCAGATATAGGTGGCGTATTTAAATATGCAATACTTAACAAAACTTTAAAAAATAATCCTTGTGAAGGAATTAAAATTCCAAATGATATAAATAAATATGAATATTATATATATAACGAGGACGAATTTAACTCTTTATTAGATCTAGTTATTGATACAAAAGAGGAGATTCCGGTTTTATTAGCTGGATTATGTGGGTTGAGAGTTTCTGAAATCATGGGTTTAACTTGGAATGATATAAATTTTGATAAGAGAATAATTTACATAAGAAAAGCATATGTACATGTAAATGGTGATGTTATAGAAAAGAATACAAAAACTAGAACATCATATAGGGAAATCGTTGCCCCTAAATATGTAATAGAAAGGCTTTCTTTATATAAAAACGTAGGATTTGTTTATCCTAAAAAAGATGGGACTGCAGAGAATGGCGGTAATTATAGTAAAAGATTTTCTAGAATGTTAAAAAACGCTGGTCTTCCTCATACTCGTTTCCACGACTTAAGACATTTCAATGCAACTATGATGCTTAAAAACGGTGTAAGCGATAAAGAAGCAGCCGAAAGATTAGGCCATTCAGATACAAATATGACTAAAAAATATCAACACGTATTATCTAATATGAAAACTAAGTCAGCGGATATCCTTGACTCTATTGTAAAACGTTCGGATGTCAAAAAGGATGTCAAATAGCCGTAAAACTAGGTATTTATGGTGGAGGCGACGGGTGTCGAACCCGTGTCCGAAAGTAGATTGATTTATCTTTCTCCGAGTGCAGTCTAAGTTTTAAAATTCCCTCAAAGTATCGCCCTTAGACAGGCTATACTTCTCAGTAGCTTCATGAATACCCCTCTAGCTCAAAGCTTTGCTAGGCTTCGTTTCCCACTTTAATGACACCAGTGATCCAAGCCGTAGGCAACCTGGGCTGATGAACAGCTATTAAACTAAGCTGCTAATGCAAAATTATCTTCTGCGTTTACATTTAGTGCATACTTTATTAACGAGGCTCCATGCGTCCCTCGACTCGCTTAACAAACCCTTCTTACCCCCGTCGAAGCCAAAACGCCCCCAAGTTAAAGATGGTTTAATAACATATTTTGTTTTCAAAGAAATGTTCATCTTGTATAACCTATTCTAACTTAATAGATGCTAAGTGTCAACTGGTACATTGTTACTTAGTTAGAATCAACAATCAAAAAATCCTGTATTATAACTTAAAATCATTAAATACTTTTATTAAAAAACTTTACAAATTTTAAGTTTTAAATTAATAATCAAAGGATAATATTTATTATAAATTTTATCCTTTGATATAAATCAATAAATATTAATTTACTTTATTTCTATTGCAACCATTGTACAATCATCTTTTAATTTTCCACTTTCTAAAATACTATCACTTAAGAAGTCATCTAAGTAATTCTTAAATTCAAATATGCTTGCATCCCCCATATATTCTTGTATAACTTTATCCTCTTCTAGAATAAAATCTAATCCATCAGTAAAAAAGAAAATTTTATCTCCCGATTCAAAAAAGATGGTTTGCTCACAAAATTCACTATTATCAAACATACCTAGAAAAGATCCTTCTACAATTTTCTCTTCTAAGCTTTCTCCTTTTTTTTGAAAAAGAAATTGGTTAATTCCGGCTCCAACTACTTTAAGCTCATTACTATTAAAATCCATGCTAAAACAACATACAGCAACATAATTTTCTTCGTAATATTTTACTAATTTCTTATTTAAATTTTTTACTATCTCCATTGGATCATGGTGACCCTTATTAACTTCTTGAAAACACAAAATATCAAATGCAGAAATATTTAGAGCTGCCGATATTCCCTTACCTCTAACATCAATTATCATTCCAATAATAAAGTCTTTGTTTATTTCATAAATTCTATAGAAATCCCCACTAATGGTATGTGCTGGCATATAAACACTCATAGTATCAATAAAATTTTGAGCAGGAAATTCTTTTTGAAGCGTACTCCTTTGTAACTCAGCAGCTTTCTTTATATCTCGCTTCATTTCAGTAATATCCCTTATTGCTGCCAATATGGCTTGGTTACCTTCGTATAATATGTAGCTATATGAAACTTGAACATTTATTAATTTATTATTTGGAACGTAGAAGTCATAATCATAAATTTCTTTCATTTTTCGTTCAGATATTATATTTCTAAATACTTTATGCAAAGCCTTTTTATATTTGTCTTCAAAATGTCTATATACATTACTTCCAATCAAATCATCATAAAGCGTTGCAAACAAATTACAGGCTTCATTATTAGCTAAAGCAATTTTATTATCTACTATAATAATTACAGCATCGGGTGAATTATCAATTATTTGTTTATATCGTTCCCTGCTATCTTTAGTTATGTTATCAAGCATTTTTTTCTCTGTTATGTCTCTAAGCCTCTCAACAATAAATAATAATTCTCCATTTTTATCTAACACCGGATTATAGCATACATCCATAAATTTATTTAATTCTGGAATATATCTTTCACGCGATAGCATTTTCTTAGTCGCCACTACTTCTTCAAAAGAACAATCTAAGCATTTTTCGTTTCTAGATAGCACCTCATAACACATTTTTCCCTTTATTTCTTCTGAGGTTTTATTATAAAACTCATACCCTGCTTCATTAAAAAAAGATATAGTATAATCTGTATTGTATACTTTTATTACATCAGGTATTCCATTCAATATGCCTTTAAGCTCTTCTTCTAATATTTTGTATTCAGTAATATCAGTTGCAATTACTAAAGCAAAATCTTTTTCTTCATGACTAAATATAGATATATTAGATTTAGCGTAAATACGTTTTTCATCCTTTGCTTTTAATGTAAGCTCTATTTTATCGCATACTCTCTTATTACTTAAATTTTCAAATATACTAATCTTATCTTCTATATTAGTTAAATTCAAAACATTTGAAGGTAAAATTTTAATAAGTTCCTCTCTAGAATAACCCAATTTACTACAAACTTTATTATTAAAATCCATAAAATTCTTTGGAACAAATCCTTTGCCAATCTCAATTACAAACACTAACTCATTTACCTTGTCCCAAATTTCTTTGTAATTACTTTGACTTATTTCTACGCTTTCATCTAATGTTTTTATACTTTCTTTACCCTCACGCATATAATCGAAAGTCCTTTCTATCTGAATTTCACTTCATAAAAACTCCAGATATTTTTACGGACAAATTTCAAATACCTTATCTAACCTTGTTAATTTGAATAACTTCTCAACTTCTGGCTTTAGTCCTTTTAATTTTATACTTCCATTTTTTTCAGCGCATTTTTTATAAACAGCTACTAATGCACCAAGTCCGGTACTATCTATAAAATTACAATCATTAAAATTGAATATAAAATTCTTTTGTCCTTCATCTATTAACTTATTTACTTTTACTCTAAAATTTGCGACTTCATCAACAACAAAGTCTTTTGGTATATTTATTTCCATCAATTATCACCTCATATTTTAAATCTTTCTACAAGCTTAGTTAATTCTTCTGCCATAGCGCTTGTTTCCTGCGCTGTAGCTGTCAAATTATTAATTGCACTAGCTTGTTCTTCTGCTGCCGAAGATACATTTTCACTATTTGACGCATTGCTTTCTGTTACTGTTGCTATATCATTTATAAGCCCAATTACCTTATCAGACGATGCTACTTCATCACCAGTAATATCAAGTATCTCAGTGACATGTTTAACTATATTTTCTATTGCATTAATGATATCTACAAATGCTTTATCTGTTTCTGATACTATTTTTACTCCATTGTTTACTTCTGACTTAGATCTTTCCATTGCTATTACCGCATTCTGTGTTTGCTTTACCATTTCACTAACTAGTACAGCAATCTCTCTTGCCCTATCATTTGATTCTTCTGATAATTTACGAACCTCATCTGCAACTACACTAAATCCCTTTCCATGCTCCCCTGCTCTAGCAGCCTCTATAGCTGCATTCAATGCTAAAAGATTAGTCTGCTCTGCAATAGAATTTATTATGTTTATAATACCATTTACTTTACTTGATAATCCACTTAAAGATTCTAATGCCTGCGAAGTTTCTTCACTGCCTTTACTTATAATATCCATTGCCTTTACAGTTTCCTCAACTTTTTCTCTTCCAAGATCAGCTGCTGACATTGTATTAGCTGCATTTGAACTTGTAGCTTTAGCTCTACTTTGAGCTAATTGAACAAGACTTGAAAGCTGAACCAACACTTTTGAAACATCAACTATAGATTCATTTTGTTTTTCTGCATCTTGCGCCACTTGATTAACTGTAGCACTTATTTCTTCAGTTGCAGCACTTATTTCTTCTGAAGAAGCTGCCATTTCTTCTGATGCTGCATTCAACTGTTCTGCTGCGTTAGTTACATTTCTTACTATTCGATCTTGATGCTTTATCATTTCATTGAATGATTTTCCAAGTTCCTCAATTTCATCTTTGCTTTGTATATCAATCTTAACAGTTAAATCTCCTTCTCCTGCAGATCTCATTAATCTCTCTAGTTTCTTAATTGGATTAATTATTCCTATTGTTGAATATGTATAAGCACATATCATTGCTATAATGATTGATATTAAAGAAATAATTATTGTATAGTTCCTTATACTTAAAGCCGCTGACATATATTCGTCATATTGCGCTGTAACTGCAATCACCCAGTTACCAACAGGTTGGAAAACAACATATTTATATATATTCCCATATGTATAGAATCCTTCTGAAGATTTTCCTTCTTTCATTTCCTGAACTAAAACTTTTAAATCTTCTCCTGCATTATCATTTGCATTTTCTCTTAGGATTTTACTTGAATCTGGATGATAAACAATTAATCCATTTTTATCAATCATATATGCATATCCACTTTTACCAACTTTTATTTGAGATGCATAACTTGATATACTATCAAACTTTATACTTCCTACAAGTGTACCAATCAATTTACCATTTTCCTTCAATGGATAAGCTATAAAAATAGCTGGATTACCAGTAAATCTAGAAGTTAATACTTCACTAACAACTTCCTTACCGCTACTAAGTACTTGTTTCATATAATCTCTATCACTTAAATCTATATCATTCTCTTTTGACTGAGTATTTACAATTACCTTGCCATAAGCATCTGTAATAATTAATACTTCCATAAAATCTTTATTTTTCTCTTGGACCGCTCTTATATATTCAGAAGCTGTATCTAGATTGCTTGTATTTGAATTTTCAACTGCTTTTATAATATCGCCATTCAAACTTGCAACTTCCAAAGAATGTTTTGTTGAATCCATCGTTTTATTTATTAAATTAGATGTATCGTAAGTCTGTTCCTTTAATTGTTGTTGAACAGCCGTTTGTATAGATGCGCTGGACATTCTATACGATATATACCCAAGTAACCCCATTGGTAAGGAAATGAGTACAAAAAAAGTGATCATAAGTTTTATCTTCAAAGAAATTTTCATCGAGTTGCCTCCCTAGCATGTACAATATTCATTAGGTATCAATTACTAACCATATATCAATCTATATGTCACATAAAAGACTCTTACGCATAATTATAGAACTTCCGTCTAAGATTAGTTCATCAGTATAACAACTTATAATATACAAGCCTCTACCTGATTCATCTAATATATTCTCTTCGTCTATTTTCTTATGCAAATTTATATTCTCAAATCCTTGCCCACAATCTTTTACTATAACACTTAGTAAATTATCTTTCAATTCCCAATCAACATAAATTGGTTTGTTGCTATCACTACTATTTCCATGAATATACGCATTATTAACGGCTTCAAATATTATAAGTTTCACTTCAAAAGATTGTTTTTTTAAATCCAAAACCTCAATGATATCATTAACCTTCTTATCAAGACCATCTAGTCCATAAAATATCACTGATCCTTTTGTTACTGACATATTAACTCCCCCTCTTTTACATAGTTAAAGTATTTTTTCATAATTAACTAAAAATCCTACTTATCTTATCATTTTTTATTAATATTAACTAATTTTTCCAATCAATCAATTAAAGATAAAATATCCCCATTACATTATTACACTTATTTCATCTGCTTTCAACATATTACATCATATCCATTGGTTTTTTTAATATTCTATATTGTATGAAATATAACATCTTCAAAAAATAATTTTCACAATATATTTTCATGTGAACTTCTCTTAATCAAAAAAAACATAAAGTGATAATTTATTTTCAACATCACTCTATGTTTTATATGATTCACCTTCTATTGCCTAGTTTTATTTTATAACTAATCATATCATTAGTTTGTATTTTTCATTTAACTTCTAAAGTCTATCTCTTCTTAAAGTTAATAAGTATTACTATATCTTAAATTTTTGTACCATTTCATTAAGTTTTTGAGCAAGCTCCGCTTGACCTTGAGCAGTTAATGCTACTTGTTCAATAGCTTTTGTTGTTTCATTCATACTATCTTTTATCATTTCAGCTCCTTCACTTGATTTTTGCGATGTTTGTGCCATATTCTGAACTGCTTCACTAACTTGTCCAACTGTAGCTGTTATTTCTTCTGACATAGCAGCAATTTCTTCTGACATGTTACTTACAAAGTTTGAATCATTATAGTACTTGTTACCCACTTCACTATAATCATTAAATTGTTCTTCTACATTTTTGCTTATAAACTCCAATATATCACTACCTGTGTTGATGCTACTATTAAATGCTAACTGAACTTTATTAATTGTATCTTGAATGTTTATTACTGCATCAGATGATTGCTCTGCAAGTTTTCTTACCTCTTCTGCTACTACAGCAAATCCTTTTCCTTGTTCCCCTGCTCTTGCAGCTTCAATTGCCGCATTTAATGCAAGTAAATTTGTTTGTTCTGCTATGCCTCCAATTGTTTCTGCCATAACTTTTATACTCTCTACTACTTTTCCATCTTCTATGGCTTTTTGCATTTTTTCTTGCTTTTCAATGTATAATTTCCTAGTTTCATTAATAGCTTTTTGACTATTATTTTTAACTTCCATAGATTTTTTCTTAGACTGACTTGCATTATTGCTTCCTTCCATAGCTTTAGAAGAAAGTACATTAACGCTTGAATCTACTTCTTCAATAGATGCACTTATTTCCTCAGTAGTCGCGCTAGATTCTTGCATTGCAGAAGCAATATTATCTACTGCTTGATCTATGGTGTTGGCCTTTGAAGATATTTCTTCAACGGTTGCTGAAAGTTCTTCTGAGCTTGCACTTAAATCCTGCGAGTTTTCCATAATTACTTTAACTAAGCTACTTACATTTTCTTGTGCAGTGTTTAAAGCCACACCTGTTTGTCCAAACTCATCTCCCCTTGTAATTGTAATTGCAGTTGCAAAATCATATGTTGATAATCTTTTTGCGAAGTCTTTTATCTCTCTTAACGGATTCAATATATTCTTACTTAACATATATGCCATAAAAAGAATGATTAAAAATGCTATTGTTGTAAAAATCAATATCGTATATCGAACACTCTTAAATTGAGCGATACTGTTTAAATTAGCTTGCTCCGCAGCTTTTGCATTCGCATCAATGCTTTTTTGAATATTTTCAAGTAAAGAATTTTTAATTGTAGTTAGATCAGAATTACTAATTTTAATTGCTTCATCATAATTCCCGTTTTTCGCGAATTCAATTGCTTTATCTCTTACTTCTATATATTTAGCTAAGTCATTTTTCAAATTATTATAAGTTTGTTTTTCTTCTGATAATGTAATTACACTTTCGTAGTCTTTCATACCGTTATCATTTTTTATGTCCAAATTATTTATAACCTTTAAATAATCATCTAGTTTTGTTTTATCTCTTTCGAAAACTAATCTATTATATGTAGCTCTCATATCATTGATATTTCCCTTTATTTCCCCTAAGTCTTTAATGGATGTTAAATTATTTCTATACAAGACCTCTGCATTATCATTTATTTTTGCAGAACTTAATATTCCTTCTGTTCCTATTGCGGCTATAAGAATACAAATCACAAAGAACACTAAAACAAGTTTCTTCTTAACACTTAAATTAATAAGAATTTTCATTATAACACTTCCTTTTTTAATAATATATCCCCAATTTTTCGTACAGAAATTAATTTAAATAAAATAATCCTGCAATTATAGATTCATAGTTATTCTCCATTATAAACTCTGGTCATTTTTTATCGACTTATTTCATTATTTGTAATAATTTTACACCATTTCAAAATATATTTCAATATTCGCTATATAATTACTACATTTCTTACTCTATTGTTTAGTGATTAAGATACTGTATTCAACTTGTTAATATATAATTAATTAAATTCAAATAATAAACTTAAAGAATAATGATATAGAAAAACCAAAATGTAATGTTAGAATTAATATGCCATATTAGGTAATTTTTATAATTAAATTGCCCTATTGAATTTTAAAACATATATGATATAATATTTACATAAATTTCATATTAATCCAAAATAATCATTATGAGATTAATACAAAAATTTATTCAGTTTAATATTTTCAAAGATAAAAATTTTTAAGTTTTGTGCAACCGATTGCAACTGTGCAAAATATAAACTCTAGTTACGCATTATTTTATTCGTGACTAATACTTAATAGAGAGGGGGAAATAATTACTACTTTGCATGTACAAACAAATAAATATAAGATTGCTGCATTTTTTGCAACCGATTGCGCTATGTTAAGGAGTGTGTATCAATGAGAAAAAAAATAATATCAAGATTAATTGCTTCAGGTTTATTTTTAAGTTTAAACTTACTTCCAATTTCAATACCAAACTTTGGAACAAACGGAATTTTAACTACAGCTTATGCCGCTAGTAGTACTAGCCTACCATCTAATACTAAAGATGGAGCTATTCTTCATGCCTTTGACTGGTCTTTTGCAACTATAAAGAATGAACTACCAAACATAGCGGCAGCAGGATATAAATCAGTTCAGGTTTCTCCTGTACAAGGAACAAAAAGTTCAAGTAAAGATCCAAGTCAATGGTGGTTATTATATCAGCCAACCAATCAATCTGTAGGTAATGCACAGCTTGGAAGCTACGATGATTTTAAAGCACTTTGTACTGAGGCTGATAAATATGGCATTTCAATTGTTGTAGATGTAGTAATGAATCATATGGCTAACAATGGAAATCCGGATCAACTAGATTCCAGTATAGATGCTAGCTTCAAAGACCCTAATTTATATCATAACCAAGGACAATGTAGCAATTGGACTAATAGATATGATGTGACGCAAAAAGGTATAGGCATGCCAGATTTAAATACTCAAAATTCCACCGTCCAAAACAAAGCAATAACATTTCTAAATCAATGTATAGATGCTGGTGCTGACGGATTCCGTTTTGACGCAGCTAAACATATTGAAACTAATATTGGACTAGACTCTAATCAATCTTGGGCTGGAAACTACTGGAGTAATGTTCTAGGTAATCTGCATAATAAATCTAATTTATTTATTTATGGCGAAATTCTGCAAGACGGTTCAGTAGATAATATTGCCTCTTATGAATCATTTATGAATGTTACTGCAAGTAATTATGGCGGAGCGGTAAGAAGTGCAGTTACCTCAACAAATTTAAGTTCACTTGGCACTACCTTGGGTGGCGTTGACTCATCTAAGGCAGTCGATTTTGTTGAAACCCATGATACTTATGAAGATGGATCAAGCAAAAATTTAACAGATACTCAAAGAAAACTTGGCTGGGCTATAGCTGCTGCTCGTGCAAGCGCTACACCTTTATTCTTTGACAGACCTACTGGCAATATTGGATCCAAGGGTGATGATCTTTGGAAAGATCCTGACATAATAGCAATTAATAAATTCCATAATGCAATGGTAGGAAAAAATGAATATATTAGGTGGACAAACAATAATACAACCATGTTAATAGATAGAGGAACAGATGGTACTGTAATAGTAAACGATGGTGGAAGCACTTCTATTAACTCTCCTACTAATCTAGCAAATGGCACTTATACTAATAAAGGTAGTGCTAATTGTACTTTAACAGTTTCAAACGGAACAATTTCAGGAAATATTCCTGCTAATTCGGTAATTGTTCTTTACAATGATGGATCAATACCTACACCTCCTCCTGTACCTTCTACTTATGCTCCTCATTCAGGTTATAAAGTGGATTATGATAGCAGCACTTTACTACAAGGTAACAGTTTTACTTTATACTATAGTGGTTCTTTAGCAAATTCTAGTTCAGTTAAACTCCACTGGGGATATAATGGCTTCTTAAATCCATCAGATGTTACAATGACTAAAGGTTCAGATGGATTCTGGGCAGCAACTATAAAAATTCCTTCATCAGCTACAAAACTAGATTTCGATTTTACTAACGGATCCAACTGGGATAATAACTCCAGCAAAGATTGGCACTTACAAGTTTCTTCATCATCTGTGCCAGTACAAGTTAATCCAGCGCCAACAGCTAGTAAAACAACCACTATATACTACAATGGAAACTTAGCAGCAAATTCAACTTCAGTAATTTTACATTGGGGATATAATGATTTTACAAACCCAACTGATGTTACAATGACTAAACAATCTGATAGTAGATGGGCCGCAACTATAACTATTCCATCTGGTGCTTATTCTTTAAATATGGCATTTAAAAATGATTCAGGATCTTGGGATAGCAATAGCTCAGCTAACTATAACTATTCTATATCTCAATAATTCTGATTCATAATTACGTTATACCAATCCTTCAACTTGATTAATATATAATAAAAAACAGAGGTTGCTTATAAACCTCTGTTTTTTATTATATTTCTATTCTTTTAGAGTAAACTAATCAATGAATAATATCATAGCTTTACTCTTATTTTTATAAATTAACTATGCAGTAGCTGTAACACTTTCTTCTGCATCTACATCTTTTTCATTTACTAATAAGTTTACAAACTTTTCTCCATAAGGGAGGCAGAATTGTATAAATGGTCCAGTTGTTATCATTGCTATCACAGTACCAAGACCAACTTTTCCTCCTAATATAAATCCTATTATTAAAAATCCAGCATCTAGTGTTATTCTAATCCAACGGTATTGTACCTTAGTCTTATCTTGTATTATAAATGGAACAATATCATTTGGGGCTACTCCTACGTTTGTTGCTGACAAAACTGCAAACCCTATTGCAATTATTAAACATCCAAATACAACCAATAATGCCTTTATAAAATAGTTATAAGATTCAACTGGAAAATACGAAACAACTTTCACTCCAAGATCTATAATTGGTCCTACTCCTACAACACAAATTAAAGTTCCTATCTTTATACGCGATCTCTCAACTAAGAGTATAACAGCAAATAGTACAATCAATATAATCATATTTGCTACTCCTGGCGTTACTTGATCTGCTCCACTGATCATCTTAACTACAGAAACATTCTTTAATCCTGTTTTATCTAATGCAAACGCTAAACCTTGCGTAAATACAGTAAATGGATCAGATCCAATATTAGTCTTCAAAAATAATGCTACACCAAACTGAATTATACTCATTCCAACAAAAAATAAAATAATTCTTTTTAATAAGTTCATTGCTTTATTCATATTATTTCTTCCTTTTTTATTATAATTTATTGCTACATATAAACTGAATAAACATAAAATAGATATAATTATGTATCACTTTTTATTATATAATTTTCTATATATAATCTTAAATAATATGCACATGTACAAACATAAAACCATTTTACTATCTACTATCCATTTTGTCAAAAGAAAAATTCATTTTCATTCATTTTCCACCATATTAATTCATTGTATATAAAACAATTTAATTTACATTTGAGTATAAAAAAGGATATTTGTTCTAATGGCTTTTATTTTTAGCCATTCAAAACAAATATCCTCTTATTTTATATAAAATATTAGCTTAAGTATATATCTTATTAGTTACTGAAACCTAATGAAGATCTTATTTTCCTTGTAAATACTCATCTATTGCTTTTGCTGCTTTTTTACCAGCACCCATAGCAAGTATTACTGTTGCTGCTCCTGTAACTGCATCTCCACCAGCATAAACTGCTTCTTTAGTAGTAAGACCTGTTTCTTCTTCAGCTACAATACATCTTCTCTTATTAATTTCCAATCCTTGAGTTGTTGATGAAATTAATGGATTTGGTGATGTTCCAAGTGACATTATTACAGTGTCTACATCCATAACAAATTCTGAACCAGGAACTTCAACTGGACTTCTTCTTCCTGATGCATCTGGTTCTCCAAGTTCCATTCTTACACATTTCATTCCTTTAACCCATCCATTTTCATCTACTAAGATTTCTGTTGGGTTAGTTAATACGTCAAAGATTACTCCCTCTTCCTTAGCATGATGTACTTCTTCTACTCTTGCTGGAAGTTCTGATTCGCCTCTTCTATAAACGATATGGCTTTCAGATCCAAGTCTTAAGGCAGTTCTTGCTGCGTCCATAGCAACATTTCCTCCACCTACTACTGCAACTTTTTTACCAGATCTAACTGGAGTGTCATATCCTTCTACCGCTGCCTTCATTAAGTTTACTCTTGTTAAAAATTCATTTGCTGAACATACTCCATTTGCATTTTCTCCTGGTATTCCCATGAATCTTGGAAGTCCTGCACCTGAACCTATAAATACAGCTTTGAATCCTTCATCTTCAAACAATTGATCTATAGTTATAGTTCTGCCAACTATAACATTAGTTTCTATTTTAACACCAAGTTTCTTAATGTTTTCAACTTCATTTTTAACTACTTTTTCTTTTGGAAGTCTGAATTCTGGAATTCCATATTCTAAAACTCCGCCTGCTTTATGAAGTGCTTCAAAGATAGTTACTTCATATCCTTTTTTAGCTAAATCTCCAGCACAAGTAAGTCCTGCAGGACCACTTCCTATAACTGCAACTTTAATTCCATTTTTAGGTTCTGTTGCACTTAAATCAACATTATGTGATGCTGCCCAGTCTGCTGTAAATCTTTCAAGTTTACCAATAGATACTGAGTCACCCTTTATTCCTAAAACACATCTTCCTTCACATTGCCTTTCTTGTGGACATACTCTTCCACAAACTGCTGGAAGTGAGCTGTATTTTGAAATTTCTTTTGCAGCTTCTTCAAATTTTTCATCTTTAACATAAGAAATGAATCCAGGTATATTGATTGATACTGGACATCCTTCTACGCACTTAGGATTCTTACAGTTTAAGCATCTAGAAGCTTCTTTAGTTGCTTCTTCTTCGTTATATCCAATACAAACTTCTTCAAAGTTTGCTGCCCTAACCTTTGGATCTTGTTCTCTTACTGGTATTCTAACTAATCTCTCATTCATGTCCATTATTTATCACCTCTGCAACCACAGCCACCGTGACTATGAGTATTTCCTTCTTCAACTTCTAACTGTGCTTTTCCTTCTTCTGTTTTATACATAGCTTGTCTTCTCATTGATTCATCGTAATTTACTAAATGTCCATCAAATTCTGGTCCATCAACACAAGCAAACTTAACTTCTCCTCCAACGGTAACTCTACAAGCACCACACATACCTGTACCATCAACCATTATTGGATTTAAGCTTACTGTTGTTGGTATTCCTAATTCCTTAGTTAGCATAGAAGTAAATTTCATCATTATCATTGGTCCAATAATAATTGCATGATCGTAACTTTTACCTTGATTATTAACTAGCTCTTTAAGCATATCTGATCCAGTTCCCTTAAATTCATATGAACCATCATCAGTTGTTACATAAAGATTTCCAGCAGCATTCTTTAATTTATCTTCATATATTAATAAATCTTTGTTTCTGCTTCCTAAAATAACATCTACAGCTATTCCATGTTCATGCATCCATTTTACTTGTGGGTAAACTGGTGCTGCACCAACTCCACCTGCCACAAAGATGAAATTCTTTTTCTTTAATTCTTCTATATCCTCATGTATAAATTCACTTGGTACACCTAATGGTCCAACAAAGTCAGCTACATGATCCCCTTCATTAAAAGCAGCTAACTGTTTTGTTCCTTTTCCTACAGTTTGAAAAACTATAGTTACTGTTCCTTTTTCCTGATCATAATCTGCTATAGTTAAAGGAATTCTTTCACCTTTTTCATCATTTTTTATGATAATAAATTGTCCAGGCTTTGCAGATTTTGCTACTCTTGGAGCTTCTATATCCATTGAAAATATATTATTTGTTAGCTCCTTTTTGTTCACTATTTTATACATGCCATCGCACCCCTTTTAATTATGTTAAGTTTTATCACTTAATATATAGTTTACACCATTATTCTGAATTTTTAAAATAGTTTTTATATATTTTAAAAATTTCCATCAATAAAAAAGTTATGGTTGATGATCAAAATCTTCTACCATAACTTTTTATAATTTTATCAAACTTATATTAGGTACATAAAAACTAACAATTCAAAACATTATTATTTTCATAAGACAATCTATAATGCATATTTCAAAGCCACTACTAATCATTATAATACAAAAGTCGCTATGTACATAAAATCAATTCCTATTCGCATCCTCTTTTTTCTAAAAAATTAAGTTATCTCAATTTTTTCATTGATTCAGGCATATCTTCAACACCAAATCTGGCAAATGATGCTGGAGCTAACGTAACCATTGAATTTGACACTTTTTCTAACAACAAACCTATTAATTTTTTAATCATAAAAACATCTCCCTTTGCTTATTACTTTTAATATAGTGCCTAATTTTTAACTTTCTCTCTTATTAAACATTAGTATAGCTTGAAATAAAATTGTCCATGTTATTAAAGAATAATAAATACTGTAATTATACAAAACCACAGACAATGCTCCTAAAAATATTGAAGTGCTTAAACCTCTAATCCTATTGTTCATTAGTAATTGAGGACGCGAAATTGGCATTTTAGAATTGATTATTGGAGCTTGATTCCATATGCAGAATATACTTAAAGAAATTAAGATACAATTACTTATAAAACCAATATTACATTGTAAACTTAAAATCAAGATCCCAATTTCCAATATGAGTGTAGCTACAAAACATTTAATCTGTGTATTTTCATGATACCCTCCAATGAAAGGCTTAATAACACACATAGTCAAATCAATAATAATTATTTCTTTAAAATATCCAAATGCTGAAAAAATTGTTATCACTAATATTGTTTTTATTAATTCATTTAGAAGAACTTTTAATACATATTCCATCTGCTCAAGTTTATCTTCGTTATATTTCTCATTAGTTGATATACTATTTATAATTTTTTTCGAAATACTATCTACCATATTAATATCACTCTCATATTATTTTCAATTTAAGTATATATTTATATAATAATCCTTTTTATTACAATATTCAATATTTTCACCACTAAAAATCCTTCATCTTATATTTTTTCCAAAAATAGTCCTAATTTAGTTAATATTTAATATATGATATTAGCTCATATATTAAATAAAAAAAGTATGTTATTGTCTTGTATATAAACAATAGCATACTCTAACTTTCGATTATTTAATTGGTGAGATTATTCTAAACTAAGTATAGCCATTAGTTAAGTATACTAAATATTATACAAAATTCTTTATAGGAAATACTATTTTAAATTCAGTAACTACATCGCTACTTTTCACATATATCTTACCATTATGACTCTCTACTAAATCCTTTACAATACTTAACCCGTATCCATGACTTTGATCACTATTTTCCTTTGTAGTAAACCCAACTTTAAATATATCATTCAGATGTTGTTCTGGAATTCTAGGGCCATTATTCTCTATTCTTACTATTACATTTCCTAAATATTCATAAGCCTTTGCAATTATTATACCTTTGCCGTTCATTGCTTTTATTGCATTATTTACTATATTAGATATTATTCTATAAAACTCCATTTCAGTAATACTCACTACAGAGAAATCACAATTTTCTTCTATTATTACATGTATTCCCATATCAATAGCCGGTTTTAATGCAAGGGATAATATAGAATTTCTATTCTCGCTAACTTCTACAGCTGTTGGCGTAGAGTCATTCTTATTTATAATATCTTTTAGAGATTTTTTTAAATCATCGAATCTTTCCATTAGACAAAGTCCATATAAATACGATATCTGTGCTCCGTAGTCATGCTTAATCTTTCTAAGTTCGCTATTTTTTTCTTCTAGAGCTTCATTTAATCTAAATATTTGATCTGATTTCTTCTTTATATTTGCAAAATATTTTATGATAAACGCTAAAAATACGCACAAGATTGTGATTATCATATTTTTTAACATTTTAGATTCATCATTATAGATTATTAAATAAAAGGCCAAAACGAAATCTAGACAGAAGCTTATTGTTATAATCACGATCATATTAATCTTTTCACTAACTGCTAGCTTGTACATTTCTATAAACTTGCCCATGTATTTTATACATAAGTATAAGAATAAAATATAAGGAACATATATAATCAAAATATTAGCTATATCTGCATATTCTATTGGTATCATACCTTCTATAAAACCAAAAAATAAATTATATGATATAATTCCATATACCCCCATAAAAGAATATGTCAATGTATAGGGAATCATTGACTTTAGTTTGTTATCTTTATATGAGAAAATCATTACAACTAAACATGATATATGTATTATAAACACACAGATAGATATGTTTCCAAATATACTTGTAAAGCTACTGTTTATAATAAAAGTAACTATGGTTATTAAAACCACTTTAAGTTTGTTTAATTTATTTTCACTCTTCAAGCAGCATTCTGTTGAATACGCGAAAATTATAGCTTGAATCATAGAGACTATTATATCTGCCAATAAACGCACCAAAAATTCCTCCTTAAATTTACGTGAAAGTGACTTATCTCAATTTTTTCATAGATTCAGGCATTTCTTCAATTCCTGCTGTAGCTGCTGATGCTGGAGCAAATATAATCATTGAAAGTGATAACATCATTAATACCTTACCTAATAAATTTTTAATTTTCATAAAATCCATTCCCCTTTCAATTTTGCTTAAAATTCATCATTAATATTTCAAAACATTAAGCATCTTTTTTATTAAACATTAATATGGTGTTAAATAGGATTGTCCATGTTATAAGCGAATAATAGTTGCTAAAATTGTACAGACATATAGATGTCATACCAAGTATTGTTGCAATACTTAGACCTCTTATTCTGTTTTTATTTATTAATTCTTGGCGCGTAATTGGCATTTTAGGATTTATTATTGGAACCTGATGCCATAGGCAAAATATACTTAAGATAATTAGTATACAGTTACCTACAAATGAGAGAGTGCACTGAGAATTTAACACCAATATTCCAATTGCTAATAGCACTGTGGCTATAAAACACTTAACCTGAGTATCTTCATGGTATCCGCCTATAAAAATCTTAGTCATACTCATGACTGCTAAAATTATAATAATTTTGTCGAAATATCCAAACAATGAAAATATAACTATAACAGAAAATAGCTTTATCGTCTCAAATAAAATACTAACTAGAATATATTCCATTTGTTCTAGCTGGTCTTTACTATAGTTATCATTTGTAGATATACTATTTATAATTTTTTTTGAAATACTCTTTACCATATTTATCTCTCTTTTTATATATTTTTCTATATGTTAAATATATTATAGTCCCTTATTTGCTAATTTTCAACATATATTTATTCATCTCCAAGTCGTTAATAAGCATAATTTGTAAAAATATTTTTCCAACATTAATTAGATGATTATTATAAAAAAAGTGCCTTAATAAGTAACTATTAATAGGATGCTTTTTCTTTAATATATTATAAATATTAATTTAGTCTTAAGTATAATTTTATATACTAATGCAAAAATCGGTATTTTTCTACATTTAAAATTTAAATATGATTAAATATATATTCAAATTAATTTATAATTATATATATATCTATTTTAATTTAATGAATTGTATATATATCTTTTATTCATAGGAATATTTTCACTTCAGTCTCAGCACTGTATTCTTACTACATACTTTTCTATTACCTCTTCTCATTTTGAAATACTATGGTAAATTCTGCATGAACTTATTGTACTGAACATTGAACAATGTTAGTATAATACTGTTCAATAATTGAACTCGTTTATATGAATAAAACATTTCTTATTTTTATTCAATTTAATAAATTTCAGGAGGAGAGAATTATGGAAGATATGTCTTATTGGAAAGAAGTTTGGGAAAGAAAAGGAAATGGAAATACTACATGTTTAGAGGAATTAGACGGATACGAAGATACTACTGCTGATGTAAAAGAAATAGCTAAACAAATTGTTAAAGAATTAGACATTAAGGAAACAGATAGAATATTAGAAGTTGCCTGCGGAGCAGGTGGACTAGCTCAATATATAAAATGTGGTGAATACGTAGGAGTAGATTATTCCTCTTCTCTTGTAAAAAGGCACATAGAATTACTTAACAATTCAGTTCTTCACGGAGAAGCAAATAATCTAATCTTTAAAGATAAAACTTTTGATAAAGTATTTTGCTTTGGAGCATTTCACTATTTTCCTAATCAAGAGTATGCTAAACAAGCAATTTCAGAATTGAAAAGAGTTGCTAAGGAGGCTATATTTATTGGAGACCTACCTATGACTTCACACAGAAAAGAGCACTTACTTTATGATAAAAATGACTTTAAAGACTGGAAAATAACTGATGGATATTATAATCCATGCAGGTTCAATGTATCTCTAAAATTAGTTTAATTAATAAGTAAAGACAGGTATCTCTCAATACCTGTCCATTTACCTTGTTCCTGATGAACCAAATCCATTCTGATTTCTTTCACTTTCAGATAGTTCTTCTATTTCTATTATGTCAACTTTAACTACAGGTTTTATAACCATTTGAGCTATTTTCATTCCTGGTTCCACTTTGAAAACTTCGCTTCCATGATTAATTAGAATAACTCCTATTTCTCCTCTGTACCCTTCATCTATAGTACCAGGAGAATTTAACGTAGTTATACCATTTTTTAATGCAAGACCGCTTCTTGGTCTTATTTGAGCTTCAGTATTTTTAGGGAGTTCAATTTGTATTCCTGTATGTACTAATCCTCTTTCTCCCGGCTTTAAAGTTAATTCTTTAACTGCATATAGGTCTAATCCAGCATCACCTTCATGAGCATAATTAGGTATCACAGCTTTATCATCGATTTTTTTTATTTTTAAAATATAATTATCCATTCTAACACCTACTTAAAGATTATATAATATTATGATTATATAATTTTCCAATACAAAAATCCACTTCTTTTCTTTAAATTAAAGTATTCTATAATTTTTATTACTTAATTAAACATATGCAAAAGGTTATATTTACGAATAAATTAATTTATTTTTTAAATATAACCTTCATTCTTTATTTAATTCTTATATTTGTTTTGTGCCATAAATTTTTTAAATTTATTAACTACTACTATTTTTTGTTTCTTATTAGTATTGTCTATTATTATTTCGTTCCAATTTATATACTTAGGTTTTTCAAAGTATCTTTTATCAATAATCTCAATTATCCTATAACAGCCTTCCTCAACTCCAGAAAAAATAACTTTTCCTTCCTCATCTGTAACTTTCGATTTAACAAGAACAGGAGATAATCCATTTATTTTATATAAATTAATTTTTACACCTTTTAAATATTCGTGTTCTTCACATTCCAAAATTGATGTAACAATAATTTCCCCTCCATTACAATCTTTTTCTTCTACTCTTTGGGGACTTGCAGATTTCTCATTTAATATGAACTCTTTATTATCTCTTTTCTCCTTATTATCATCGGATATTTCAAATTTATAATTGGTATTATTTTCTACAGATACTATATCATTAATATTTTCTTTTTCATAATTTCTAGGAACAGTATCACTCATAAAAAGCTCCTCTTAAAAATTGGTTCTCTTTATATAATATGATAAATAAACTTTTATGTGATTATGAATTGAAAACATTCTAAAATGTATTGTTAGTTTAACCAAGAAAAATGGAACTACCTATTTCTATTAAAAAATTCAGCACATTATAGTCATTACAAATAAATTCTTTCTCATTTACTGAAATTGAAAGGTATATAACTGCTAATAGCTCTCCGTTACAAATTATTGGAGCTATACAGACTGATTTCCAGTCAGGAAGCCCATAACTATTGTGACTGTCCATGCTCTCCCAATCTACTAAATATAAACCTTTTTCTTCTTCAATGACTTGATTTACTAATTTAAAATTAAACCTATCATCTAAATTCCAATTATCCTTATTTCTTCTCTTACTATACGTATTAACTATTTTCTTCTCTTTTACAATAAAAATTGTAGCTACATCGCACTCAATCGTCTGCATAATCTTTAAAATAAGATTATAAATCTTTTCTTCCTTACTACATCTACGTTTGGCAATACCAGCTATTTCTTTGAGCATTAACATAAAATTATAATCTTTAGCCGCATTTCCTGATAATACTCCAGTTAATTCGTCATTTGTATTTCCACTTGCTCCGCACTCATTTTCCCAAACGATGCATCTATTTTTTCCATCACGTTTAGCCTTATATAGAGCCTGGTCAGCTCTCCTTATAATTTCTTCATTGTTAAGAGATTCATAAGAACTCATTGCTATTCCTATACTTACAGTCACTTTTCTTTTATCTCCTAGAATCCTTGCTTCCTCTATATTTTTTCTTATTCTCTCCCCTAAATTTATAGCTGCTTCACAATTAACATTAGGCAAGAGAATTATAAATTCCTCTCCTCCATATCTTCCAATAATATCACCTTTGCTCATACACTTTTTAACTTCATCTGCAACCTTAACTAAGACTTCATCTCCAGTTTGATGTCCATACTTGTCATTTACGCCTTTAAAATCGTCGATATCAAACATCATTACAGCAAATTCACTTTCTCTTGCCTTCGCAGAATCTAATAAAAAAAGTAACGCTTCTTCAAAATATTTTCTATTATAAACACCTGTCAGCTTGTCTAGTGTAGAGCTTATTGTAAGATTATACTTTTCTAATAAAAAGGTTAAGAAAGGTTTAAATTTCTCTATTGTTTTCTTTGATTCATTATTTATATAATTTAATGCGTTGTTAGTAATAAATATTAATCTTGCATTAATTCCTGCACTACTATTTATGTGTTTTTCTCTATTTATTATTTTCATATACATACAAGATCTTATTCCATCTTTCAGTACCTTATCATCTAACTGATAGAATCTAGGGTCATTACTGCAAATTGCGAATGTATCTTCATCTGAATCAACTTTTAGTGAGAGGTATCTATTTATTTCATTTTTGTCGCTAATTCTATATGTGCATATAACATCATTTTCTCCCTGCTCGTTCTCTGTAACAATCATAGCCTTATCTGCTAAAATTAATCTAGCCATATACTTCATCACATTTTTTATATCATCAATAGTATTATTAGAAAACTTCTCAAAGACTTTAAATATATCTCTAAAATCATTGTAATAGCATTTTTCATATAAATATTGAACCAATTTAAATGTATCTTCATTATCTAGTATATTCATTAAATCTAATTCTTTTAATATTTGCTCTAAATCCTCAATTGTTTTTATAAATTGTGTTGATTTAAAACTCATATTTATACCCAAATCTTCATTTAAGCATTTTACAAATAACTTACGTGTTTCCAAAAACCTACTATTATTTGCATATGATAACTTATCATTTTGTGGTAATAAATTTATTGTATCTATATATAAAGCTATAGATTCATAATAATAATTCAATGCCAATACATTACATTCAAGTTCATTATACTTCTCACCAATCGCAGAATATATATCAGCTTTAATTTCCTGATTATCCACAAAAGAGCATACTCTTAGTGCCTTATTTATCAGAAAATTATATTGATTTCTATTTCTAAAATTGAGTTCTAGATATACATAAATTCCTTCAACATTATAATTTTTAGGATATCCATTGAGATCAAAGAATAATTCTTTAGCCAATCCCTTATATCCAAGTGCTAAAATTCTTCTAATAGCACTTATCCTTATTTCAAGACATGTATCTACATCCTGTAATAGCTTAATTTTTTTCTCTAACTTATTGTATACATTTCTTATATCACTCTCATTTTTACATTTATATAAAATAAGCTCAAAGTAATTGCAAACAACTATTTTATACTTAGAACTATTGCTATTAAATATTAGAGCATATATTTTTTTCAAGTGGTCATATGCCAAATCATAATTACAAATCATCAAATTATATAAAGCATATGTATAGTTTGTATTTATAATTCTATCTTCCAATAGCTTTAATCCTTTTTGCATTTGCATTATTAAATTATGATACTTTACTACCAGACTTATCCTTCCTGATTTTATATATAACAAACAAAGTTCATTGCAAATATTAAATGAATAAGAGTCTATCCCCTCTTCTCTTTCTCTTTCTAGTGCTCTTAATAGATATTTCTCTGCTTCTAAATATCTTTTTTCCTGACTATAAATATCTGCTATGCAAATTAGACTCAATATTTCCCTCTTGTATACTTTCTGTTTATTTCCTTCTCTAGCTATTTCCAAATATTGCTCTAAAATCTCCTTGTTATCTCTTCCTTCTTCCTTACAGACAGATGCATCTAATAGTTTAATATATAATTGACCATTAATATTATTGTTATTAATAAATATACTGTTTGCATATAAACATAAATTTTTGGCCTCTTTATAATTCCCCTTCTTTATATATATATTAATAAGGATACTCACTGCCCAACCATATACATCCTCTTTTATCTTATTTTCTTCACATATAATTATTGCTTTTTGTGCATTAAGCATCGTTAATTTATTGTTATATTCTAATCTATATTTTAATGAAAGTGCATAGTAATAATAAACCTCTCCCTTAGGATAGTGTTCTTTATCTAGCAATCTTCGTACACAATTTAAAGAATAATCTATCCCTGTATCTATATCTGTAATACTATTAATTTTTATTATTATCATTTCAAGCAGCGTATATATTTCAATTTCAATTTCGTCATTCTGTATTGCTATTTGATTTGCCTTTTCAAAATGTTCAAAACTTTTTTCATGGTTAGATTTTTTTTCATAAAGCTTTGCAATCTTAATTGCCACTTCACTTCCACTTGAATCACTAGGATATGTTAATACCTTCTTATAATATGATATTGCCTTCGATATATCACCTAACAGATCCTGAGCTTCTGCGTATTTTAATGTATAAAAATATGCTTTTTCGTAACTATTACTTTTTTCTAAATGCAATAATAATTCTTCTATATAATAATCTGTATCAAGTAAAATTTTTTCCATAAAAATAGATGCCTTAGAGTGTAATTTAATTCTTTCTTCTTCACTTAGCTTTAAATACAATATATTTCTTAATAAATTATTTCTAAAACCTATAAGTATACCTTGATCACTTATTTTATCAGTCAAAATGCCTTTTGATTTTAAATTATCATAAATTTCTATATTATCAGAATCCATTATTACATATTCTAAAATTATTTTTTCTGATAAAGGAGTTTTAAATATAGCTAACTCCTTTAAAATATTAATTTCTTCTTCATTTAATGAAAAAATACTTGCCTCTAATCTTCTTTCTAGAGATTTGGGTATAAGTATATCTTGAACCTTAATATTAGTCTTCCATTCTCCATTATTGCTATCAAAATATAAGGTTCCATTACCGTATAATTCATTTATAACTCCACTTATATACTGTGGATTCCCTAGCGTTTCTGAATATATCTTTACCGCTAACTTATTAACATCAGTACCTGTATTAAGCATACTTCTAATCATCTTAGTAGTATTATATTGATTAAAATAATTTATTTTATATTCTTCGTACTTCTCCACTTGTTTTAGTTCATTTATGAACTTTATGAAATTTTCATCAACACTGCTTTCATTCATAGAAAATATTATCATAACATTTTCTAAGTTATTTCTTAAAAAGATTATATATTTAATAAACAGTTTGAAAACTTCATTTTTTTTATCTAAATCATCTATTATCATTATAAATGGCTTAGTCATTGTATACTCACTTATGAACTTCCCCATTCTATTAATCAATTGAAGCTTTTGTTTATTATTTTCACTATTTGTAGAATTTTTTTCAAATAATATAGAAATAAATTTTTTTATATAAATTTCATACTTATCTCTCAGATTCTTATCTACTTTATTTAAAATGTAATTTAGTATTGTATTATATTGCTCTTCGTTGCTTGCATTTTTATTATTAAAATCATCAATATATATAATGTCTTTGAAGTATTTATTTTCAAATCTATATTTAATTTCTTCTAAAAGTCTGGTTTTTCCACTTCCATCTTCACCATTGAAATTTATAAACTTATTTCTCTGCTTGTTTTCCAATATCCTCTGAAAATTTTTTTCCACTATTTTTATTTCTTCTGTCATTCCTATTATATCTAAATCCGTTTTAATCTTATTTAAAGCCTCACTAATAAACACTCTATAGTTCTTCTTCATTTTTTTGTTTATATTTTGTATAAAATATTTAAGTTTAAACGATTTATTTATAGTATTCACTCGATTATATATATTTTTTATATCTTCTAATCCTTTAAATCCTGTTTCAAGTTCTGATTCTGTGAATATTTGTCTGCACAGTTCTGCAACTTGTACAATATTATCTTTATTTGAATTTATATCTTCTCTTGTTTCGATGTTATATTGGTAAGGTAATGAATTTATTAAATTAAACTTTCTTAATTCATTTGCTAACAAATCTTTCATTTTGACTTTCACATTATTGTTAGAGTCGGGAATTAATATTACATCCTTCATACTAATATCATCAAATATATATCCCTGCATGTTTAGCGTATTGATGGCAGCACAAATCTCCATAAATGTATCTAATTTCTTATGAAAGTCACATTTATTAAAATAATCTTGTGTATCCAGTTTAGCCTCTACATACTCCATTAAATACCCATATTGAGGAGTATCAAGTTTTATCCCATTAATACTATAAATTATTTCAATATTTATAATGTTAGTAACGTTCTCAAAATTAAGATTTTTAATAGTCTTAAATTTACTCAATAAATATTCTCTTGTTTTCTCATATGTAAAACCATTTTTCAAAATACATAGAACATATCTTGCGTCTCTCTCTGTGTCTGTAACAATATAATTTGAAAAATTCTCTTCAATAACTATCTCATGCTCTATTAGATATTTATTATTTACATTTCTCAATTCTAATTCATCCCTTTTCTTCACTAACTTGAAGTTTACCAATCTATCTAAAATTATACCATATTTTAGCATAATCCTGAACACTATTATATCTAATTCAATTAATTATCTACTTTTTACATAAATTCATATTTTTATAATTATATCTTCTTAATTATCATTGGAACCAAAAGTATATAAAGGCTTATAATATAAATTTAATTTTAGGACATAATACTTTTTGTAAAAACATTTAGGAAGGTGATAATATGAATCTAAAATCGCTAAAGAAATACATTCCTTTTGTTTTGATTATAATAACTATAATTAATTATCAAAATCTTCTTATGCATACGGTTCTTGCTGATGAAAAAAAAATAATATATCTAACTTTCGATGATGGCCCAGCTGGAAAGGTGACCACTAATGTTTTGGACATATTAAAACAAGAATCTGTTCCTGCAACCTTTTTCTTAATAGGAAGTCAAATCAAAGGACAAGAAGATTTAGTTAAAAGAATGTATAATGAAGGGCATGCCCTTGGTCTTCATAGTATGAGTCATAATCGAAATATCCTTTATCACTCTAATGAAGAATTTCTAAAAGAGATGTTGGATACCCAGCAAATAATTAATTCCATAGTTGGTATTAAGCCAACTATACTAAGATTCCCTTTTGGTTGTAATAATAACTGTTATAAAATTTCGCAGTCTATGGTGGATTTACTTCATCAAAATAACCTAAAAATTTACGATTGGAATACAGATAGTGGTGATGGTGCTCACCCTAATGCTAGTCCAAGTACATTTATTAAAAATTCCAAAAGTGACAAAGAGCGTGTAGTACTATTAATGCATTGTGCATATATGAGTAAAAATTCAGTAACGGCTTTACCTAGTGTAATTAAATATTATAAAGATAATGGCTATGAATTTAAAGCAATCGATGAAAATACTGATGAAGAATATCATTTCATGAAAAAATAATAATGGATAAAATAAAGAAGCTATCTCAAAATTAATCCTTTTGAAATAGCCTCTTTAAATTATACAAAATATCTATTCTACCGCATAGCTTCCATTTACCGATGTAATCTTTTCAACAATTTTAAACATTATAATTCCTGATATTGTATTCACTATTATTGTTGGCACAACTACTGATATGAAAAGTACATTAAACGATAATCCTCCAGGTAATCCTACTATATTCGCTAGTAAAGTTAAAAATACTGTTCCGCTCACTAAAGTTCCTAAAGGTAATAATATTGATACTTGCACTAACTTATTAACTTTATTTCTTAAAGGCATTAATATCAAATACATAACATTACAAGTTATAAATTTATCTATAATATTTGGTAATTGTCCTCCTGGTGTTTTAGTTGTTAGTGCTGCAAACACTCCCATAATAATCCCACATAGTAATGTTGTTTTATAATCTTTATTAAACACTATTATTATAAATAACATTGCCAATGAGAAATCTGCCTGCATACCGAATGGTGGTGTAACCTGGTGTAATATTGCTCCTATTGCTATTAAAATTGCATTTGTTGCCATTTTCTTTGTATTCATAATAAAAATCCCCCTTGTTAATCTTTGCTTATTTTATTTTTAAGTCGAAACCACTTTCTTTCACAACATACTTATCACGCCCCAATATTTAAATATATTTCTTTGTTATGCTTCCAAATATAGAGTCTTTTGGTTAACAACTACTAAAAAAGAATAAAAAAAAACCGTCCTATAATTAATAGGACGGATATTATCCGCGTTGCCACCTAGATTGCATAAAATGCCTCTCATTTCAGATACAAACATATCTTATTCGCTATAACGTGCGACTTACGGCTAAACTACTCTCAAAAGATTTCATCTCGCTCCTCAAAGGCCCATTCATCATTAACTACCGTACTGAAATCTCACCACCTTCAGCTCTCTTTAACATTGTTATATGATTACTATCCCTCTTCGTAGGATTTATTTTATAATCTTATATTATATCCTCAAATAGTGTTTGTCAACACTTTTATAAAATTTCCTTACCGATTATATTCTTAATTGCGTCAAACATTCTTGGTTTACTGAAATAGTATCCTTGAACAACATCACATAATATTGTTCTTAAATATTCAACTTGCGATTTTTCTTCAACACCTTCTGCCACTACTTCTATCCCCAATTGATGTGATAAGTTTATTATATTCTCTACAATACATTTACTCTTAGGATTGTTCATCAAATCAATTACAAAACTCCTATCTATCTTTAGCACATCTATAGGTAATTTTGTCAAATAGTTAAGTGAAGAGTATCCCGTCCCAAAGTCATCTAAAGCAATGCTTACTCCTAATTTTTTTATCTCCTGAAGGATCTTAACGTTTCTATCAAATGATTTCATTAGCATACTTTCTGTTATTTCTACTTCTATATACTTTGGATGAATTTTATATTTCTTTATTAGTTTTTTAAAATCTGATAAAACAACATCCTCTCTGAGCTGCATTTCAGACAAATTAACTGCTATCTTAAAATTATCATTTCCCTCGTTTAAAAGACATTTCGTCTTTTTGAATACTTCTTCCAAAACAAAACTTCCAATTGGAATTATCATTTTTGAACTTTCTGCGATCGGAATAAACTCCGCCGGGCTTACCATTCCAAATTCACGACTTTCCCATCTTGCTAAAGCTTCAAATCCGTTTACCAAAGAATCATCGAGTGATACTTTAGGTTGAAACATAACATATAATTCATTATTATTCAGTGCAGTTCTCAACCCTTTCTGCAAGCTATAAACTCTGTTTAGCTCATCAGAAAGGCTATCATCAAAAAAATCACACTCATTTTTACCATTTTTCTTTGCTTCATACATTGCTGCATCTGCATTTTTGAGTAATGTATTATAATCTATTCCGTGATCTGGAGATAGAGAAACACCAATACTTGCTGTTAAGTATATTTTTCTTCCATTCACTATATTAGGTTTTTCAAAAGACTTTGCTATAGCATTACCCAAAGTTATAATTTCTTGTATATCAATTATATTTGGCTTAAATAGCAGAAAAGTATTGCCGCTATATCTTGATACTAATATATCTTCTGTAACAGATTCGACTATATTATAGCCCACTTCTTTTAACACTAAGTCTCCAAAATCATGCCCGTAGGAGTCGTTTACATATTTAAAATTATCTAAATCTATTATCAGCATCGCGGCTCTAGTATTACTATTAACAACATTTTGTAACATTTTGGCTACCGTGTTCTTGAAAAAATATTTATTAGGTAGCCCTGTAATTCTATCACTATGAATTATTGAATCTATTGTTTTATTGACCATAGATTCTTTCCAATTTTTCGTCAAAGAATCTATATCACCATATTCATTCTCTAAGTCCTTAAAGCAATAACTAGTTCCAGTAAAGTAATACTGTTCATTACTTTTAATTGACTTCCCCACAAGAATAAACTCAACAATGTTACCCCTAGGACTTTCCATCTTGTATTGTAGCTGCATTTGTTCTCTATTTATATAGTGTCTCTTTAAATCTTGAGAGAAAAAGCTTAAAACATTTTGTTTATCTTCTTCACCAACAAAATTTATAAATTGATCTAAAGTTTCATTCTTAGTATCATACTCTTCAAAAAAACTTTTCATTGTATCATCAATTATTAATTTAAGCTCTGATTGATTCCAAATTATATTAACGCCCAAAATTGGTATAGAATCAAATATTTCCTCATGATTTAATTGAAGTTCCTCCCTAATCATATATATACAATCCTTCACATAATTCTATAATTTGTACTATTCCTGTTTGTTAGAATCTTTAGATTTCTTATCATTTGCTAATGATGCTATTAAAGCTGCTGTTGCTGCTATAACAGTAATTAATTTGCCTGTCTTTTTTAAATTCATATAACATCACCTTCCTAACTTTATGAATAATTATTTATTAAGACTCTAATTCTTAAATTGATTTTCTTCTTCCTCGTATTTATATCCGATACTTATTAATATATTTATAATATCGTCTTTAGATAATTCTAAATCATCACAAAGAATATCTAATGAACCATATTGATCTCTTAATTTCATGTTTATTACACTTAACAATATGTTTGGATCACTGATCCCCATAGGATTATTTTCCATCTCTACTCTTCCTTTTCATCTATTGGTATATGGTTAATTATAGCATAACATACATTTCCAAATTAATAAATACTTTTAGTTACTTAAGTCTACTCTTCATCGTAATAATCTAGAAAAGAATGCTTTTCTTCGCCCTTTTGCCAACCTAATATTGAATCCATACTAACATTTTCAGCTGCTTTAAAGATAGACTTTTCAACTCCGCTAAAATTCTTCTTTAATTCTTTAATAAGATCTTTTATTTCATATCTCTTATTACCTATTCTTTCAGCTGCAACCATACAAGCGCAATTCAATGGCCATATACCACTATAATTTATGAATCTTTTTATATACTCTTCCTCTATAAAATACATAGGCCTAATTAATTCTAAACCTTCAAAATTTTTGGCCTTTAGTTTAGGCAACATTGTCTTAAAATTACCACCATATAAAATGTTTAGCATAGTTGTTTCAATTACATCATTATAATGATGCCCTAATGCAAGTTTGTTACATCCAAATTCTTTTGCTTTTGCATAAAGAGAGCCTCTTCTCATTCTTGCGCACAAATAACATGGGTAATCCTTAGCCATTTTATCAACAACATCAAAAATGCCTGATTCATACATGTGAATCGGAATATTTAGATGCTCACAATTTTCTATTAGTAAATTTTTTATATCTGGATGATACCCTGGATCCATAGCTAAAAATACTAATTCAAATTTAACTTGACCATGTCTTTGCAACTCCTGAAATAATTTTGCCATAAGTATACTATCTTTTCCTCCAGAAATTCCAACAGCAATTTTATCTCCTTCTTGAATTAAATTATATTCTTTAATTGCCTTAACAAATTTTGACCAAATATGCTTTCTATAGCTTTTAATTATAGCTTTTTCAATCTCTTCTAGTGGCTTTTTTTCTCCATCTGGTATAATTCTTGGACAGCCTTTTCCTGCAATTGTACTCATTATTTCATTTCTCCTTATTATCTTAATAGTATCCAGATCATAGATACTAATTGTTCTTGAATATATCTTTCTTTAAAGAGTTTATAATGAACACTTAAGATTTACAAGTGTTTTTAGGTTTTAATATTAGCTGATTTTAATTATTCGTATTCGTACTTTGATTTTCATATATCAAAGTAATATTTATTTAGAAAGAGATTTCACTAGTTCTTCAGGGTTTTTGTCTTTCATCAAACTAGACATTATAGCAATTCCACTTGCTCCAGCATCCAATACTTTCTTATAATTATCTTGATTTATTCCGCCTATTCCGATAATTGGAATGTTAATCTTCTTGGAAAGAGCCTCTATTTCCTTAATTCCTCTAGGCGGAAGACCTTTTTTACAATCAGTTTCAAACACATGGCCATAAATAACATAGTCTGCTCCTAATTTAGCCGCTTGTATACCTTCTTCGCAACTATGTATTGAAACGCCGATCATCTTATATATTTTATATTTATCCCCACTAAAGTGAAAATTATCCACCATTTCTTTAGAATTTATTGCTCTTCCTGTGCATAACCTGTTACTAATATTTATAAAATCATTAAATGATAACTGAATTCCATCAACATTGGACTTTTTAGCAATATCTATATTGGAATTTAGTATTATTCTGATATTTGTATTTTTCAGTTCCTCTTTTACTTTCAAAACTAATATCATTAGCTCTTCACTGCTTAAATCTTTTTCTCGTATAATTAAGAAATCTAGATTAGATTCTGATATTTTTTTTATTTGATCAAAAAAGTCCCTACAAAGTTTTCTATTTGTTATTCCAATTACAGACATCTTTAGTTTATACCTCTTCTCCTAATATTAATCTAAGAGCCATATTTGCTTCATGACACGCTGCGATACCAACTCTAGGTGCCATTAGCCCCTCATTTACTTTTGCCTCATTTTTAAAGTCTCCACACATATATAGCTTTGTATTTATTTTTTTGCTGATTATTAGATTGTTAGAATAATATCCTGCCATACCTGAGGCTGAAATAACCTTTGGTTTTTCTGTCTGAAGTAAAACTTCTCTAACTATCATCGCTTTATTTTCCGCCCCATCAAATGCTTCAATTACAATATCCATATCCTCAAATAAATCTTTAATGTTATCCTTATCTACATACGTATCAACAACTTCGATATTTATGAACGGATTGATTTCTAACAATATTTCTTTTAATGCATGGCATTTTTTCATTCCAATATGTCTTATAAAGTATTGTTGTCTGTTTAAATTACTAGGTTCAACCACATCAAAATCTATTATTTTTATATGTCCAACCCCAACTCTTCCCAACGCTAATGCTACTGTTGAACCAAGTCCACCAAGTCCAGCAATAGCTATCTTCGCCTTCTTAACTTTCTCATGAACCTTTGGAGTATGTCTACTTACCATTAGTGCCTCTAACTCTTCTTTTTTAGGCACCTCGCCTCTCTTAATTAAAGTAACTTTATCGCCTTCATTTAGAGAATAATCTTGTTTAATTGGAAAACCATTTAAAATAACTATATCCGCATCACTTTTTATCCTGCTTCTAACTTCAAATGCAGTAATTTCTCCCTCAATATATATTTCTCTTTCATTTACTAAAACTTTCAAACTAATATCCCCAATCTAAATAAATTTTAAAACTTAATATATCTGTTCATTATTTACTCATTATTTTCTTAGCAGTCTTTTTTCATAATTTGTACGACCAATGGGCAGAACCTCTACTTATTCGCCTTCCATCAATAAATTACTAGATAATAAAAAATCGCAGGCGACTGTGGAGCCGGAGATTTTTTTCACGCATCTGCCTTTTCGAACGCATGTGAGAAAAATTTGGCAGGCGAATAAGATTTCTTTTTATTCTTTTTAAAATAGCAAAACTATTAAATCAACCTTTTTTAAGTTATCCACAAATTTTACCAAAATATGAATTCCTAAAGAATAAAAAGACTTACCCTAAGGTAAGTCTTATAAATCTTCTAAAATATTTATTGCTTCCCTACGGTGGTATTAGCCACATCAGGTCAAAAGAGTTAAAGCAAATAAGCTTCTCTCAGCCAATTAAATTGGCACCCCTAGCCTTTTATACTATTCAATTTCTGTTATGGTTATATATTATCATTTTATTTCTTATAATTCAAATTTTTATGGATTAAATCCATAAATTAGATTTGTAAATTTATTCATATTTTGTATGGAAATCAACTTTTTTCTAAGTTCGTAGAATTAAATATAGAATCAGTAATTATTATTACTATATTTAAGTTTATATTTTTAAAATATAATTGAACATTTTTTCTAACGTGGTAAAATAATATGTGTCGGTATTCAATTAGAAGCTGAACGGAAATTCGTATATATTATATATTTTTCCGAATTATATCCATATATCAAGGAATAAGAACGGAGGTACCTTATGGAAAGAGACTATACTAAATCTAAATTTTCAGTTAGACAGATTGCAATGATCGGAATGCTTTCTGCAATTTCAATTTTCTTAGGATTAACCGGGCTTGGGTTCATACCAATTCCACCTGTAAAAGCTACTATAATGCATATCCCAGTTATTATAGGTGCGATAGTTGAAGGACCTATAGTTGGATCCCTAGTTGGATTAGTTTTTGGTTTATTCTCAATGTATCAAAATTTTACCGCTCCTGGTCCAACATCATTTATATTTTGGAATCCTATAATTGCATTAGTTCCTAGAGTCCTAATTGGAATTGTAGCATACTATGTGTATATACTTCTTAGAAAGAGATTTAAAAATCAAAGCATTAGTATTGCAATAGCATCAATCTGTGCTACATTAATTAACACTATAGGTGTTTTGGGTTTAACTTACGTATTTTACTTAGAAAGATACTCTGCTATTTTAAAGATAAATCCACAAACTGCTGGAATTGCAATTGCAACCATTGGTTTAACAAATGGAGTTCCTGAAGCTATAGTGAGTGCTGTAATATCAGTCCCTGTAATTGTAGCTATATTTAGAATTAAGAAAAAAATTTAACTAAACTCTAAACAAGTAAAATAAAATATTTTTTAAAGAATATAAATTATAAAGAGGCACTTGCTAAAAGCTGCCTCTTTTCTTGTTTTAATTATTGGTTACATATAAAACTATTATGAAGAATTAAAATATGGTATATAATACAAATATACCGATTCCTATTTACTACTTAAAAAGTTACTCACATTTTTTTGATTATAATTTTCTAGAGAATAAAAATTCCTATAGATCACATTTATCTACAGGAATTTTACAAAACTTATTTTTTACTAAAGTGGTTTTATTATTATTTCTTCATCTTTATTATCAATCACAACCTTAGATCCATAGCCTAGTTCACCCTTAATTATCATCCTAGCGAGTCTATTCTCTAAAGTGTTCTGTATATATCTTTTTAACGGCCTTGCTCCATAAACCACATCATAACCTTCTCTTGCCATTATTGTTTTTGCTTTATCTGTAACTTCTATTTCGATATTTTTATCTTTTAGCCTTAAACTTACTTCTCTTAAGAATATATCTATAATTTTCTTAATGCCAGACTCTGTCAAAGGTTTAAACATTATAGTATCATCTACTCTATTTAAAAATTCTGGTTTAAATCTTGATTTTAAAACACTCATTACTTTTGATTTTATTTCTTCATCAACGTGATCTTCATTAGTATTTTCTAATAAATATTCACTTCCGATATTTGAAGTCATAATTATTATAGTATTTTTAAAATCTACAGTTTTACCCTTATTATCAGTTAATCTACCATCATCTAATATTTGAAGGAATATATTAAACACATCTTCATGCGCTTTTTCAATTTCATCAAATAAAATTACGCTATATGGTTTTCTTCTTACAGCTTCTGTTAGCTGACCACCTTCATCATAACCTACATATCCTGGAGGCGCTCCAACTAATCTAGACACTGAATGCTTCTCCATATATTCCGACATATCAATTCTAATAATATTTTCTTCTGAATCAAATAAATTTCTAGCTAGTGTTTTTGCAAGCTCCGTTTTACCAACTCCTGTTGGCCCTAAGAATATAAATGATCCTATTGGTCTATTGATATCTTTAAGCCCAGCTCTTGCCCTGAGTATTGCATTAGTTACAGCTTCTATTGCCTCACCCTGGCCTATAACTCTATTACTCATATCATCTTCTAGTCTTAAAAGTTTTTCCCTTTCTCCTTCAAGTAAGTTAGTTACAGGAATTCCAGTCCATTTAGAAAGTACAGCGGATACTTCCTGCTCAGTTACTTCCTCTTTTAATAGAGCTCCCTCATAATTTTCTCTTAGTTCAATTTCTTTTTGCTTAATTTTTTCTTCTATAGCAGGAATCCTACTATATTGAATCTCAGCAACTTTATTATAATCAAAGTTTCTTTGCGCTACTTCTATTTCTCCTCTAGCATCATCTAGCTCACTTTTTAAGGTTTTAATAGCTGTGATTTGCTCTTTTTCTTTGGTATATTTTGCAGTCATCTCATCATTCTTTTCTTTTAATCCTGCAAGCTCTTTCTCTAAGTCATCTAACCTATTTTTTGAACCCTCATCTTTCTCTTTTGATAAGGCTTCTTTTTCTATTTCTAACTTAAATATTTTTCTTCTTATAACATCAAGTTCTGTTGGGAGGGAATCTATTTCAGATCTTATCATAGCTCCAGCTTCATCAATTAAATCAATTGCCTTATCAGGCATATATCTATCTTGAATATATCTGTCAGAAAGCTTTGCAGCAGCTACTATTGCTGAATCATGAATTCTAATCCCGTGATGGATTTCAAACCTTTCTTTTAATCCTCTTAGTATTGCAATTGTATCCTCTACTGTAGGTTCATCTATAATTACTGGTTGGAATCTTCTTTCTAAGGCTTTATCTTTCTCAATATATTTTCTATATTCATCAAAAGTTGTAGCACCTATACAATGTAACTCTCCTCTTGCTAATAATGGTTTAATTAAATTACCAGCATCCATTGCTCCATCAGTCTTACCAGCTCCAACTATTGTATGAATTTCATCTATGAATAATAATATTCTACCCTCACTGCTTTGAACTTCTTTTAATACTGCTTTTAATCTTTCTTCAAATTCACCTCTATACTTAGCTCCGGCAATCAAAGATCCCATATCCAAAGCAAATATAATTTTATCCTTAAGGCCTTCCGGAACATCTCCTCTAACTATTCTTTCAGCTAATCCTTCAATAATTGCTGTTTTACCAACACCAGGTTCACCTATTAATACTGGATTATTCTTGGTTCTCCTTGATAAAATCCTTATTGTCCTTCTTATTTCTTCATCTCTTCCTATAACAGGATCTAACTTATGCTTTTTAGCAAGGTCAACTAAATTAGTTCCATACTTTGCTAATGCGTCATATGTCCCTTCTGGATCTTGCGTTTCAACTCTTTGGCTTCCTCTAACTTCAGAAAGAACTTTTAAGAAATTATCCTTGGTTATATTATATTGCTTTAATATTTTAGAAACTTGATTGTTATCTATTTCTATAATAGCAAGCATTAAATGTTCAACACTAACATATGAATCTTCAAACTGTTTCGAAAATTCTTCAGCTTTAATTAACACTTCCTCTACTTTTCTAGTTATATATACATTGCCAACTCCTTCTCCTAAAACCTTTGGCATTGCATCTAATTCCTTATTTACTGACGCTTTTAAATTCTTTACTGATATACCCATTTTAGTAAGAATATTAGGAACTAACCCGTCCTCCTGCTCTACAAGAGCTGAAAAAAGATGAATTAAATCTATTTGCTGATGATTAAATTTAACAGCTGTAACATTGGCATCATTCAATGCTTGTTGAACTCTCAACGTCATTTTATCAATATTCATACTTATTCCTCCTAAATCTCTATGTTAAATTTCGAAATTATTATTAAAACTAGTTTATCACTATACCTAAATAATTCCTCTTTATCTATATAATAATACATAGGTCAAAGAAAGTCAAAGTTTATTTAGTCTTTTTTTAATTTTTTTATCATCTAAAGATTTATTTTAAATTTTGTTGTTTTATAGTAAAATAGTAATATAAATATTATTAGCCTGTTATTTTACAGCTTAACGATATTAAACTTTTTTAAAAGAGGTGATGTTATGAAAATAAGTTCTATCATTAAACCAAATTTCCATACAATTAATGTAAACGATACTATAGATAAAGCTTTAGATTTTATGGACAAACTTAATATTAATGGAATGCCAGTAGTAGATGATAAAGAAATTGTAGTAGGAATGATAGTAAAAGCTGATATATATAGATTCATGATACATCCAGGACATTATGTTAGCTGTCCAGTTGAGTGGGTTATGTCAAAATCAGTTATCTCTGCGCAATCTGACGAAGATCTACTCACTGTAGCTAAGCGTCTAAGAGAAAATGATATTATAACAATGCCTGTTATTGAAGACGAAAAAATTGTAGGAGTTATTAATATAGATGATTTATTAGATTACTTCATTGACTCTTGTTCAAAAAATTAGTAACAATAATATCTATATGAATTTAATAGCTTAAATATATCATTACTGATCTTAAAGGCTTAATTGTGAATATAAAAAAATAGAAGTGGCGATATTTTGTTAATCCATTATAATCGAATTAACAAAATATCGCCCTTCTATATATATTTACGAGAAATTAGATTTTTTTATCAACAGCTAATGCAAGATTAAAGTATTTTAGCGAATCCGCTGTAAGTCCAAGCTTATAATAAAGCTTACCCATATCTACATATCTATCTCTTCTTTCTTCTCTGGTACCAAATTTAAACAACGAATCTAATGATAGATTCATATATTTTTCGGCTTCCAAATGTTTGTCCATTTTCTGAAGAATTATACCCTTAAAATAATATGACTTCTCAATTAACTTTATATTATCAGTCATAATAGCTAAATTTAATGATTCTTCTGTAATCCTATAAGCTATCTCATACTCTGAATTATCAATTAATATTCTTGTACAATAATTCAAAAACTCCACATATTTTTCTACATTATCTTGTGGAAATATCTTTATTCCATCTTCTATTTCAGAGATTGCTTTTTCCTTTTCTTCTACTTCAAAATAATACTTTCCATAATTTCCATGAGATGCTGCCAGAGAAATAGGATTATATTTTTGATATTGAAATGCTTTCATTTTATATTCATCAACATAATCTTTTTTAAGCTTAATGCATACTGTAGCATATATATGATATATTTTCCCCTTGCTTTCATCTGTTTTAAGGTCATCAACATATCCTATGATTTCTGATAAAATGCTATATGCTTCTTCAGATTTTCTTAAATTCTGATAACACAGAGCCTCATTGTAGCCTATTAAACAGTACTCTGAACTATCAAATCCATCTTCTTTCAATCTAAACATTTCTCTAAGCTTGCTGTAGTAAGAAATAGCCTCAATATATTCACCATTTTGAGATAAATAACGTGCCATATCTTTAAAGTAGATAGCTGTATTTTCTTCCGTATTATTTCTTTGATATAAATCATAATATTGAGAAACTATAAGCTGAATATTTTCAACCTTATTTTCTTCTACATAATACGAGAATAATATGTGTATTAATTCAAAAGCTAAATCATAATATTTATATTTTAGTGCATAGCTTAGGTTATCTTTCAACTTACTTTCAGAATCAGTATCGGAAGATACATTCCTCTTTATTATATTTAGATTATTTGAAATTTGTTCATATACGTCTTCTATTAAATAATCTACATCTATTTCTATCTTCTCAGCTATATAATTCAGTAATTCGGTATCTGCCTTAATCTTTCCATTTTCTATACAGCTCATCTTGGCAATTGAAATCTTATTTCCGCATAATTCTTTCAATGTTATACCTTTAAATACTCTAGCTCTTTTTATCTTTTCGCCAGTAGATAGTATTTCCAAATATCTCACCCACTTACTTATAATTTGTAATTTTCTAACTTTTCTGCTTCATCAAATAACTTTATTCCTTGATTTAAGTAATATGAAGCCTCTTCCTCTTCTTTTTTATCTATGAAATATTTTCCGACTCTCATAGCTAATTCAGCAGCCTTCGACAATTTTCCGCTATTTTTTGCTAGCACATATGTATCAATCAATACACTTTCTGCTTGTTCTGGTTTATCGTCAATATTGAACATAGTATATTTTATTAGTTTACATTCGATTTTTCTATCTATATCATGCTCTTCAATTCTATTTTCTATATCTTTTAGTATTTTGCTACATTGTTCAGTATTCTTTAACTTCAGATAACTTTTACAAATATCTATTAGTATATCATTTATACATCCTACACGATTTTGTGTACTAATACTTTTTGATATATCATAATGCTTAAGAGATTCATCTAAATTTCCTAGTTCATAAAATAACTTTCCTAAATTATGTTCTATATTAACTATGCTCTTGTTATACTGTATCTTTTTATATACTTCTAATGTTTTCTTTGAATACTTTATTGCATTCGGCAAGTCACCTTTTTTATTAAATTCTTCTGCTAAAGAGAATAGATTTCTCGCATAATCTTCATCATTATAGACTTGTTCAAATCTATTTCTTGCTAGACAAGAATATTCTAAGGCTAAATCCAATTCTTCTACATCATAATATGTTCTAGCCATATTGTAGTATATTTCTCCCATTAAAAATTCATCTACAACCTTATTGTCTATATATACCTTTTCAGCCTGTTTTAAGTAACTACTAGAAGAATGATATGCCTTTAATTCTAAAGCAATATTAGCTAAATGTAGGAAAGTTTTTATTATCTGCTCATAATTATTATTTTTTACAAAAATTACATTTGCTGATAAAAAAAACTTCTGAGCCATAGGAAAATCTCTTTTATACATGTAGGATTTTGCTGTTATAAAATATATCATTGCTTTTCTATATTCTAGATTATATTTTTCACAGTAGTATAGAGCATTATCAATATATCTTTGACCTTTTTCGTAATCTCCCTGGAGTATGCATGATTCCCCTACCTGTTCGTAATATAAACTAATCTTTTCAGCTTGGCTTTCTTCTGATTCCATTAAATATTCTACATTTGTGTTCAATGCATCAGCTAAATATTCTAGCAAATCTACTGATGGATTCGAACGGCCAGATTCTACCAAACTTATTTGTCCTGGAGTTATTCTGTCTTTTGCCAAATCCTTCAACGTCATATTCAATTGTTTTCTTCTTCTCTTGATCTTTTCTCCCAATGATAGAATTTCCATCTTTTTAATCCTTCTCTATTCAACAAATTATTTAGTTATTTTAATATAATTTCCTTAATTATAACATAAATTTATAAAAAACTGCATAAAAATATAAATGTGCCCCAAATTTTATATAATTTAATTTTATTATCCATATTTATGTACAAAAGTATAAATACAATAAATAAAAATAAAAAGGCATGAAAGAAATTCATGCCCTTCTATTTTTGTTATACCTAATTTTTACATATTATACTTTCTTTTTGTAATTCTATCTCATCCAATCATAAACTTCATGACCTACTGATTCAGCCATATTCCTCATTCTTCTGCCTGCTCTTCTCATTGTTTTTTGACTCCTTCTATCCATACGTGGCATTAGAGACATTTCGACAGCAACTCCAATTAAAAATCCAGTCATCATTCCCTTAGAAAATCTTTCCATAATAAACACCTCTTTAACATCAATTTATTTTCTATAAATATATTGTGTATTAATCAAAAAGTTATCCAAGTTAATTTATTCCATGATTATATACAGTTTTAAAAATATTCTAAAAAGTAACTATGCATATTACAATCAGCTTTCTATATTCCAGTCCTAATTAAGCACTTTTCTTATTTGCATTTTAAATGCAAATCTATTATTCCAACATATATACTGGTTTAATTATTATCAACGTACTCTTTAAGAAGATAAAAAATTAATTTTTCTTTTTCTTTGCTTAATAGCTTAGAAATTATCTTTTTGCCTTCGATAGCGTTATTTCTATATAAACCAATAATTTGTTCAAATCTAATTTCATTATCATCTTTCTTATCTACATTCAATATATTTTCCATTTGTAGATTTTCATCTTCGCCAATTAAAATTATATTATTTGAATGACTTGGAGCTATGCTTAAGATTTCTTCTTTAACCTTAGTACCAGAAACTCTTATAACATTTTTACTTAACCATTTTTCAACGGTTCTATCAGAAGTTATCCCTAAGCACTCTTTACATTTCTCATCAACAAGCTCGTTAAATAAATCTCCAGTATGACTATCAACTTTTACAAATATAATTTCCATTCCAGAATTTATTAACTCTTGCATCTTTTTATAATATTGCATAGATGATTCTTCTTTTCGTTCCCATGCTCCAGTTGCATGATGAGCTATCCCCTCGTAATCATGAAATAGAACTACTTTTTTTTGTCCATGTTCTAAAGCATATTCAACAGCTCTAACAGCTCCCTTAAGTTCGCCTGCTATTTGTCTTATATTTTTAGAAGAGCTATCTTTTTCAGCTCCGCTTTCTATATATTCTACAACATCATCATTAACACAAACTACCCCATAAGAATATCTTCCGTCAGAAGAATTATAACTTCCATCAACATATGCATGAAGACAGTCTTTTGGATAACTTTCATCACTCTTTTTTAGCATTCTATTTCCTTCGTTTAGATATGATTTTGCCTCTTCTATGTCTTCGAAACTCTTATACTTTGCTCCCTTTACCCCTTTTACATATGCTAAGCATTCATTCCAAGTATTGACTATTACATTTTCAACCTTTTTGTTATTTTTAATATCAAAACCATATTGTATTGCATAAACTTTTTTCGCCATATATTATTCCTTTCTCCGACCGTCTAACTTATTATTATACTTTTCATGGAATATTTATAAACTTATAATCTATATGTTATTAAATTTATAAATAATATTTTCTATAGTGATGATAATTCTTCTACAGCACTATATAATTTTTCAATATTTGCAGCATTTGTAAAGTTAGTTAGATATTCTATTCCTTTTTTTAATACTAAAAGTATATCATTTTTACCTTCCCAATTCTCTACTATTATCGATAATGGTATATCTTTAATAATCTTATTTAAAACAAAAAATATAACTCCAATATCATCAATCACACCTATAAATGGTATACTATTAGGTATTATGTTAACTGGTACAGTTACATATGCTATTCCTGCCGACATTATAAGCTTAGTCTTTATAGATACTCTTTTATCCTTAAGTAATCTATATATTAAAGAAGCTATATCTGGCAATACAAATATATACTCTTTATAATTTCTCACATTTTCAGATAATTTATTTGTAATTTTATTTCTTCCGACAGAATAGCAATCTTTAGTTTTATCTATAAGATCCAATGATGCTACGTCAATCTCTTCTTCTTCACTTGTTTCTTCAATATCACTTTCCTTTATTAATTCTCCTAGTATTGAAACCTCAACATTAGAAATTTCAGCCCATACCTCTGATTTTTTCATGAAGACCTCACTAATATTTAGATTTATGTATGGTACATATTGAAGTATTGTATTTATATCAATTATTACTTTATCCCTATCACTATCTATTCCATACTTTTTAAAAGCTTTTGCTAATTGCTTTATCACAAAACTTCTTAATATTCTAAGAAAACCAACATTTAATACTTTAACTTTAACTATCTTTACAGTAATTTTGTTATGAACACACCCAACTAATTGAACCTTTATATTAAAGTCTATATTTATTCCCTTTTTCAAAGTTCCTTCTAATATTATTCCATCATTAATAGTTACTGTTCTTAAATCCAACCCATCAACCTTAACAAATTCATTGATTATACTTAATATATCATTACCAGTTAATTTAACTTTTACTTCTGATATGTTCATTTTTTATTCCCCTTTAGAGTAAATTCTTACTTTTATATAAATTAAATCAAATTATTTTCCTAAATATACTTAAAAGTATACATTATTCCAGAAAATTATTAAAGATATGTTATATATAGAATCTACAATTTTTCTTAATAGCAAAAGCCCCCATTTAACTTTCTGATAAAAAAAGAAGGCATGCCTTAATGTCATTTTGTTGCCTAAATGACATTTGGCATAGCCTCTCTTCTTGTAATACAGCATATTCATGCTGCAAATACTAGTTATTATTCAATTTCTTTTTTCAATCTATATGTTCAAAATGAACTATTAAAATACTGGAATTACTGAACCATTGTATTCTTTTTCTATAAATTCTTTAACTTCTGGTGATGTCATAGCTTTTACTAAAGCTTTGATTTTTTCTTGATTTTCATTACCTTGTTTTACAACAACTATGTTTGCATAAGGTTTAGCAGCTTCTGAAGCCTTATCTTCAATAATAATTGCATCTTTTGCTGGATTAAATTTAGCTTCTATAGCATAGTTTCCATTGATTACTGCAGCATCAACGTCATCTATTGCTCTTGGAACTGCTGCTGCTTCTAATTCATTAAACTTTAAGTTTTTAGGGTTTTCAGTAATATCCTTTGATGTAACTAGTTCTCCATCTTTAATTTTTATTAAGCCTTTTCCTGCTAATAATTTTAATGCTCTAGCTTCATTTGATGGATCATTAGGAACGGCAATTGTAGCTCCATCTTTAAGTTCATCTAAACTTTTTACCTTCTTAGAATATAATCCCATTGGTTCTAAATGTATTGCACCAACTGAAACTAGGTGATATCCCTTAGATGAATTTTGTTCATTTAAGTATGGAGTATGTTGGAAGAAGTTTGCATCTAATGAACCTTCTTCTACAGCAGTGTTAGGTTGATTGTAATCATTAAATTCTGTTATTTCTACTGTATATCCTTCTTTTTCAAGTAATGGTTTAGCTATATTTACTATTTCTTCATGTGGCTTTGGTGTTACCCCAATCTTTATTACCTTGTCATTTTTAGAATCTTTACTTCCTGAAGTAGCTGTGCCCCCGCAACCTACTAATCCTAGTGTCACTACTCCTGCTAAAACTACTGATAAAATTGATTTCTTTTTCATATTTATTCCCCCTATTTTGATAATTTATTGTAAAAATAATTGCCTATAAGCTGTAGTCCTTGTACTACTATGATTAACACAATACATGTTACTACCATATAATCAGTTTGGAATCTTTGATATCCATAGCTTATAGCTACTTGACCAAGTCCTCCACCCCCAATAGTTCCTGCCATTGCAGAATATCCAACAATGCTTATTATTGTAAGAGTAATTCCTGATGCTATTGAAGGAATTGCTTCTTTAAGCATTACCTTAAAGATAATTTGAGTGTTTGATGCTCCAAAAGATCTTGCCGCCTCTATTATTCCTTTATCGACTTCTCTAAGTGATGATTCTATAATTCTTGCTACAAATGGTGCTGCTGCAATTGTAAGTGGAACAATAGCTGCTTCTGTACCTATAGATTTACCAGCAATAAATCTAGTTAATGGTATTATTGCTACCATTAATATGATAACTGGAAAACTTCTTAATATATTAATTATTAAATCTAAAACTGTATAAACTATTTTATTTGGTTTTAATCCGTCTTTTGCAGTAACTGTTAATATTATTGCAGGTATGAATCCTAAAATAAGTGAACCTATAGTCGATGCAAAAACCATCTCTAGAGTTTCTATTAAAGCTTTTACTATTACCTGATTCATTATTCGATCACCTCCAATAAGATATCCTTATTTTCAAGGTACTTTATAACCTTGTCCTTATCCTCTTCGTTGATGTTTATTACAAGCCCACCTAATACTTCGCTCCTAAATTTTTCAAGTTTTCCCCAAACTATAGAAAAATCTATCTCTAATTCCCTTGCCATCTTTGTAATTAGTGCATTTTCAGAAGAATCACTTGGGAAGAATATCTTGATATTAACACCTTCTTCTGGTAATATTCCTTCATCTTCTTCTCCTAAGAATTTCTTTAATGATTTTCCTGGTTGTAAGAATAAATCTTCTGATCTTCCTTCTGCTTTTATTTTTCCACCATCTAGCAATGCAACTTTTTCACAAACTTCTTTTATTACTTCCATTTGATGAGTTACCATTACTATTGTAATCCCTAATTCTTTGTTTATTTTAGAAAGTAATGCTAAAATGTCTTTTGTAATTTTAGGATCTAATGCAGAAGTTGCTTCATCACAAAGTAGTATTTTAGGGTCTAACGCTAATGCCCTTGCTATTGCTACTCTTTGTTTTTGTCCACCACTAAGCTCTGACGGTTTGCTTAGCTTTTTGTCTGTTAATCCAACTAAATCTAATAATCTTAATACTTTGTCCTTAATTTCACTTTTGTTGTACCCCCACACTTCAAGAGGAAGAGCAACATTATCAAAAACATTTTTTCTTTGCATAAGATTGAAATTTTGAAAAATCATCCCCAAATCTTTTCTAAATTCCCTAAGACTTTTTCCTTCTAATGATGAAACCTCTTTCCCCATTACATTTATTGAACCTCCATCATAAGATTCAAGTCCATTAATGCATCTTAATAGTGTTGACTTTCCTGCTCCGCTGTGTCCTATTATTCCATAAATTTCGCCCTCTTTAATGCTTATTGATACATCTTTTATAACTTGTGTTTCCCCAAAATTCTTTACCACATTTTTGATTTCTATCAAACACATTTCCTCCTTTGACTTTGTTTTGTTAGTTTCCGGATAACTAAGGTGATGTAATAATTAACTTAATTATTAACGTTCACCTCAAAACAAAAGCGCTAGAGAATAAATCTCTAGCGCATAAAACACCATACAAATTTATCCTCTCATCTATCAGCTAAAAGCTGCTGGAATTAGCACCATATAAATATCATTTAGTAAAAAATAATATTTCGGTTGCCGGGTTTCAAAGGGCCAGTCCCTCCACCGCTCTCGATAAGATATTCAGATTATTTAATTTAGCTTTGACCTAATTATATACAACTTTTTTTAATTTGTCAAAATCTATAGAATAACCTTTTGCTCTTTCAAATCCAAGTATTGTAATCGGATTGGTTTTATTATATATACTTTCTGTATATATTGCAAGATTTTTTTATGAAATTAATTAATAAATTTAAGTTTATAGTATAAATATTAAATTATTTTATATTTATATTGTTAAATCTGTTGTATATGCTATATATTTCTATCAAATATTCAAAATCAATATCTAGGCTAATAAAAATATCAGTATAAGAAATAATAAATATTCTTCAATAGAATTTGAAACCATACACATGTAGATAAATCTATCTATGTGCATGGCTTCATTTTTACTAGAATCACTTATATATATATTTATTTATGCCTGAAAATAATTGCTTCAGATCTTACGCTGCTTTTTTCTGTTTATCTACATTCAGTATCTCCCAATTATTTGAGCAATCTGGAGATATCTCTCCATGTTTTTTAATGTAGCTAGTCATTAGACTTCTCACTTGACCATCATCACCAAGTGCTTTTCCTGAATCATAGACAATAATACTTGAATCAGTATTACTTAATCCAGCGGCCTTCATAAAACCTCCACCACCATTAAATCTATAATTGTTTATAGCAACTGTAAATTCATCTGAATCTTTTACTTCGACACCATTAACCTTTAAATTCTTTATTCTATTTCCTGATATTACTCTTCCTGTTTCCTTGTCGATAGTACATGCAGGTTGTGTTAAATCAATATCATATGTTGCACCATATAATTGATCCAAGTTATAATCTGGAATATTTAATATTGGATCTTTTATTACTGCTGCATTATCCCCTGTTGTTTGATCATAATATCTAACTGAATATTCCATCCAGTCTTTCAATTGCTTTCCTGTCATTTTTACTCCATACAAAAAGTTTTCAAATACATATACTGCCATCATATCTTTTATTGTAACATCGCCTTGAGGTATATATGCTCCAGAACTTAATGGTGCCGCAATTGATAATTGAGTCCCAGCACTTTCTTTTTGTACTTTATTAATGAGCTCCATAATTGCAGTAGGCTCTGTTAACTGTCCACTTCCTGTAAATTCTCCAGTTGAAGTTCCTATTTTTGTATCTACATATTTTAATGTTGTATCTTCATAAGGTTTAATTAAATCGACAATCTCCTGATCATCTACTATGCTATTATCAATAACAATGTTTTTTGTTGAAATTCCTATAAGCTTTGCATTTCCATCAAAGTTCATATCAACTTGTGCCAAACCTGTAGCTCCCTTAGTTGACTCAACTATTGGAACAACTTTACCTTCTGGATTCTTCTTAGTTAGATCATTTACTTTCAAATGTGTATGACCTGCTATAATTGCATCTATACCATCAACTTGTGTTGCTATTGCGTTAATTTCATTTTCTGGTATAACATCTGCATCAGTCTCTTGACCACTATGTGCTGAAATTATAACAACATCTGCGCCCTTGGCTTTTACTTCTTTAACCCACTTTTTAGATTCATTTACAAGGTCATTAAATACCAATCCATCGTAATGTTTTTTATCTTCCCAACTTGGTATGCATTTATTTTCTAAACCTATAACCGCTACTTTTACTTCTTTACCATTAACATAAAAACTTTTCATTATATATGGATCTACAAAATTTGTTGAATCGTTCTTATATATATTGGCTCCAAGTACTTCTATTCCTTCTGACTTATAGTCTTTAATCACTCTATTTAATACATCTAATCCATAATTGAATTCATGATTTCCTAGTGTCCACGAATCATACTTCATAGCTCCCATAACCTTTGCCATAGGGTGCTCTAAAGTAGTGTCTAAAATATCATAGTAATATGATAGTGGTGTTCCTTGAATTGTGTCTCCATTATCAATTAGCATCACATTATTATTATTTTCTCTTACACTTTTAACATATGATGAAACTTTAGCTAATCCCTGTGCTTTAGATGGTGCTTTTCCTGTTCCATAATCATAATTTAAAACTGTACCATGAACATCTGTTGTTGCTAATAAAGTTATTGAACTAGACATATTAACCATTCTTGGTATATCAGTATTAGGTATTGTATTTTTATCATTTTTATCTTTATTTTCTTTACACCAATCTATAAATGCATCTCTTACTAAAACATGAGTATCATTTTTAACATCTAATCCACCGTACTTTGTAAATGCAGTAAACGAATCTCCTCCTTGAGCCACAAAATCTGGAACTGCAACAGATAAACTTTCGTTATCACTAATAGGAGTTCCATCTTCTTTTGTGATAGATTTAACTCTTTGACCTGATGGAAGATTTGAATCATAGCCGAATTTAATTCCCGATACCTGTAACCCCTTACTGTTATCCGCAACAGCCTGCTCTAGAACTTCTTTTAATTGAGATTTTGTCATGCTTAATTTATAAATTGTGTTATCAAAAGGCATAAACTGCCACATAGTTCCGACTGTAATATTTCCTTGTGGAATATCTATTCTAAGACCTCCATTATTTTGAAATCCAACATCAGCTTTAATAGAATTTCTTGTAACGTCAGATGCCCAATTTCCTAAAACTGATGATCCATATGGAGAAGCATCTAATTTTCTTGTTAAATCCTTTGCTGTATTATACCCAATAACTTCACTCGTCATTGGCTCTATCTGTTTATTGGCATTATCTACAATTTTATCAACATCACTGTCTGTTTGTGGTGTTCCAGTTTTATATCCTTTGTCATTATCTAGCGCCACATAACTTGTTTCAAGATTTGGCTGATCAAATACGATTTTATTATCACTAGTCACCTTGAATTTAGCATCTATATATCCTTTACCGTTTGATCCCCCAATATATACTGGGATATTGGTATTCTTAGCAATTGCAGCAGTTTTAGTATGGCTATGTCCACCAAATACAGCATCTACATTCTGAACATTATTAGCTAAATCAAATACTGGCCCTGTTGCATTATCACCCTTATCACCTTCATGCACCAATACAATTACTACATCCGCCAATTTATCTTTCTTTATTTGTAGTGCAATAGGATTTATTTCACTTGCAAGGTCTGTAAATTTATAGTCACTCACAAATTTAGGTGATACACTCGTCTCTGTTTCTCTTGTTATTCCTCCTATAACGGCGATTTTTATGCCATCTTTAGTTATAATTTTATATGGATCAAATACACGCTTGCCAGTCTTCTTATCGTAAAGATTGCTGCAAACTATTGAATACGCTGCACCCTTCATTGTTGTATTTGTAGTTGTATCCAATCCCCAATCAAACTCATGATTTCCAAGAGTTGTTATCTCCATTCCAATCTTAGACATAGTCTCCTGAACAGGAACCCCTTTCATGATATTAGATGTTGCAGATCCTTGATACAAATCACCTCCACCTAAAATCAATGTCCTATCTTTATTAGACTCTTTCACTTTTTCTATTCTATCTGCTAAAACCCCTGCAACTTGATTTCCTGATGAATCATTAAGTGTTCCATGAAAATCAGTGATTTCGATAACGTCAAACATTTTTTCATTCTCAGTTGCATAAACTCTTATAGAAAACGAGCTAAATAAAGTAATTATGAAGAATAAGCTAGTAAAAATTGATATAACTTTTCTGAACTTTAGAAGTTTTTTCACAATTATTTCCCCCTTAATACTAATCTCATTTACATATTATTACTTACAAAAAATTATATGACACATATTTTTTTAATAGTATATTTATTGTAAATGTCACCCATTTATTATTCAGATTATTTCTATAATAATTTTATCTAAAAACCCCATATTATCTTGTATTTTAACCAAATAAAAAACTACCAAAAATATTTTTATACTTTCGGTAGCATGCTTAATTAATATTTATTCTTTTCCTTAATTGCTCTATCCATGTCCCTCTTATGAGCTTTTTCTAACATCGAGTCTCTCTTATCATAATTTTTCTTACCTTTACAAACTCCAAGCGCAACTTTAACTTTTCCGTCCTTCAAATACAATGATAGAGGTATTAAGGTATATCCATCTCTAGACACTAAACCATCAAGTCTTCTTATTTCATCTCTATGAAGAAGTAATTTTCTCTCTCTTAATGGATCTACATTAAATATATTTCCTTGTTCATAAGGAGATATGTGCATATTCTTTACAAATATTTCACCATTATATATATCTGCATAACAGTCTTTAAGATTCACTCTTCCATTTCTTATTGATTTAACCTCTGTCCCAACTAAAACCAATCCTGCTTCCATTGCCTCTTCTACAAAATAGTCATGCCTTGCTTTTCTATTTTCTGCTAATGAATTCTCATTTCTTTTTCTTGCCATCATAATCACCCGCTATGGTTATATTTCTACTAAAATTATATTATACCCATTTCTGTAAATCAACTTATTTTGAACATTGCTGATATGAACGCTCAAAATAAGTTTATATGCACAAATTTTTACTCTTTCAGAACATTAAAATCATATCTTATACTTCAACTAACTTTTTTTCTACTTCGCTAATTTTTCCTTCTGATTCAAAATCTTTATCTGTTTCTTCTCTCTTTGGCTCTTGTGTAATCTTAAAAAATATCTCTCTATTTGTTATATCTACATTAACGCATTCTACTTTTACTTTATCTCCAAGTTTATATAACTTTTTAGTTCTTTCACCAATCAAGCTTAAATTTGCTTCATTGAATATATAATAATCATCATCTAGATCTGTTATATGAACTAAACCTTCAATTGTGTTTGGTAACTCAACGAATATTCCAAAAGATGTAACTGAAGATATAATTCCTTCGAATTCTTGACCAATTCTCTCTTGCATATACTCAGCTTTTTTAAGATCATCAACTTCTCTTTCTGCATCTTGAGCCTTTCTTTCCATTTCTGATGATTGTTTAGCTGCATAACCTACTATATTTTTTAATTTATTTATTCTAGTTCCATCTACTTCTCCATGCAAATATTCTTTTATGATTCTATGAATTTGTAAATCAGGATATCTTCTTATTGGTGAAGTGAAGTGGCAGTAGTACTCAGCTGCAAGCCCAAAATGTCCGCTACATTCTGGTGCATATCTTGCCTGCATCATAGATCTTAATAAAAGTGTACTTACAACTGTTTCTTCGTTTTTTCCCTTAACCTTTTCTAGAATCTCTTGAAAACTTTTTGGTCTTATTTCTTCTGTCCATTGAATAGCATATCCCAAATTATAAACAAATTCTTTAAATTTAGCTAATTTTTCTTCATCTGGACTCTCATGTATTCTGTATACAAAAGGTAGATGAGTACCAAACATATGCTCTGCAACTGTCTCATTTGCTGCTAACATAAATTCTTCTATCATCCTATTTGATATTTCACGATCATACGGTTTAATCTCAATTGGTTTTCCTAACTCGTTAAGTGTTATCTTAGCTTCTGCTATTTCAAAATCAATGGCACCTCTTTTGGTTCTCTTATTTCTTAATATACCACATAACTCTTCCATCATTTTAAAGTCATCAACAAGATAGTCATATCTTTTTATAAGTTCCTCATCATTATCTCTTAATATCTTTGTGACATCTTTATATGTCATTCTCTCATTAGTTTTTATTACAGATTCTACAATTTCATGGTCTACAACTTTTCCTTTATGATCTATCTCCATGAAGCAAGTTAATGTTAATCTATCTACTCTAGGGTTTAATGAACATATTCCATTAGATAATTTTCTAGGTAACATCGGAACAACTCTATCTATTAAATAAACTGATGTTGCTCTTTTTAATGCTTCCTTATCTAATGGACTATTTTCTTTTACATAGTGTGTTACATCGGCAATATGAACTCCTAGTTTAAAGTTGCCATTACTTAATTTTTCGATAGATACAGCATCATCTAAATCCTTAGCATCTTCACCATCTATTGTGACCATTCTCAAATCTCTTAAATCTCTTCTGCCTTTATATTCTTCTTCATCAATTTCATCAGAAATACCTTCAGCATACTTTTGAACTTTTTCACTAAATTCTTCTGGAAGTCCAAGTTTTTTAATTATCATTAGAATGTCTATTCCTCTGTCACCTTTTCTTCCTAAAACCTCTGTTACAACTCCTTCAGCTTTTCTATTTTCCTCAGGCCATTTTGTTATCTTAACTGTAACAACATCTCCATCATTGGCACCATTCCTATCCTTCTTTGAGATGAATACATCTTTAGATATCCTTGGATCCTCAGAAACTACAAAACCAAAATTTTTAGAATCTTCATATACTCCTACTATTCTAGTAGTGTTTCTTTCAATAATTTCTACTACTTCTCCTTCTCTTTTCTTGGTCTTTGTATCTTCTCTTGTTACTCTAACAGATATTTTATCACCATTCATAGCTCCATTTATACAATTGCTTGGTATAAATACGTCTTTTTGTCCCTCTTCTTCTGGAATTAAAAATCCAAAACCTTTTGAATGTGATTGAAGCGATCCTATAATAAGACCTTCTTCTTCATGATTCGCATTAGCTATCATATACTTGTCTTTTTTAGTTCTTATAATAAGTCCTTCATTTTCCATAGTTCTTAAAGTCTTTTTAAACGCATTATATTCATTTTTCTTTATATCAAATACAGCAATTAATTCTTCAATGTCCATTGGCCTATATGCAGGTTCTTTCATAAAACTTGCTAATGTTTGTTTTATTCCCATAATTTCTTCCTCCATTATACTATTACTATATTTTATTCCTATATACCTATATACTACCACAATAACCTTGTACAATATAGATTTTATCTTATTTTAATATTAGTATTGACATATATATTCTAATTTATTTATATACTATAGTTTAGTTAATTAAAAAATGGCAATATTTGAATTGTTTATATTATGTTTCAATAATAAATTTAATTTAAAATTCTGTTACTCCAAATGCTAAAATAAGTCTAGTAATAAAAAATTCAATTAAAATATACATATTTAGGCATTACTTAACAAAAATAGATATCCTCTTTTATCAAAAGGATATCTATAAATGACTTCATAATTAAACTATTTAAATTTTAAATATACTTAATAATTCGTATTATTTTCTTAAATTTTTTTACTTACTTTATGTTTAAAGATTTATGCACTAGCGCTAATTGCAGTAGTATAAATCTTCTCTAATAAATTAAGCGCTCCTTTATATCCAATATAAGTTCTTGATAGTACTACTTCATAAGAGGCTGGAAAACCGACTTCAATAATTGCTCCCTTTAATTCTTTAGCTGTATCTCTTTCCCATGTAGTACCAAATATAATAGGCGGCTTATGCCCGAAGTCTGTCTGTCTTAGCAATTGTCCTATTACATATCCATCCTCTGCAAAATCAACATCTGCAGATACATCTTCTGCTAATTTACTATACTCACTCGCAATTGCTCTTCTATACTGCTCTGGAGGATTTTCAGTAATAATTTGTTTAGCCGGAATTAATCCCAACTGATTTACTAAAAATTTATTTAGAGCTAAATTATAAGCGCTATCTCCCACTACTGCATATTTAGCCGGTAAGCCCCACCAATATTCAGCATAGAAATCTGAAAAGTGTTCTAAATAATAGTAGTAATTTTTTTCTTCATCTTTTATAAAATCTTCACTTTTTTGTTTATCTATTCCGGAGAAATCAACTACTTTACGCAAAAATGCACTTGTTTCCTTTGCTCCAATAGGAACAGTAGGGATGTGTAGAAATGGTTGTTCATATTTATTTTCTAGATGCTTAGCAGTGTCTAAGCCAAGCCAAGGAGAAAGCACTAAATTAAACTGTGCTTTAGGTATATCTCTCCATTCGCTTACTCCTTTTGATTCTGGTCCAAATAGAATGTTTGCTTTAAGCCCTGCTCCTTCAAGTACACGTTTTATTTCTGTGAGATCTCCACGCCAAAATGTATTTTGATATGGCAAAAGTGACCATACATTAACTAACCCTTTTTCTTTTTCTCCATCATATTCTCCAACATATTGATCTATAATAGCCTTTGTAACTAATTCGTGGCCTATAAAATTATTTCCTTTAAATCCACCAGTTTCCGCATATACAACAGGAGCTCCTTTTTTCTGAAATTCTCCAACAACTGCTCCTACATCATCTCCAACAATTTCACCTATACATCCAGTAAGAACTACAAATAATTCTGCATCCATTATCTTTAAGGATGATTTAATCAATTCTCTAAGACGGTTTTCTCCACCAAATACAACCTCATTTTCACCTGCATTAGAACTCGGCGATACTGCTCCACCACTATATCCTCCCCCTTGAAAACCATTATAAAATGCGAGACCAGTATACTGCTTATCTGCACAACCAGGACCACAATTTACAATAGGCATTGCTCCAGGAATTGATGATACACTGTAAATAGCTCCTATAGCGCAACCATAACGCACTTGATTTATAGAATTTGTTTGAGTAATATTTACGTCTTTGTTAATCTCCATAACTTCCTCCTTTAAAAAATATCAATTATATTATTTTTTCATTTAATATTTCTGGTTTTTTTGCAAGAATATAAGGATCCTCTTGATCAAGCCACCATTGGGTATAAGGCAGCTTTACATGCTCTTTTAGGTCTTGATGAAATTTCCTATGGGCGAGTACATCCAAAACAGCTTCTCCTAAATTAACCATTCCATCATATCCAATAGCAAGATGTTCATCTCCGAGTGGAGCCGCTGGTATCCCTAATCTGGATGCCAATGGTGCGAGCCCATTATGCCTTATTAATATGAAGTCTGGATTTGTCTTTTTTAAGAGTCCATAAAATTGATATTGTTGTCTATTACTTACACTAAATGAAGGTAAATCATCATAATTATCTATTAAAAATTTAAGAGAATCCTGCTTTGGATCTCCACTATCATAAACTGGATCATGATGAAATACTAAAGAACCATTTACTTCAACTCCTAATTCTCTTAAAACAGTAATTAAACCATGAGCATAAGCTGAACCAGTTGCAACATATCCTTTTACGCCTTTAAGTTTTTCCCTAAGTTCTTTTAACTTAGGTTTTATTCTTTCATGTTCTTTTTTGATAAACTCTTCAGCAAGTTCCTCTTTATGAGTGACTCTTGCTATTTCACGAATCCAAGCATCTGTACCTGCAAAGCCATAAGGTTGAGGTGCCTTTATTTCTGGAACCCCAAATTCTTGTTCTAATGCTGCTGCCATATACGATGACAAGGTATAGCAAAACCCAACTGTTCCTGCTGCTTCTGAAAGTTGTGCAAGATCATCTACCGTTGCTAAATCTACAACATAATTTACTCTTAATCCTAGCTCTCCTAGCATTGGTGTAAATACATCAGATCCCCAAAGATTTATAACATTAATTAAATCTTCCTGCTTTTTAGGATTTTTACGTACAATTTTTCTAAGAATTCCATGTTGAGTAGCATCAAAACCTGTGCTCCAATGTTTTGATCTAAAGCCTTCACAGGCAAGTGGAATTACAGGTATGCCAATTTCATCTTCTGCTTCCGCAGCCACACTCTCCATATCTTCTCCAATGATTCCTGTCGCGCATGACGTACCTAAGAAAATCGCCTTAGGACTATACCTTTCAAAAGCATCTTTAATTGATTGTTTTAACTTTTTAATACCTCCAAATACCATGTCACTTTCATCTAAGTTAGTACAAATAATTCTTATGTTTTCTACTGGTAAATTCCGAAGTGCAAGTCCATTTCGATAAATTGAATTATAAGGTACTTGTCCCACTCCGCAACCAATAGGTGAATGTTGAATAAGCACTGCATCTCTTACGTTTCCAGCTTGACATTCAACCATCTGTTCGCTACAAACTGATCCTTGTGTAAAGGGTCCTTTCATTTCACAAAGTCTGCATTGTTTACCTCTGCCCTCGCATCCTCTGCGTTCATAAGAAGATTGCTCTGATAGTTCTGATGCCTTTCCATCCCATGCAATAATAGTTCCAAGTCTTTGTTCACGACTTTCAACCTCTGGAATATCCAGATTGATCTTTTTATATGCCATATCTTTTATCCCTCCTAAAATTTTATTTTATGGACAATAAAACTGAGTCTCTTGCATACTAAATAATGTATAATCAAGAAACTCAGTCTCTAGTTTTCTAGTCAACTTCGTTAATAAAGTTATCATAGTTAAGTTTTTTCCCATCCAAAATCAAAATCTTGTCCTTATATCTCTTATTTCCATAGCTTATTAATTTATTTATATTACTTAGTCATCAAACAATGTTGTACTTAGATATCTATCTCCCCTATCAGGAAAAACAACAACTATATTTCCACTATCGATTTCCTCAGATAACTTCAATGCTGCTGCAAGTATTGCTCCAGATGATGATCCAACTATTAAACCTTCCTTTTTAGCCAGTAACTTTACATTCTTAAAAGCCTCATCATCATTAACCTTTATAACTTTATCAACTAAAGATATATCCATTGTTTTAGGAACAAAATCATTTCCTATACCCTCTATTTTGTAACTCTTATGCTCTCCACCGACCATTGTTGACCCTTCTGGATCTGCGAGTACTCCTTTAATATCCTTATCCTTTTCTTTTAGATATTTTATGATCCCCGTAAATGTGCCTCCACTTCCTGCACCTGCCACAAAATAATTTATATTACCATCTAATGCTTTATATATTTCAGGGCCTGTTGTTTCATAATGAGCTAAAGGATTATCTTCATTTTCAAATTGACCTAGACTAATGCTATTGGGAATCTCTTTTAATAACTCATTAGCTTTATTTATGGCTCCAAGCATACCTTCTTCATCCGGAGTATTAATGATTTTAGCCCCCAAAGCTTTCATTAGCTTTTGCTTTTCTATTGAAAATTTGGTTGGTACTACAAAGATTATATTATAGCCTCTATTTATTGCCGCTAGAGCTATACCAAGACCAGTATTTCCTGCTGTTGCATCAACTATTGTATACCCCCTCTTTAAGCTTCCATTTCTCTCAGCCCCCTCAATCATTGTTACTCCAATTCTATCTTTTATACTTCCACCAGGATTAAAACATTCAAGTTTAGCAAATATATTAACATTTTTTTTAACATTGATATGTGTGAGTTTTATAAGCGGAGTATTTCCAATAAGTTCTTTTACATCACTTACATAATTCATATCAAACTCTCCTTAAATGCATTGTTTAAGTCCTCAATTAGATCATCAATATTTTCTATCCCTACTGACAACCTAACTAGATTATCGACAATTCCAACCTCCTGCCTTATTTTATATGGAATTGCTGCATGTGTCATGCTAGCTGGGTGACATATTAAAGATTCCACCCCACCTAGACTTTCTCCTAAAGTTATAAATCTTAGTGAACTTAGAAACTTTTTGTAATCTATTTTTTCATTTATAACAAAAGACAATACTCCCCCAAAGCCAGATGCTTGTTTCTTATGAATTTCATATCCTTTCGAATCCTTTATTCCTGGATAATAAATTTTAGTTATATATTCACTTTGAGATAAAAATTGTGCTATTTTCTCTGCATTTTCATTGTGCCTATCTAATCTAACACCTAAAGTTTTTATGCCTTGAAGCAATATAAATGAATCAAATGGTCCAAGTACTCCTCCCGTTGAATTTTGTATAAAGTGTAACTTGTCCCAAAGCTCATCATTATTTACAGCTATTAATCCAGCTACTACATTACTATGACCGCCTAAATACTTAGTAGCACTATGAACAACAATATCCGCTCCAAATTCTAAAGGTCTTTGCAAATATGGTGACATAAACGTATTATCCACAACAGTAAGTGCTCCGTATTCCTTTGCAAGCTTACTAACCTCTTCTATATCAGTAATATCCATGAGCGGATTTGTTGGAGTTTCAATAAAAACGGCCTTTATACTTGCATTGTCCTTTCCATTTTCTAAAATTCTTTTTACATCATTTAGTCTAGAAAAGTCAACTATCTCATATTGAAGATTAAAATTCTTAAATACTTTATCAATTACTCTAAAAGTTCCTCCATAAAGATTACTTGGAATTATCACTTTGTCACCGCTATGAAATAAAGATAAAACAGCCGTAATAGCAGCCATTCCGCTGCTAAATGCAAGTCCACCGCTTCCACTTTCCAACAAGGCAATAGTTTTCTCTAATGCTTCCCTTGTCGGATTTCCAGTCCTTGAATATTCATATCCTTTATTTTTACCTAACTGTTCTTGCTTATATGTGGACGTTTGATAGATTGGAACATTCACCGATCCTGTTGTCTCATCCCCATCAATTGCACCATGAACTAATAATGATTCTATTTTCATTTCTCTCTCCTCCTCAAGGTTTCGCTAGTGCAAAGTTTTCTACACTATTCTTTATTTCTTATATATAAAGGTTGCTACTATTTCTAAATATAAATTACTATATATTACTCATATTATTCTTATTTGTTTACTGTGTTTTAGGATAAATAAAATATTTATATTTTATTTATCCTAACGATTGTCATTATGAATACTTAATAATTTTTTAATACTTGTTTCTATTCATATTAATCAACTAATTTCCTATCCATGAGAGAAAGTTTCAACAACTTCTTTATCATATAATTGACCATGTATATCTTGATTTTTACCTGGAACTCCACAGGCATCAGCTCTGCAATGTTTGCAGTGCCTAAATACATCAAGATACTCACCTGCTTCTCCTCTACATTTATCAAGCATTAGGCATGATGGCGCTTCAAGATGAGAAAGTTCGTTTTGTGGTATTAGTGGAATTATATTTAATATTGATGCTCCTAACCCCTTAGTTACTTTAGCTATCTCCTTGATATGTCTATCATTAATTCCTGGTATTAAGACACTATTTATTTTTACTATAACTCCTAATTCGCTAATCTTTTTAATACCTCTAAGTTGTGCATTTATTAACTTCTTTGCACCTTCTTCCCCTTCTAGTCTTTTACCATCTTCATCAATTACAAAAGAACATATATCTTTTTGAATCTTTGGATCAATGGCATTAACAGTAACAGTTATTGTCTCAACCCCAGCTTCAACAATCTTTTCAGCCTTTTCTTCCAATCTTAATCCATTGGTACTTAAGCAGTTAATAAGATGAGGAAATTCTTTTTTTACTAATTTAAAAGTCTCAAGAGCATGATCAGTTGCAAGCGTATCTCCTGGACCTGCAATCCCTACAACACTAATTTCTGGACATAACATTAATGCTTTCCTAACAGTTTTTACAGCCTCTTCTGGAGTAAGTAGTAATGAACTTACACCTGGACGCACTTCTGATTTATTAAATCCCCTTCTGCAAAACTTACATTGTATGTTACATGAGGGACTCACTGGTAAGTGTATCCTCCCATATTTAAAATGCGCCTCCCCACCTAGGCACGGATGAGTTTTTACAAGGTGGTTAAAATTCCCCATATAGTTCACTTCCTTTATTCTAACTTTGATCAAAATTTATTCACTATCCAAAGTTTATTTTTATAATCTAAGTCCTAATTTAATTGAATTCTTTAAATACTATTTACTTACTTGAATCATACTTATAACTTAGATTATTAATATAAATCTAAAATATTTACTTTTGAATTTAGCACTTTTTTTAGTATATCTTCTATAAAATAAGGTGCCTCAATTCCTTTTATTCCTTTCGACTCAACCTCAGCTAAGGCTCCTTGTCCAATTCTCGCTACAAAGACTGCTTTACAATCAGATATTAATTCAATAGATTTACTTAAAGCATCCTCAGTGTGCTGAAATTCTTGGCACGATGGCTCATTAAATCTTGTCTCTACATACTTATATTCTTTATCATCCACTTCAACAATTAAGAATTGCTTTGTTCTTCCAAAATGTTGATTTACAACTTTTCCATCACTGCTTGCAAATGCTATTTTGTATGACATATCTTCCTCCTCTTTAAAATGCTGGAACTACCGCAGACCCATATTTTTCTTTAATAAAGTTTTTAACATCATCTGTAGTTAGGGCTGAAACAAGTGCCTTGATTTCTTTTCTATCTTTATCTCCTTTTCTAATCGTAATTACATTTGCGTAAGGAGAATCTCCATCTTCCCTAAGAATTGCTGTATTTGGATCAATTTTAGCATCTAAAATTATATTAGTATTTATTACTGCTCCCGCTAAATCTCCAAGAGACCTAGGTAATTGTGCTACATCTGCCTCTACAAATTGAAGATGTTTAGGATTTTCAGCTATATCATTTGGTGTCGCAGAATAATTTTCTAATCCACTTTTTAGTTTAATTAGTCCATTTTTTTCAAGAAGAACTAAAGCTCTATATTCATTGGAAGGGTTGTTAGGTATACCTATCTTATCCCCATCTTGTAAATCATTTATTGATTTAAGTTTATTAGAATATAATCCTATGGGCTCAACGTGTATTTTTCCTGCCACTTCAAAGTCGTATCCTTTTTCTTTTGATACAGACTCTAAGTAAGGAACATGTTGAAAATAATTTGCATCAATTTGCTTTTCATCCAATGCCGGATTTAGCTGGCCTTCATCATCAAGGGTCACTATTTCTAAGTTAATACCTTGTTCCTTCAGTTTTGGCTTAATATGCTCTAATATCTCAGCATGCGGTGTTAATGCTGCACCTACTTTTAAAGTCACTTCGCTCTTTTCAGTTGTTGTTGATGCACTTGTAGCTTTGCTTGTATCTTCTTTGTTAGCTGAGCATCCAGCAAATACTCCTACTAAAAGTAATCCACTTGTAATTATTGATAATAATTTTTTCTTCAATTTAATCCCTCCATATTTATTCAAACTTAAATCTCTTCTTATTAATTGACTTTGCGATGAGATCTCCAATAAGCTGTATAGCTTGTACTATAATAACTAGAATAACCACAGTCCCTATAAGTACATCTGTACGAAATCTTTGGTAGCCAAATCTTATAGCTAAACTTCCAAGTCCGCCAGCACCAATTGCACCTGCTATAGCTGTAAAGCCTATTATTCCTATAATTGCTATAGTTATTCCTCTTACAATTGAAGGAAGAGCTTCTGGAAGCAGAACTTTTTTTATTATATCAATAGGAGTTGCGCCCATTGATTCTGCAGCTTCTATTTTTCCAAATCCAACTTCCTTTAAGCTGTTTTCAATTATTCTCGCAATAAATGGAGCTGAACCTATTGAAATAGATACTATTGCTGCATTTGCACCTAATGTTGTCCCAACAATAAATTTTGATAATGGCAATAATATAATTATTAATATTATTTCAGGCGTGGATCTTATTACATTAATTAAGAAACCAGCGATTTTGTTAACTTTATATAAAGGAAAAATTCCGCCTTTATCCGTAACAACCAATAATACTCCAATTGGCACACCTATCAAAAAGGCTACTATGGATGAAAGCAATACCATATATAAAGTTTCCTCTGTTCCAACTAAAAGCAATTTAACTAAATCATTGCTCATATTCCTTCCCCCCCTGAAAATTTCCTATTATTTTGAAATCCTTCTGTTATTGTTATAAATTTCTTTAAAGTATCACTTTTAGGATTTAAAAATAAGTTTTCTGTATTTCCCTCTTCTACTATATGACCATCTTCTAAAACTACCATATTATTAGTGCAATACCTTAACACATCTAGTTCGTGTGTTATTATCACTATTGTTAAGCTTAACCTTTGGTTTATATTTTTCAAAAGTTCTAAAATTGAAAAGGTGGTTTGTGGATCTAAAGCAGAAGTTGCTTCATCACTTAAAAGTACATCCGGATCATTAGCCAAAGCTCTTGCAATACCAACCCTTTGTTTTTGCCCTCCACTTAGTTGAAGTGGATATGAATCCCTTTTTTCTGACAATTCAACTAATTCCAATATCTCTTCAACTCTTCTCTTTATTGCCTCTTTCTTATATCCTGAAATTTCTAATGGAAATGCAATATTTTCATAAACAGTTTTTGAATCAAATAAATTAAATTGTTGAAATATCATACCTATTTTTTTTCTAGCACTTCTTAATTCTTTTCCATTTAACTTAGTTATCTCATTTTCTCCAATGATTATATTACCAGAATCGGGTTTTTCAAGGCCATTTAAACAACGTATTAATGTCGATTTACCTGCGCCGCTAAAACCAATTACTCCAAATATATCCCCTCGCGCTATTTCTAGGCTTATATCTCTCAATACCTCAACTTTTCCTGTTGGAGTATTAAATGTTTTACTTATATTCTTAACAGTTATCATAAAATTACCTCCCATTACCTCGAATAGTGATGTTTTAAGTCTTCCTATTCCTTATAGTATGTCTAAAGGATTTTAAACTAAATTATATAATCCTCATCTAAATCCACTAATCCATATTCTATTAAAATTTCTTCGAGTCTGTCTTGAGTCATTGGTTTTGGAATTACAAATAAATCATTTTCTTCTATCTTTCTAGCTAATTCTCTGTATTCATCAGCCTGTTTATCTTCTGGGTTAAACTCTATGACAGTCTTTTTTCTTATTTCAGCTCTCTGAACAACATTATTTCTTGGTACAAAATGAATTAATTGTGTTCCAAGTTCCTTTGCAAAAGCTTTTAACAGGTCAAGCTCTCTATCAACATTTCTGCTATTACATATTATTCCTCCAAGTCTAACTCCACCTTTTAGCGCATACTTTTGAATTCCTTTGGAGATGTTATTTGCAGCATATAATGCCATCATTTCACCGCTTGCAACTATATATATCTCTTTTGCTTTACCTTCTCTTATAGGCATTGCAAAACCTCCACATACAACATCCCCAAGAACGTCGTAAAATACATAATCTAAATCTTCAGTGTAGGCTCCTAACCTTTCAAGCATTCCAATAGAGGTTATAATTCCTCTTCCTGCGCATCCAACTCCAGGCTCTGGGCCTCCAGATTCAACGCATTTTATACCTTTAAAGCCTGTCTTCATAATGGCTTCAAGCTCTATATCTTCTCCTTCTTCTCTCAAAGTATCTAAAACAGTTCTTTGAGCTAGTCCCCCCAATAATAATCTTGTTGAATCTGCTTTAGGATCGCAACCAACTACCATTACATTTTTCCCAAGCTCTGCAAGCCCTGCTGTTAAATTTTGAGTAGTTGTTGATTTTCCTATTCCCCCCTTACCGTAAATTGCCACTTGTCTTAAAGTTTTTTCTGCCATTGCTATATTCTCCTTTTTTATAAATTATTAAAACTTATCGGCATATAAAAATATGAATTCTTTTAATTGGTCATTTCTCTATTTTAATATACCTAAAGTATTTTTAAACTTTCCCTATAATTAGCTTAAAGCTTCCTTAAAAGCTTGTCTTAAATCATTAATTAAATCTTCAGAATCCTCAAGGCCAATTGAATTTACCACTATCAACTATCACTCCTGCAATCACGTTTCCATGGCCACTTAGGACTTTTGTTGCTGAGTATATTACTATATCTGCTCCATATTTAATAGGATTAAATAGATATGGTGTTGCATATATCGGTACTGATGCAGCATCATTATGTTCCTTTGGATTGTATCCTCCTCTAACTTTAATAGTATCGAACTTGTAATTACTCATCTTTCTCCCTCCAAATTTATCAATTATTGATGTTAATTTGCATTAATAATTCTTATAAAAACGCTCATATTTAAAACCTCTATAAATCCATATAATCCCTTTTATCTTTTATATTTAGTTGGCTTAAATCCATCTCAAACCCGCTATTTATCTATAAATATTTATATATTTTTATATTTAAATTCTTATCTAGATACATATTTAAATAGTTAAATTTTTTTCTATTTAACTATATACATATTTAAACTCTTACATATTTTCATATTTATCTATAGGTGTTTAGCACTCTATCATATATATCCTCAATTGCTCTAAGCCCCCCATTGTATCCTGCGTAACCACAATTTAATATAAGTCTATATGTTACTGGCACACTAGTGATAAGCAAATCTGCATTTAATTTTGCCGCTAAATCTCTATCCCAGCCGCTTCCAAGTATTAAAGCCCTGCCTTCTTGAAAATCTTTTTCCTTTTCTATTTCCAATTGAACTGCGCCAGCATCTACATTAAATTCAACTTCTGCTGATCTATACTCAGATATGCTTTCAAATTCTTTTATTATAGATTCTTTATATTGCTCTGGGGTATCATCAATAATAAATTGCTTTCCTGGAAGTATTCCAAGTTCATTTAATAGGAATTTAGAAAATCCTAATGAATACGATGCATCTAAAATGCTGTAGAATTTTCTAGGCAAACCATATCTAAACTCAAGCATAAAGTCCGCAGTTTTTTCTATATGAAAATAAAATTTTTCTTCTTCTTTCTTTATAAAATTCTCAACCTTATTCTTATCTAAATCTGCAAATTCACCAACTTGCCTTAAAAATTTCGATGTAGCAATTGCTCCTATTGGTAAGTATGGAAAATGCACGTATGGTGTTTTATATTTATTTTTTAGATGTTCTGCAATATTTAATCCTACCCATGAACTTGCAACTATATTAAACTCTGCATTAGGTATTGTCTTCCATTCTTCAATACCATTAGATTCATTTCCAAAAAGTATATTTACTTCTAAACCAATACCTTCAAGAACTCTTTTTATTTCTTCTAAATTTCCACTCCAATATGGATCTTGATAAGGTACTGTTACAAATACATTTACGAGCCCCTTTTTTACTCCATTGCTATTTTTGAATTTATCTACATATTGATCTATTATTGCATTGACAACTTCACTATGACTTACGTAATTATTGCTTTTAAATCCACCTGTCTCTACATATACAATAGGTTTGTTTCCTTCTTGATATTTTGACGTAACACTTCCTACATCATCTCCAACAATATCTGATGTGCAGCCAGTAAGTACCACATACAAATCAGCATCAATTACTTGAAAGGCTCCATTAATAACATCTTTAAGTTTTCGTTCCCCTCCAAACACTACATCAGCTTCCGAAGCATTAGTACATGGAATCGTGTTACCTCCAGCATAGCCTTCACCTTGTCCTATCAAAGAACTAATTTTATTACTGCATCCTGGTCCAGAATGTAGTATAGGAACTCCTCGTTTTATGGCTATTACTGTTTGCTGTGCTCCTAAAGCACAGGAAAATCTAGGTTGTTCAATAATTTTCGACACTACTATTACCTCCTAAGAAAGTAAATGGATCTTGATCTAGCCACCATTTTGTATAAGGCATAGTACTATGCTTGGCTAAATTACTTACAAATTCTCTATTATCAAGGGTTTCAACTATTCTTGAAGCATAATTTAAAACTCCCTGATATCCAAAACCAAATTGCTCATCCCCAATTAATAAAGTTGGTATTCCAAGCTTTGCCCCCCACATAGTCATTCCACCATGTCTTGCAATCATAAGATCTGGTTTTACTCTGTTTAATATATTAACCAATTCATAGGCTTGTTTATTACAAACATTGTAGTGCTTGATATCACCATAAATATTGACTGTTTGAGCTAAAGCATCCGAAGTTTTATCTTTATTGTCATATAGAGGATCATGATGAAATATTGCTGCCCCTTGAACATTTAACCCAAGCTCTCTAAGCATTGCTATTATTGCATGGCCATGAGCCGCTCCCGCTGTTACATATGCTGTCTTCCCTTTTAGTTTGTATCTATATTCTTCAAGTTTAGGTAGTACCCTTTCATGCTCTTCTTTTATAATTTCTTCAATTTCTTCCTCTTTGCCTAATACTCTACCAATCTCTCTCATCCATATATCTGTTCCTTCTATACCATAGGCTGGTGGAGACTTTATTTCTTTGACTCCATATTCTTGTTCTAAAGCTGCCCCTAAATAAGTGCTAAGGGATGGGCATATATGGATTGTTGCTGCTGCCTCTGAAATATACTCAAGTTCTGCAACCGTTGAAAATGGTACAATATATTGTGCTTCATAACCCAATCTATTTAAAAATTCATCAAAAATATGACTTCCCCAGAAATTAGCTACATTGATTTTATTTGTTTTCTTTCTAGGCGGCTTTACTAACTTTCTTAAAATTGAGTGATAAGCAGCATCAAAGCCTGTTGTCCATATTTTAGATCTAAACCCTTCACAAGAACATGATATAACTGGTATACCTAGCTCTTTTGACAAATTTTCAGTTATCGCATCTACATCCTCACCTATGATCCCAGATGCACAAGAAGTTGTAACAAAGATTGCATTAGGTTTGGTTCTTTTATATGCTTCTCTTACGGTATCCTCTAATTTCTTAGCTGCACCGAAAACAGTATCTTTTTCTTCAATGCAGGTACTAAAATATCTTCCTATTGTAGCCGGAAGCTCTCTTTTCATCTGTTCGACTCTATAAGTAAAATTAAATCCAAAGAAATCACCTGCGCATCCTATAGGTGCATGATTAACAACAACTGCATCTCTTATCATAGATAATTGACAAAAAGCATGACCTGCGTTACATCCCATACATTGAGAAAATTTTCTTGAACTATCTTTCAATTTTCCCGCATGAGCACATGTGACAAGTTCCTTGGCTGATCCATTAAAGCCAGTAATTGAACCTAACCTTGTCTCCCTTATAGTCACTGAACATTCTTTTAAATTAATTGTTCCCATAATTACGACTTTCCTCCTTAAATTATTTAGAATAATATTTTTCTTAAAAAAGAAAAGAGGACATACTTCTATTAATTAGAAGTATGTCCTCTAGCTTTCCAGTCAGACTTACTTAAATATTATTCTTTTCCATATCCTCTTATTCATATAAGATTGCTGTGTTTTTATATAATATATTCCCTAAATTCAAATTTGTCAATCTCTTTTTTGAGTTTATTATGCTTAAAGCTCTCATTAATATTTATACTCATAATATATAATCATACTTCTCTAGATGCTAACTAAAATACTATCTCATTCTTATTTTTTCGTTCTTGTCCACCTGTATTACTACTCCATCCTGTATTATTAACGTTATTGATCCAAATCTTATTTTTTCAACCATCTTTAGTATTTCCTCTAGTTTTTTATTTTCCATAATTTCTTTACTATTAATATCCATATAATCCCCTCCACAATTTGATATATACAAATTATCTATATATAATTATTTACAAATCATATATTTCCCCAGAAATTTGGCATATAAATTTCTCCTAAAAAAATAAACTACCTCTGCAAAAAACAGAGGCAGAAAATTTCCGCGGTTCCACTCTGATTGTTATTCTTAATGCTTAAATGCATTTTTATTCAACAACATCTTTATGTGCTATATCAGGCACACCTGCTAAGCCTACTTTTAACTTCAACTTAGTGCTCCAGGATGCATTCAACTAGGTTCAATTTAGAATTCCTCACAGCCTTTTGAGAATTCCTCTCTAAAAACTTCCACTAACTTACTTGTTCCCTTCATAGCATTAATCTTTTATAATTATATTAATATTTATTCATATTATTCCTATTAAATTACTACGATTTATTTTTATTTAATTATATTCCATATAGTTGCAATTAGTCAATACGTTTTATATACCACTTTATTAACCATTTGACTAAATTTATTATTTTATGATGATAATAAGTTTCTATGATTATATGGACATCCTAAAATTTAAAAATAAAAAAAAGCTACCTAAGTAAAGTAGCTTATAGTTATTATTTTATTAAATTTAATAAAACTGTATTAATTGCAAACAACGCCATAAAAATAACTGTTAATCTCACAAGAATTACTTCTTTAGTTCTCGATTTATTTTTTGCAAAGAATGTATCTTTTGTGCTTCCTTGTATTAAACCACTTAACGCATCAGCTTTACTAGGTTGCATATAAACAGTTATAATAGTAGCTAAGCCTAATATTCCTTCAAAAATTAATAATATATTTTGCATAGGTAACACCTCCTATAATGATCAATAACATACGTTTAATAATATCACATTTATTTACTTATTACAACTTATGTAATAAAAATTACATTAAGATCAAATTATTTAGAATTTAGAAAAAAGTTATAAGAACTATATTCCTATAACTTTTCCTAATAAACTTTATTATGATTTATCCTTAAGCAAAATTACTTCTTACTTAAAAATTATCTTTAATAATAATTTATTTTATATTAAAGAAAGCTTTTCTGCCTCTGTACTCAGCAACATCATTTAACTCTTCTTCAATTCTTAACAATTGATTATACTTAGCAACTCTTTCTGATCTAGCTGGTGCTCCAGTCTTTATTTGACCTGCATTTACAGCTACAACTAAGTCAGCTATAGTTGTATCTTCTGTTTCTCCTGATCTATGAGAAACAACTGCTGTATATCCAGCTCTATTTGCCATTTCTATAGCATTTAATGTCTCTGTTAATGTACCTATTTGATTTAGCTTAATAAGAATTGAATTAGCTACACCAAGATCAATACCTTTTTCAAGTCTTTCTGTATTAGTAACAAATAAATCATCACCAACTAATTGAACTTTCTTTCCTAATCTTTCAGTTATAAGCTTCCAACCTTCCCAATCTTCTTCTGCCATACCATCTTCAATTGAGATAATTGGATATTTATTAACCCAATCTTCAAAGAAATCAACCATCTCTGCTGATGTTAATGTTCTTCCTTCATGTTCTAATACGTATTTACCATCTTTATAATATTCTGATGAAGCAGCATCAATTGCTATAAAGATTTCTTCTCCAGCCTTATATCCAGCTTTTCCTATTGCTTCAATTATTACATCAAGAGCTTCTTGATTTGATTTTAAGTTTGGTGCAAATCCACCTTCATCACCAATACCTGTTGAATAACCTTTATCATTTAAAATTTTCTTTAATGTGTGATAAACTTCAGCACACATTCTTAACGCTTCACTAAATGTAGGTGCTCCTGCTGGCATGATCATAAATTCTTGTAAATCTACAGAGTTATCAGCATGTGATCCACCATTTAATATGTTCATCATAGGGACTGGCAATACTTTTGAATTAACTCCACCGATATATCTATATAAAGGCATATCTAATGAATTTGCAGCTGCATTTGCAACAGCTAATGAAACTCCTAATATAGCATTAGCACCAAGCTTACTCTTATTGTTTGTTCCATCTAATTCAATTAGCATTTTATCAATGTAAGTTTGTTCAAACACATTGCATCCAATTAATTCTTCTGCAATAATTTCATTTACATTTCTAATTGCATTTAAAACACCTTTTCCTAAAAATTTATCTTTATCACCATCTCTTAATTCTACTGCTTCATACATTCCTGTTGAAGCTCCTGATGGAACTGCTGCTCTTCCAATTGTTCCATCTTCTAAATATATTTCTACCTCTACTGTTGGGAAACATCTTGAGTCTAAAATTTGTCTTGCAACTACATCTACAATTTCTAAATAATCTTTCATTTAATATTACCTCCTCATTTTTATAATTGTATTGAGAATTCTTATCAATATAATTATAATACATAATTTACTAAATAAAAAGCTTTTTATTTCATTTACCATAATATTATTGGTAAAATAATTTAGGAATATTCATATTATTTTTTATGTAAATATAAAACTGACTTATATGGTTTAATTAGATCAAAAGTCAAACTTACATAACATAATTTATTTGTTTAATTTATACAATTCTTCTTAACATATTAGCCGATATAATCTTTTATATAAATTCCATTAGAGATTTACTCAAAATGATACTAATGCCATAAAATTTATAAGTGTTTTACTTAAAACTCATTACATAAATATTCATTTTGAGTTATCTTCTCCTATATCTTTATATATTTAATCATCATCTAATATCGATAAATTTTTTGCCCCACAATATCTTCTAAATTTTAATTCCCATGATGCAGCTTTCTTTGCGTCTATTTTCTTTATACATTCAAAAAATTCATCCAATACACCAACTTTGCATAATCCCTTCATTAAGTGTCTTGGATAATCAACCTTTCTACTGTACGCCTTTTTAGGATCTATTATCATAAGTTTTTCATCCTCTGAGACATAAACATCTTTACATCTGATATCTAATTTTTTAAATTTAAGTCTCTTGAATTCTAATAATAATTCATATATGTTTCTAACTAATCTTTCACTTAACCCATTCTCCTTTATATGCTTATCAAGCCTTATTCCATCCACAAGATCCCTTATCACATAGAATTTTCCTCTCTTATACATATAGGGAAAGTATTTCGACCCATTAGTTTTAGCAAGAATACTGCCCTCATCATTACATACCTTTTTCCTCAGAAATATTTTGATAGCTTTTTTATTTGGCAACTCATAAACCACACCATTGTTTCCCTCACCTAGATACTTAGCCTCTCTAAATAATTTTTCTGTATACTCATCAAAATCAGCAGAATATGCAAAATTCTTTTTCATATTATCAATCCTAAATCTTTTTTACTAATATATTAATTTTATGCTTATTTTATGCAATTCTGAGTAAATCCTTCTTTAAAATCTTATTTTTCTTCCCTTATTTAAGTAGATTTGTACTTAGTCATATATATGTTTAAATTCACAATTACTGATAAAATTCTTGAAACATTTTCAGAATTATCATAAAGAATTATTTTTGCAATATATATAATAAGTTTTAATTAATGAAGTTTATAATTTAGTGTATATAACATTGGCTTTTTTTAATTACAACTCAAATTTTAATAAAGAAACTTTAATAAATTATATTTTTTCTAAAATAAAAAACTGCCTGAAATAATTTAAAAATTATTTCAAGCAGCTTTTTTATTAATTAAAATTACTTGTTTACTATTAGATTTTCTCCAGTCATTTCTGTAGGAACTTCAAGTCCTAATTGAACTAACATTGTTGGAGCAATATCAGCAAGTTTTCCGTTGCTTAATTTCTTACCTTCAGTATCATTTGCAACCCAAACAAATGGTACTTCATGTGTAGTATGCGCTGTATATGGGTTTCCTGTTGAAAAATCTATCATAGTTTCAGCATTACCATGATCCGCAGTGATAAATAAGCATCCATTCTTTTCTAAAATTTTATCTGCAATCTTTCCTACACATTCGTCAACTGCTTCGATTGCTTTAACTGCAGCCTCAACAACTCCTGTATGACCTACCATATCTGGATTAGCAAAATTTAGAATTACCATATCATACTTATCGCTATCTAATCTATCTATTAATTCATCTGTTACTTCATATGCACTCATTTCTGGTTTTAAATCATAAGTTGCAACCTTTGGTGAAGGTATAACTTTTCTGTCTTCACCTGGATTTTCTTTCTCTACTCCACCGTTAAAGAAGAAAGTAACGTGAGCATATTTCTCAGTTTCTGCTATTCTTAATTGATTTAAGCCCTTATTACTTACATATTCTCCAAGAGTATTACTTAAAGTTTGAGGAGTATATGCAACATTTACTCTTTCTAGAGTCTTATCATATTGAGTCATTGTTACAAAAGTAAGATCTAGAGTTTCTCTCTTGAATCCTGCAAATTCTCTATCATTAATAGCTCTAGTTATTTCTCTTGCTCTATCTGGTCTAAAGTTAAAGAATATAACTGAATCTCCATTTTTAATATTTGCAGTTGGATTACCATTTTCAGTTACAACTGTTGGTAATACAAATTCATCAGTTTTATTATCATGATATGATTTTTCTATAGCTTCAGTTGCACTACTTGCAGTTTCACCTTTTCCTAAAACTAAAGCATTATATGCAAGCTCAACTCTTTCCCATCTATTATCTCTATCCATTGCATAGTATCTACCACTTACAGTTGCAATCTTACCTACCCCTACTTCGGCCATCATCTTTTCAGTTTTTTCAATGAATTCTTGTCCTGATGAAGGTGGAACATCTCTTCCATCCATAAATGCATGAACATAAACATTTTGAACTTCTTCTTTCTTAGCAAATTCTAAAAGACCTCTTAAATGTTCTATATGTGAATGAACTCCACCATCTGATAATAACCCCATTAAATGTAAAGACGATCCTGTCTTTTTAGCATTAGTCATAGCTAATTTTAATGATTCGTTCTCAAAAAAATCTCCATCTGCTATTGCTTTTGTAATTCTTGTTAATTCTTGGTATACTATTCTACCAGATCCAATATTTAAGTGACCAACTTCTGAATTACCCATTTGACCTTCTGGTAATCCAACAGCTAAACCACTAGCTTGTAATTGTGAAGTAGGGTATTTTTCGAATAGTTTATCTAAATTTGGCTTTTTCGCTAAAGTTACAGCATTTCCTTCTGATTTTGGCGCAATCCCAAAACCATCTAATATCATTAACATAACAGGTTTTTTTGACATTTCCTATCCCTCCAAATATTTTCACAAAATATACTATAAAATTCTTAGATTTCTTTATTAAATTAATATCTGTAAGTTAACTAAATAAATTTATTTGTTAGAAATATATAATATTAAATATTATCATTTATTATGTTTTACATACTATTAATATCTTAAATTATATTATTTTTTTACACTTAATGCAACTTTATAAAGATTTAAAGTAAATTTATGTTATTATAATATAAATGTTTTATGAATTACTTTAATATCAAATTATTATTTACTTAAAAAAAGCTGTCTTAGTGCGATTTTCGTCATTCTAAGACAGCTTAAAAAATTTAATACTAATAATTAACTATTGCAGCGAAATCAGCTGGAACTAAGCTAGCTCCACCAACTAATGCTCCGTCTATATCAGACATTTCCATTTGTGCTTTTATTGTATTTGGTTTAACTGATCCACCGTATTGAATTCTTGTTTTTTCAGCCGATTCTGATCCATACATTTCAGCAACCATAGCTCTTATAGCCTTGATTGTTTCATTTGCTTGTTCATCAGTAGCAGTTTTTCCTGTTCCAATTGCCCAGATTGGTTCGTAAGCAATAACAAGTTTTTCTACTTGTTCATTAGTTAATCCAGCTATATCAGCTTTTATTTGAGCTTCAATAACTTTATTAGTAGTTCCGTTTTCTCTTTGTTCTAAAGATTCTCCACAACAAAGTATTGGAGTAATATTATGTTCGAAAGCTTTCTTAACTTTTTTGTTTAATGCTTCATCAGTTTCATTGAAGTATTCTCTTCTTTCACTATGACCTAAAACAACATAATCTATTCCCATAGCTTCAAGCATTCCTGGAGCAACTTCTCCTGTGAAAGCTCCACTTTCTTCAAAATGCATGTTTTGTGCAGCAACCTTTATATTTGAACCAGCTACAGCCTTTTTAACAGCATCTAAACATACAAATGTAGGACATACAACTACATCACATGTAGCATCTTTAACTAATAGCTTTAATTCTTCTACCATTTTAACTGCTTCATCAATAGTTTTATTCATTTTCCAGTTTCCTGCGATAATTGCTTTTCTCATTCCACTCACCTCATAATTTTTTTATTAATGAAACTTATAAATTGTCTTAATTATATTATGAATCTATATAAGCTTAAGGAAAGTGATCAAATTTCCTTAAGCTTATTATATATCTACAAAAATTACAAACTAAATATTTAAGAATGGCTCCTTGGCCTTGGACCCACCAAATCCCGTCGAATTTGCTTCCTAAAAAATAGCTTATTACTTTTTTTGAATATATATTCCCTAACTATTCAAATATCTTACTTAACCATCTAGCATCTTCAAAAATCTATTACTTAAATATAAGAGATATGTTTACACTCTTGTGGATAAGTTCAACTTAAATTCATTAGGGGGCAATCACTACCTATCAAGTTTCACTATATAATCTAACTAAACTTATAAACTTCTTTTGAAAATATTATTTATTCAAAACCAATTATTTAAAATTAGTCGTTTAATGCAGCGATTCCTGGTAATACTTTACCTTCTAAGAATTCTAATGATGCTCCACCACCTGTTGAAATGTGAGTCATCTTATCTCCAAATCCTAAAATATTAACAGCAGCAGCTGAATCTCCACCACCAATTATAGTAGTAGCATCTGCATCAGCCATAGCCTTAGCTACTGCAATTGTTCCTTTATTATAGTTTTCGAATTCAAATACACCCATTGGTCCATTCCAAATTACAGTCTTAGCATCTTTAATTGCATCAGCATATAAAGTTTCTGTCTTTGGTCCAATATCTAATCCCATGTTTCCTACTGGAATATTTTGATCTTCAGTAATTGTAGCTTCTACATCTTTAAATTCTGCAGCAACTCTGTGATCTACTGGTAATAAGAATTTAACTCCTTTTTCAGCAGCCTTAGCAACCATTTCTTTAGCATATTCAAGTCTATCTTCTTCAACTAATGAAGTTCCGATTTCATATCCTTGAGCTTTTAAGAATGTATAAGCCATTCCTCCACCGATAATAATTGTGTTAACTTTATCTAAAAGATTGTTTATAACAGCGATTTTATCAGAAACTTTAGCTCCACCTAAGATAGCAACGAATGGTCTTACTGGACTTTCAACTGCATTTCCTAAGAATTTTAATTCTTTTTGGATTAAGTATCCACATACAGCTGTATCTAAGTAATCAGTTACACCAACAGTTGAACAGTGAGCTCTATGAGCTGTTCCAAATGCGTCATTAACAAATACATCAGCTAATGAAGCTAATTCTTTAGAGAATTCTGGAATGTTCTTAGTTTCTTCTTTTCTGCATCTTGTGTTTTCTAATAAAACGATGTCTCCATCTTTCATTTCTGAAACTGCTTTTTTAGCGTTTTCGCCAACAACTTCTTCATCTCTAGCAAAAATAACTTCTTTCCCTAGCATTTCGCTTAATCTTGTAGCTACTGGTGCTAATGATTTTGAAGCATCTTTTCCTAAATGTGAACAAAGAATAACCTTTGCACCTTTTTCTACTAAATATTTAATAGTTGGAAGAGCTCCTACCAATCTATTTTCATCAGTTATAACTCCATCTTTAAGTGGTACGTTAAAGTCACATCTTACTAGTACTTTTTTTCCACTCACTTCAATATCTTCAATTGTTTTCTTATTGAAATTCATTTATTTTCACCTCTGATATTTATTTTATTGATTATTCCTTCATTTTAAAATAGTCTGGCTTTATAGCCTTATACTACAAAACCAGACTTATTTACTTTAACATAAATTTGCGCTCTTTATGTTCTAAGATATAATTCAAATTACTTTAAGTTAGCGAAGTATCCTAAAGTTCTGATTAATTGGTTAGTGTATGACATTTCGTTATCGTACCAAGCAGCTACTTTAACTAATTGTTCTCCATTAACTTCCATAACTTTAGTTTGAGTACCATCGAATAATGAACCGAAGCTGCTTCCGATTATATCGCAAGAAACTATTTCATCTTCAGTGTATCCGAAAGATTCAGTTGCAGCAGCTTTCATAGCAGCGTTAACTTCATCTACAGTAACTTTCTTAGATAAAGTACAAACTAATTCAGTTAATGAACCAGTGATTGTTGGAACTCTTTGAGCACCACCATCTAATTTTCCAGCTAATTCTGGAATAACTAATCCGATTGCTTTAGCAGCACCAGTTGAGTTAGGAATGATAGAAGCTGCAGCAGCTCTAGCTCTTCTTAAATCACCTTTTCTGTGTGGAGCATCTAAAGTATTTTGATCGTTAGTGTATGAGTGAATTGTAGTCATGAAACCTTTTGTTAATCCAAAATCATCACTTAATACTTTAGCCATTGGAGCTAAACAGTTAGTAGTACATGAAGCACCTGAAATAACTGTATCTTCTGCCTTTAAGATGTCGTGGTTTACATTGTAAACTACTGTTGGTAGATCATTTCCTGCAGGAGCTGAAATAACAACTTTCTTAGCACCAGCTGCGATATGAGCTGAAGCTGATTTCTTTGATGCAAAGAATCCAGTACATTCTAAAACGATATCTACGTTTAATTCTCCCCATGGTAAGTTTTCAGGCTTAGCATCAGCAGTAACCTTAATTTCTTTTCCATTAACTACGAAAGCTCCTTCTTTAACTTCGATTTCTCCATCGAATCTTCCTTGAGCTGAATCATATTTAAATAAATGAGCTAACATTTTAGCATCTGTTAAGTCGTTGATTGCAACCACATTAAATTCAGGGTTGTTAATCATTAATCTTAAAGCTAATCTTCCTATTCTTCCAAAACCATTAATTGCTACGTTTACCATTACAATTACCTCCTAATAATGCTTTTCTTTTTTATAAAAATAAATTTTACAAACTAATTTAATAACTGAATTTAACTATTTAGTTTACTTAATATTCCTTTGGCTGCTGCCTCATCTGTAACTAAAACACCATCATTGTCGTTATATTCAGTTGCAATAATTGACTCTACTTTATTTTTCCCACCTGCTACTGCAATATGTGTTTTTATTTTTCTTGCTTCATTAATTTTAATTCCAATTGCGGTAGTTTCTGAGATTATTTTCGAATCTTTATTAAAATAACATCCAAATGCTTCTCCAACAGCTCCATTATTAATCAAATTATCAATTTCTTGCTGTGGTACACCTCTTTTTCGAGCCATTTGCACCGCGTTACCTATACCATAAATTAGTACATCTGCCTTATGTATAGTATCTATAACAACTTTTACTGCCTCTTCTTTAAGCAAGGTGCCTATTATATCTAGACTCAAATTTTCTGAGATGTGAAGCATCTTATAAGTACCATTTAATTTTTTTGCCAAAGTGGCTGCTAACGTATTGGCCTGGGTTTCAACCTTTTTCCCCATTCCACCTCTAGCTGGTACTACTTGTATCTGAGATAAATTTGTTACTCTTGGAAAAGCTTCTACAACTTCTTTTAAAGTGCTCCCGCCTGTTAATGCTATAATAGAATTATCTTTTAGCACATCTTTAACATAATTAGCACATGCTTTTCCTAAATCCTTTAAAACTAAAGGATTTTCTTCTACATCTCCTGGGACTATGATTACTTTTTTTAAGTTAAGAGAAGATTGTATTTTCTTTTCAACTTCTGAAAGACCTTTTATTTCATGAATGAAATCATTTAGTTTGTGTATAATCTCTACGCCTTCACTTGTAACTGTCATTCCAGAAGTATTTATCTCAATTAAACCTTGTTCTTTTAAAAAACCTATTTCTGTTCTAACTGTTCTTTCACCAACATTTAACATATCAGCGAGTACTCTTCGTCCTATAGGTTGATTATGAAAGATTGTTCTGAGTACGTTATACCTTTTCTCCAATGTATTTACAAGCTCAGGAACTATCTTCTTTTGTAATTCTAATATTTCCTGCAACTCAAACACTCCTTTGGTCACTACGTGTCCCATATCATTTCATTACGTCCCACATCTATTATTATAAAACACCTTTTTGAAATTTTAAAGTCTTTAGGAAAACTTTTTTTATAATATTTCAAAAAAAACAAAAAAAACCTAACAAAATAAATTATTAGCAAACTTTTTTCTAGTTTTATACAGCGTTTCATATTTAATATTATTACGCTTAATAATAGCTATGTGAAATAGTATTTTTGAATTCAAGAACCATTTTATCAACTGTCAATATTAATTACAGAAAAAGTAATCATGAACTTTATATATTACTATACTCAAAGTTAACATATTCTTAAAACGTAATTGAATATTGACAATTGAATTTTTAACATTAAAATTTTAAAGTAATTATTTTATGGAATTTTTATAATCTCTTCCTTGCAGAAGATGATTTAATACCTAATTCCTCTCTATATTTTGCGACAGTTCTTCTAGATATATTCATATTTTTTTCTACTAACATAGAACTTATTAGTTGATCTGACAAAGGCTTACTTTTATTCTCTTCTTCTATTATTTTCTTTATTTCATTTTTTATTTTTGAAGTTGCCATATCTTCATTATTATTTGAGGATAACCCACTTGCGAATAAATCTTTTATTTTAACTGTTCCATAACTTGTTAAAACATATTTATCTTTAATTGCTCTACTTACAGTAGATTCATGAAGATTGATTATTTCTGCAACTTCTTTTAATGTCAAAGGTTTTATATACTGTCTTCCAAACTTAAAGAAATCATTTTGCTTTTCAACAACACATTCTAACACCTTATATAATGTATTTTTCCTTTGCTCTATTGACTTAATTAAGAAAAGTGCTTGATTAATTTTTTCCTTAACGTAAGTGTTTGTTTCTGAATCTTGATTATTTCTTAAAACATCTCTATATGTTTTATTTATCATAAGTCTTGGCAAAACACTTTCATTCATCAAAATGAAAAATTCACCATCAACATTCTTTATTTCAGCATCAGGAATTATATAATTAACCTCTTCTCCTGTATAAAATCCTCTTGATGGTTTAGGTTCCAGCTTTTTTATTAAATCACCATATCTTTGAGCTTCTCTTGGATTTATATTAAGGTCCTTTGCCACAGTTTCATATTTATTTTCTGCAATATTTTCTAAATGATTTAAAATTATCTTTTCTATTACATCATCTAAAATATTTAATTTTAAGCTCTGGATAAGCAGACATTCCTTGATATTCCTAGCACCTATTCCATATGGTTCCAACGCCTGTACCACTTCTAATGCCTTATTAACTATCTCTTCAGGTATATTCAATTCTTCTGCAAGTTCTCCTGTTGATATTTCCAAATAGCCTCTATAATCCAATGATTCAACAATATAATTACATATATCTAACATATATTGATCTATGTCGGCTTCAATCAACTGCTCTTGTAAATATTCTTTTAGTGATACTTTTTTCTCAATGAAATTTAATGGCGAAACTTCTTCATTAGAATAATTTGTTTCTGATCTATCCTTGTAATTATCAGAATATAATTCTTCAACTAATTTTTTATGATCGTATTTGTCTTCTATATTAACGTCTCTGTTTATCTGTTCATCATCATATGAGCTTATTTCCTCATTAACCTCTAACACTGGATTTTCCGAATATTCATTGTCAATATATTCTCTCAAATCATGAAGAGACATTTGTAAAAGCTTTATGGATTGTTGCATATTTTGAGTGAGTACTAATCTCTGTTCCTGGGTCATCTTCATGTTATAATCCAAATTCATAAGTTTCCTCCTTATAATTTATATAAATTATTTTTAATTAAACGTATTCATTAAATTTATTGAAGTGATCTCTCTTTCTATTAGTATACCTCCTATTCTGTAAATATTGCAAGTCCACTATATGTAACTATGAAAATTAGGTCTGGTAAAATAAATATAAAAACATGCTTATATACTACTTATATCAACTATGTTTAAATATAAATTGTAGCTAAAAGCATGTTTTTTATTTATTAATTAAATTTATTTATTTAAAAAGACTAATCCACAGCAGCCAGGTCCAGAATGTATACATACAGTTGATCCAACTGGACATTCAATAAAGTTAACACCATTGTCCTTCATATATGTTCTAAGTGCTTCCTTTACTTCAATATTATTTACGTCAATCAATATTACAGGTACTTCATCATCTAACGTCGCGTTTTCTAAATCACTAATAATTTTCTTAATCGCCTTTTTATTTCCTCTAATTTTATCTTTAACTGACATTATACCATCTTTTATTTCAAGTATTAATTTTATTCCAAGCATTCCACCAACCATGCCAGCAGTTTTTGAAATTCTTCCGCCTCTCACGAGGTATTCTAAAGAATCAAAGTAAACTGAAAGCTTAACTTTATTTCTAATGCTATTTAATTTTTCTTCAACTTCTGAAATATTATAACCATTTTCTCTGAGCTTAACAGCTTTTAATACAAGTATTCCTAAAGCGGCTGTTACATTCTGAGAATCAACAACTATTATATCTTGGCTTTCTAGCATTTCCTTAGCAATACATGCCGATTGGTATGTTCCACTCATCACAGAAGACATATGAATTGATATAATTTTATATCCTTCCGCTAAGTACTTCTTATATATTTCAACAAATCTATTCGGAGTAACTTGAGCTGTAGTTGGAAGTATATTTTCATTTCTAATTCTTTCAAAAACTTCATCCGTATTTATCTCAACGCCATCTAGATAACTTTCTTCACCAAAGTTTATCAATAATGGCAAAACTTCTATATCGTATTTCTCATATATATCTTTTGGCAGATCAGCAGTGCTATCTGTTATAATTTTTATCTTTTCCATATATCTTCATTCCTCTTCAATTATTTCATATTAGGAAATCCTATCTGCCTTAAAGCTTCATAAGCCACTATAGCTACTGTATTAGATAAATTTAAACTTCTAGTACTTGATTTTATCATTGGAACCCTAAATCCAATATGTCTATTATGCACTTCTTCAGGAACTCCACTAGATTCTCTTCCAAACATTATAAAATCCCCTTCTTTGAAGGAAATTTCATCAAAATGCGTTTCTCCATGTGTAGTGGATAAATATATTGTTTTATTACCATATTTTTTCAAGAATTCTTCATAGCTATCATGTATTTCTAGATCCAAATCTTTCCAATAATCTAAACCTGCTCTTCTCACTTGCTTTTCATTTATTTCGAACCCAAGAGGTTTTATTAAATGCAGCTTGCTGCCTGTTAAAACGCAAGTTCTTGCAATATTTCCAGTATTCTGAGGTATCTCAGGTTCATATAATACTATATTTAAATTCAAAACGTCACCTTCTCCTATTTTGTACAAAAATTATTTCACTTTAATTTAAAATTATACTATATGGTTCATAACAAGTCAAAAATAATAATTATATAGTCATGGAAGAATCTTTCAATATTAAATGTATATTATTACATATTCTAATTAGTAAATTATTCAATATATTAAAGTTATCTTGTCCTTGAATAAAACTTAAGCATACTTTCTTTAATTCATCTTAATAATTCCTAAAGAAAATATGCTTTGAGTTTTTTGTAAATATTAAATTTTTACCTATTGTGTTGGTTGAGCTACAGGTGGTTCTGCTGTTGGCTGAGCTGCTGGCGGCTCTGCTGTTGTTTCTGGCTGTTGAGTCGCATCTACGGGTTGAGTTCCTTTTTTGACTACTATTCCTACACTTGCATAAGTATCTGTTGATACTACTTCTCTATTCACTTCAGAACCATTTTCATAAGTTATCTGATATGCTCTTGCTCTATAACCAGTCATTCCAGCTCCCTCTGTTACTTCTTGTCCCACTGGTAAACTGCTATCATCTACCACTTTTGTTTCTGGTGGTATTGTTTCAAGAATTTCACTTGCCATATCATATGTTCTTCCATTTAAAGCACTAGGATCTCCATATATACTGTAAGTCACTACTTTACCTGACGTATTCCCTTGAATATATATAGGAAAATCATATGTGTTTTTAAACTTATAATCTAAATATCCATATGAAACAGTGGCATCAAGCCCAGGTTGTGCATAACCAACAGCCATGGAATGATTTGTTCTTTCAATAGACCTTAGGTTTGCTTTCATAGCAGCTCTATAAATAGTGGTCGATACTTGACATATTCCACCACCAATTCCGGGTTCTATTTTATTTCCAACATATGTTCCAGCTTCCTTATAACCTCTTTCAGCTGTTCTAGGTCCTACAACATCATTAAAACTAAATATTTCTCCTGGCATAACTATTGTTCCGTTTATTGCTGAAGTAGCTATTTCTATGTTATTACATCTTCCTTCCGGCGATGTGGAATAATTTGATGAAAAAGTACCCATTACTCCTTTTATCTTGGATAGATCTTCTTGAGTTATTTTAGGTTTTGTTACTTCTAAATCAATTGATACTGAATTATCAGAATTAATATCTCCATTTATATTTTCTTTCAACTTCTGATCTAGTGTATCTAAATTAACTGTCTTTCCTTCTGTCTCTGGTTTAATCACAATATTATTCTTTTGTATGCTAACTGCTGCATCTTTAGCAGGTTGATTAACAGCTATCTGAAGTTTTTCCTCGTATTCCTTCAAATTTTCTTCATTATAAGAAAATTTGATTGGAACCTCCTTGCTCTTACTATTATTACTCTTTATGCTTATATATCTGCTTAAGACCCCATCTTTTTTTCCAAGTTTATAAGCCTCTTCAACAGTTGCATCTATATCATATTTAGGATTAATATCAGAGTAAATAAGTTCATATTGTTTGTCCTCTATTTTAATAGATAACTTTTTATTTTCTATAGATGTTACAAATGTTTCGGTAAGCTTATTCTTAGCTTCTTCTTTAGTCATTCCTCCAATATTTACTTCTTGTACAGTTACTCCCGGATATATTTTATCATCCCACTCCTTAACTATACCTTTTATAGCTATTGAGTATGCAATTAGTGCAGCAGCTCCTGCTATAATTAATGTAAATATTGCGAGCATAATTTTCTTCTTTTTATTATAATTGTTTTTAGAAGCGTTTGCTCTTTTGCCGGTGCGTTTTTCCACTCCCTTATTCTCCTTTCAAGGAATTAAATATCATACATCTTCTATGTTTAATATTTATTTTGAGTACATTTATCGATGATAATTTACATATTTTTCAAATTGTCATCAATGTTTTCATTATATCATATTCCAACTATCAATAGAAATATGATTATATTCCCATATAAGCTGAAATACGATACTATTTATTATAGATTTACTTTTGCACGAGTTTTTGAAGTTTCTCCATCATAATCAAAAGCTTCAATTGATACTTCTACTGGTGCATTCTTCTGAGTATTTACCTTATTACTAGTTATTAAATAACTTGTAGCATTTTCATCAACAGTTCCAACCCATTCTCTATTTACAAAAATGTTATATCCCAATAAATCTACATCAGGATTTCTATTCCAAGAAACATTTATGTTCCTATTCTGGTACGCTGCCTTTAATCCAGTAACAACACGAGGCTGCCTTAATAAATCTACATTATCCGGTCCCCAATTTGCATCAACAGGATTCCCAATTCCTTGTACAGTTTGGCTTTCACTATATTGCCATATCCTCCATCTGGTCCAGCCTCCAACATTAGGAGGGAATTCAGGATTAATAGGGATACTTGTATACATTGCAATCCATAGTGGCATATTTTTTAGTGGATAGCCACGTCCAGGAATATAAAAATTATCATAAAGCTCTATAAAATTTGTTCCTGTGTAAATCATAAGCCTTCTTCTAGTTTTTCTTTCAAATCTTTTTCTAAATCTATCAATCCAATCAATTAATGTTCTTGTACTTATTGATTTATCCAAAGGTGCCTCTACATCTATTACAGGAAACAAATCCCCATAATCATTGTTTCCGAACCCCTGCTGCAGTGTATTTATAAAGTCATCACATTGTCTATCCGCATCTGTTAGATCATAAGATGGCATAGAAAAATGATATGCTCCAACTGGGATTCCATAATTCCTACTATTCTTCGCATAATCTACAAACTTTCTATCAACCCTAAACCTTCCTGTTGCAGATCCTGACGCTCTCAAGTACAAAAAATCTACTTTTGTTGCCAATACGTTAAACTGAACACTTGTTGTATATTCATTTATGTCTACTCCAAAACGACTGTTAGGATTTTTGTTTTGCATATTTCCTCCACATAAAAATACTTCTCTAATATAAATATTAATTTACAACAGAAAAAGTACCTATAATTTAGTAATTAATTATAGGTTTAGTTGTACATAAAAACTTATATTATTTCCTACTGATTCAGCCCATATTTTGCCGTCATGCAATTCTACTATATTCTTAGAAATAGCTAACCCAAGACCTGATCCTCCTGTATTAGTATTTCTAGATTCATCTAGTCTATAAAATCTATCAAATAATTTTTCACTTTTTTCTTTTGATAAATGGTCTCCTTTATTTCTAAAAACTACAATGGCTTTACCATCCTTCTCATATAATCCTATTAATATTTCTCCTGGTTTATACGAATATTTTATTGCATTTGTTATTATATTTTCAAAAACTCTAAGCATCTTTAATGTATCTATAGAAACTGAGATTTTTTCAGATTCGAATTTTTTATATATCGTTAATTTATTTTCATCAAGTAACGGTGTCAATTCTTCTATTAATTGTGATAGAAATTCTGCTAGATTAACTTTAGTCTTTGTTAGTGTTATTCCGCTGTTATTTAGCTTAGTATACTCGAATAAATCATCAATTAGTAGCTTTAATCTTTCAGCTTTATTGAATGCTATGTTTAAGTATTCCTCCATTTCTTTTTCATCTTTATACCTGTTTTGAATAACAAGCCCTATGTATCCCATCACAGATGTTAGTGGCGTCCTTAAATCATGAGAAACATTCGTTATCAAATCTGCTTTTGTTTTTTCTGCATCTCTCTCAGCACTAATTTTCTCTCCAATTTCTTTAGCCATTTGATTTATATTATAAGCTATATTTTTAATTTCATCTGTACCCTTCTCTTCTATCCTATAATTCAAGTTACCACTTGCTATTATCTTAAGACCGACTGCAATCTCATCTAAATATTTCATCTTATTATTAGTTATTACAACAAATAAAACTATAAAAACTATAACTGTAAGAATTAGTGCTAAAGATGAATTTGACGTGCTAATTGTATTGTATGTTATCCTTGCTTCTGGAATCTTTGAATAGATTAAATACACCCTATCAGTTCCTATCTTTAGAGGCATTATATAACTTTTTTCTCTTGGTTCACCAATCTCTTCACTATTTACATTTGTCATTGCACTTTTTAGTGCACTATAAATATCTATATTTTCCTCTGCAACATTTTTAGTTTTATATAACACCTTTCCATCTAAATCTGTTATATAACTTTCCTCTCCATCAGATACATTTTCTAAAATATCATTAATCTTATCGTTATCTTCTAATTTCAAATTTTCTTGAGACTCTATTTGTTTAGCCAAATCATTTGCAGACCTCTCAATAGAATCATAATCATATTTTATCTGCGGCTCAGTATGCTCTCTCTTAAAAAGATTATTAGAAAAACTATAAAAGATAAATGCTACTAAAAAGCATATTCCTATAACCATCATAAGTTCAAATCTTATATTCTTCTCAATTCTCTTTTTTATACTTCGTATTAATTTTTCAGTATACTGTAGTAATTTTGAATTTGGAATGTCATTGCTAAAAGTTCTATGCCTTCCAACATCTTTATTTCTCAACTTTATATCCTACCCCCCAAACAGTCTTTATAAATCGAGGATTTCTTGGATTTTCTTCTATTTTCTCTCTTATTTTTCTTATATGAACCATAACGGTGTTATCAGAAGTCATGAATTCCTGATTCCAAACACTCTCATAAATATTTTCTATTGAAAATACTTTACCTCGGCTTTGAGCTAACAATGATAATATATCAAATTCTGTTGGAGTAAGTTTCACTATATTATCGCCTAACAATACTTCATGTGTTTCTAACTTTATTTTAAGATCTTCTATTTGTATTATATTTTCTTCTTCTACTTCTAACATATTTGTGTTCTTACCAAACATATGAAATCTTCTAAGTTGTGACTTGACTCTTGCAACTAACTCTAATGGATTGAATGGTTTCGTTAAATAATCATCTGCTCCCATATTAAGTCCTAATATCTTGTCAATATCTTCACTTTTCGCAGATAACATTATTATAGGCATTTCTTTAATCTCTCTAATCTTTAAACAAGTCTCTATTCCATTTAAGTTAGGCATCATAACATCTAATATAATTAAATCTATATCATTATCTCTAACTAAATTAATAGCTTCCAAACCATCACATGCATTTATAGTATTAAATCCATCACTCTTAAGATATATATCAACTAAATCTCTTATTTCCTTTTCATCATCCACAATTAGAATAGTTCCTTTTTCCAAACATTCCATCTCCAATCTAAAAATTTTATATCTGAATTCTATTATAATTTCATTCTAACCTAAATATCTTAAAAAAAATTACTAGTAGTTCTTAATATTTTATAAAATATGTTCATGCATATTTTTATGTCTGACTATCAAAATAATTAAAATATTCTCTATATGTGCATATAATACACATATAATTTCCTGATAAAAGGCATGCATTGTCATAGTTTATGAAACCTAATAAACTGTAATTAAGTTCACATTTGCACCATACACAAAACATGCCTTTATTTATAATGTTAATAGTCTTTCTCCCAGTTTTCTCTTTATAACTTGTTAGTCTATCTCACATTAAACTAACTAGAAAGCTCTTCCCATTTTTCATATAATTTTTCAATAGTTTCTTGAAGATTCTTAATTTCCTTATTTACTCTCTCACTTTCAGATGGATTAGAATAAACTTCTTCTTTACAAAGTTCCTCCTGTAACTTTTCAAGAGCTTCTTCATTTTGAGTTATATTAGTTTCTATATTCTTAATTTCATTTTGCTTAGCCTTAGCTTCTTTCTCTAGAGCCTTTTTCTTTTTCTTTTCTTCATTTAATTGAGTTTTTGTCTTTCCAGATGCTAGCCCCTCATATGTTTCAAATCTCTGTGGATTCTTCTTTTTTTCAGTATAGTAGCTATAATTCCCAAGATATTCATTGACTCCATGCTCTTCTAATTCCAATATTCTATTAATTACTTTATTTAAAAAATATCTATCATGGGAAATTACAATTAATGTACCATCATAGCTTAAAATTGCTTCTTCAAGAGCCTCTCTCGAAGGAATATCCAAATGATTTGTAGGTTCATCTAATAGAAGTAAGTTTGATTTAGATAACATTAATTTTAGGAGATTTATTCTACATCTTTCTCCTCCGCTCAACTTGTTTATTTCTTTAAATACATCATCGCCTCTAAAAAGAAATGATCCAAGAAATCCTCTAAGTTCACTTGTAGTTAACTCTGGAAAGTCATCCCATACTTCATTTAATATTGTCTTATTAGGATCAAGATTAGATTGTTCCTGATCATAGTATCCTACATTAACATTTACTCCTAAAACCTTAACTCCTGAATCACTTTTAACTTTATCCATTATTATATTAAAAAGTGTGGTTTTCCCCCGGCCATTTTCACCTATTAACGCAATCTTTTCTCCTCTTTTTAAATCAAAAGATAAATTATCGAATAATTTCTTTTCTCCATAGCTTTTAGCCAACTTTTCCACATGAAGCACATCATATCCACTTTTAACGGAAGCCTCAAATTTAATCTTAGATGCGGTTTTTTCTTTATCAGGAGCGTCTACAATTTCCATTTTATCAAGTGCCTTTTCTCTACTTTCAGCTGCTTTTATACTTTTCTCTCTATTGAATGACCTAAATTTTTCTATTATTGCTTCTTGTCTTTTTATTTCCGTCTGTTGTAAATTATAAGCTTTTAATTTAGCCTCATAATCTTTCTTCATAAGTTCTAAAGATTTTGTATATGGAGCATTATAACAATTCACATGACCATTTATAACCTGAAATGTCGCTGTCGTTACAGAATCCAAGAAAAATCTATCATGGGAAATTACAATTACAGTTCCTTTATAAGTTTTTAAATATTCTTCAAGCCATTCAATTGCTTCCAAATCCAAATGATTTGTAGGCTCATCAAGCAATAATATATCAGGATTTAAAAGTAATAGCTTACAAAGTGCGACTCTAGTTTTCTGCCCTCCACTTAAAGTTGAAATTAGTTTATCAAAGTCACCTTCAGTAAATCCCAATCCCTTAAGAACTCTAGATATTTCTCCCTTATATGTATATCCACCTCTGTTTTGATACAGATCTTGGGCAGTTCCATAGTCTTTTATAATTTTCTCATGATATGAAGCATTATTTTCATCATACGTTTCATTCATCTTAGCTTCTAACTCTGTAATCTTCCGTTCTAACCTTTGAAGATCTTCAAAAACAATGAGCATTTCATCATAAATCGTTTTGCATGAATCTAATGCTAAATGTTGAGCAAGATAACCCAAAGATTTATTTTTATCTATAAAGACTTCTCCATCATCTTGCGTAATTTCTTTTGATAATATCTTAAATAAGGTCGTTTTTCCTTCTCCATTTGATCCAATTATACCAACCTTATCTCCTTCATTTATTGAAAATGTTACATCTTTTAAAATAGTATTTATACCATAACTTTTACATATATTTTTACAACTTAATACAATCATTTTTTATCCTCCAGTATTTCATACGAAAATCCAGAATTTAAACTATAAAGGTTTAATTTAATATTAAAACGTAAATCCTATATATAATGGATTAATAGTTTAACTAAATTTTCTCTACTAAATTATACTATCTTATCGGTGTTATATCAATTTAACTATATTAAGAGTTAATTGATAATTTTTTATTATCTCTACGTAAAATTTGGATTATTATTTAATTTGCTTTATAATAAGTTAAACACGTAATTTGGAGGCAAAATATGACTTTAAAGAATAACAACAAATCTCTTACCCAGAATAAAAAACAATTAAAAGAGGAAGAGTTATTTTTAGCGGCATATGATTTATTTCTTAAAAATGGCATAGAAAAAACTTCGATCGATGATATAACTAAGAATGCAAAAGTAGCAAAAGGAACTTTTTATCTGTATTTCAGTGATAAATACGATATTTTAAATAAATTAATTCTTCAAAAAAGTAATGAAATAATACGAGAAGGATTAGCTAAAACAAATGCTTTTGGAAGCAAAGATTTTAAAGAACGTACACTATTCTTTATTGATTATATAATAAATTATTTAAAAGATAATGTTTCTCTGTTGAAGCTAATTAATAAGAATATTTCATGGGGACTTTATAGAAAGGCAATAATGAAACCAGAAGCATATAATGATGTAAAGAAAGTTCTAGATATTTTTGTAAAAAACCTAACTAAATCAGGAATGAACGAAGAAGAAGCTGAAATGACATTATTTATGATTTTTGAATTAGTTGGCAGCATATGTTTTACTACTATAATATTGAAAGAACCAACAGATATCGAAAGTATAAAACCAATACTTTTTAAAAAAATTTTAGCTATGATAAGCGTGTAACTCATATATATTGAAACCTATTTTTAAAAGCTATGTAAAGAAATATCTTAAAGATTTTACATTATAGTAGTTGTAAATCTTCAAGATATTTTTGTATGTTAAACTGGTTATTAATAGTTATTATTTTTATCGCAATATGATAATGTAAGTTTTATCAACCTTTTTATAATTACTCTAACTATCGGACGAGGAATTCTATATGAATAAAGAGTCGCGAATATTCCTGGATGTCTTCTTTCAATTCTAGCATAAATTTTATTCACATCATTATCAGAATTATTTCTTTCAAGATCTTCTTCATTTAAATTTAAATCAAGACCTCTTAGTGCATCAAAAGTAGTAGGTATTTCATTATTAGCTATGTTATTAAAATTGAGACCACTACTAATTCCCTCATTTTGATTATCGGAATAATAACATAATTCAGGCATGCCTGTTTCGGAAGGAAATAAATCTAAATTACGATTATTATCATCAATACCAAACGAAGCTTTTTCGTAGATATTTGTACTCATAAATGCTGGTGGAACAAATCTAATATCGTTATCACTCGAGCTGACTTGAGACATATACTTCTTATCAGGGTTCATTTTAAACTACCTCCTATAAATAAATAATATTTGCTTCTCTTAATTAATATGCATAACAATTATATATAGTACAAAATGGAAAGAAAAAGATATGAATTTTACAGCCCTCTTAAGCGAACAATAAATATATTATAGGAATAATATATATATTGGAGGAGATGCATATGAAGATAGAAAATAAGGAAAACATTAAAGACTTATTTGTTGGATTAGATGAAAAAGTGTGTGATTCAGATGGAAACTGTATAGATGGAATAAATTTTGATAATGCAGCTACAACTCCGCCTATTAAGTCAAGTATTGAATATATAAAACAATTGAGCAATACTTATGCTTCTATAGGACGAGGAACAGGTCAAAAAGCTGAAATAACCACCAATTTATATAAAGAATCTAAAAATTTTTTATTGGATTTTTTCAATGTAAAAGATAAAGATAAATATGTTGTAATATACGTTAGTAATACAACTGAAGGTATAAACAAACTAGCAAAAACTCTTACTAAAACTCCAGACGAAATAGTATTAACCTCTAGAATGGAGCATCATTCAAATGATTTGCCTTGGCGAAAAAGAGGTAACGTTGATTATATCGAAGTAGATCAACAAGGCAGACTTAAACTTGAAGAGTTGGAAGAGAAACTAAAGAAAAGCAATGGTAAAATAAAATATGTATCTCTTACTGGAGCTTCTAATGTAACTGGTTATATAAATCATATTCATTTTATAGCAAAACTGGTTCATAAATATGGTGCCAAATTGATTGTAGATGGTGCACAACTTGTACCGCACACAAGAGTTAATATTAGCGGGGACACAGATGATGATCAAATTGATTTCTTGGTATTTTCGTCGCACAAAATTTATTCTCCCTTTGGTATAGGAGTCATAATAGGATTAAAAGAGGATTTCATGGATGCAGATCCAGATTATTTAGGTGGTGGAACCGTTGAATTAGTAATGGATAGAGAGGTTAAGTTTCTTACACCACCAGAGAAGAATGAAGCAGGAACACCAAATTTTTTGGGTGTAATGAGCTTAGTTAATTCATTACGAGTTATTAATACCATTGGATACGACTATATAGAAAAACATGAAAGACTTCTTTTAGAGCATACTATAGAAGGACTTAAGAAAATCCCTAAAATTATGAACTATGGAGATACTGAAAACATCAGTGATAGGCTTGGAATTGCTACCTTTAATATAGAGGATATGTATCATCATGATGTAGCTGATATCTTGGCTAAAAAGAAAGGAATTTCTGTAAGGCATGGCTGGTTTTGTTCCCATCCATATTGTAGAAGGCTCATGAACGTAAGTGAAGATGAAGCTAAAGAATTCCTTGATAATCCAGATAAAAAAATGTTAGGAATGATACGAGTAAGTTTTGCATTATATAATTCAATTGAAGAAGTTGATACCTTTTTAAATGTATTAGAAGATATCTCTTTACGAAAAATAAAATAACAAATTTTCTTGATTTAGAACTAAAAATAAATAGTATAATAAAATTTATTATACTATTGAAAATTCTATTAATTTATAGGATGTATAAATGAAATTCTTCATATATACATCCTTCTATTAGTTAAATATTAAAACATCTAAGCTTATGATTTTATACTTATTATCTATTGATTAAATACCTTATATTTTGGAAGATTTCTCTCAAAAGCTAAATTAGGAGAATCTTTGATTAATGGCTCAAAATATGAGCACGCTTCAGGTGTTACAAAATTACCTTCTTTATTAATCCATTCTATAGGGAAATACTTAACATTATTTGCTACATCTTCTGCATTAACTAATGGGTAATTCACTTCATAAGGCTCATTAGATAACCTGTTAATGCTAACCATTTTCCCTGATTCTCCTTGTGAAGCATATTGTAAAGCCATCTTTCCAGCATTATACGCTTCTGTTAAATCAGTGTCTGAAGCACAATGCATTGCACAACGTTGAAGAACCCCAAGTTGCAGTGCTTTTACTCTTGTTGTAAATCCAGCATCAAGAATTATCCTTCTTAAGTATTCAGATACACCTCCTAATTGAACGTGTCCAAATTTATCTTGAGAAACACAATCAAATTCAGAAATGAATCTTCCATCTTTATCTCTTATTCCTTCTGATACAATTATATACACTTTATTTTGTTCTTCAAATCTTTGCCTAACATCATTTAAAAATTTAATTTTATCAAAAGCTGCTTCAGGAAGATATATAAAATCTGCAATTGGTTTTCCATCAAGCTTTGCAATACATGCAGAAGCTGCAAGCCATCCTGTATCCCTTCCCATTGTTTCTAAAATAAATATACCGTTGTTTATGTAAACTGATGCATCTAAATATGTCTCAAGCGCTGTTGTTCCAATGAATTTTGCTGCGCTGCCAAAGCCAGGAGTATGATCAGTGAATTTTAAATCATTATCAATAGTTTTAGGTATACCTATAAAACTTATTCCAATATCATTTTGTTTTGCATATCGTGAAAGCTTTGCTATGGTATCCATAGAATCATTCCCACCAACATAAAAGAATGACGTTATATCATATTCTCTAAGTATTTCTATTAAACTTTCATATTCTTCACTACAAGAATCTAAATCTTTTAATTTATACCTACAAGATCCAAGTCCTGAAGATGGAGTAAATCTAAAATTATCTATTTCATTTTCTGAAACTGATGACAAATCAATTATATTTCTATTTAATATACCCTCAATACCATTTAGGCCTCCATAAACTTTTTCAAAAGTTTTTAGTTCTTTATTAGCATTTAAAAGTCCTACTACACTTGAATTAATTACTGCTGTTGGCCCCCCAGATTGAGCTATTATACAATTTGACATGAAATTTCCTCCTTGTTTGCTATACTAATTTGGTTAAATATGCTATACTATTTAGCCAATAGTAATACACTATTTATTAATATACAACAAAAAAAAGATTTAATAAAGACTTTTTTTAAAATTTTTGCATATATTAAAAAAACTTTAATTATTATAGAGTAAGTCTAATTTTAAAGGAGGAAGAGAAAATGAATTTGTACGACATTATAATAATAGGAATTGCACTGGCCATGGATGCTTTTGGCGTAACATTAGGAATCGGTCTAAATCCTAGAATTAATAGAATCCATAAAATAAAGTTTTTATTATCATTTGCATTCTTTCAGTTTTTATTTACATATGTAGGTGGAAGTTTAGGATATTTATTTGATACTTATATTACATGCATCCCTTCCATTGCTGGTGGAATAATTATGGCAATCGTAGGAATTCTTATAATAATAGATGGCTTTAAGGAAAAAGAAACTGAAATCTTAATAAAAAATAGTACTTGTTTAATACTTGGAATATCCGTTAGTATAGATGCACTAGTTATAGGATTCACTGCATTTCATGAGATTTCATACAATCTACTACTTTGTGTTGATTCAATTTTGATTGGATTAATCACTTTATTTACATGTACAGTAGGTTTTTTTATGTGCAGATACATTAAAAAGATAAAATTTGTTACAACGTATGCTAATTTTTTTGGCGGGATAGCTCTTATATTTTTTGGTTTTAAGATGATATTTTTTTAAGATATTAAATATATGTGATATAATATATTTAATATTTAGCTGTTAGGGGATATGAAAATGGAACCAAAGGAAATTCTTAAAAATAAAGGAATTAAAATAACTAAAGGAAGAACAGAAATCCTAAGTATATTAAAAAATTCTGAAAACAGTTTGTCAGCTGAAAAAATATATCAGATTTATAAAAGCAACAATATAAATATAAATTTGAGCACGGTTTATAGAACTTTAGAATTATTTGAAGAAAAAGAAATTATTGAAAAAATAACTCTAAATGATGGAGTCTTTTCATATAAGCTAAAAGGAAAAACTCATAGGCATCATTTGGAATGTGATATCTGTCACAAAGAAGTTGAAATCCCTTGCCCTATGCTTCAAATTCAGGAATTAGTTCAAAATGCGACTGGCTTCACTTTAACAGATCATGACTTGGTTATGAAGGGCGTATGTAAAGATTGCAAGAAGAAACAATAACTAAGTTGTCTTAATATAAGTTATATTTTCTAAAAGGTTTTACAGGAAGATTTGCAGATTGTTTTCAACAGAAATTATGATAAAAACTACTTGTCTAAGGTATTCTTAAACAAGTAGTTTTTCAATTTTAATGTTATAAATATTCAAAAAGTTTTATAATTCATATACTATCTTCTTATTTTCAATGAATCCTGTATAATCATATCTATCAGTTCTGAAAATCCTATATTCAAAGCTGCTGCACTTTTAGGAATTAGGCTATTTTTAGTCATTCCTGGAAGAGTATTTATTTCTAAAATGTATGGTACACCTTCCTCTGTAACTATCATATCAACTCTAGAATACACTTCGCATTTAAGTGCCTTATAAGTTTCTAACGCCATCTTTTCTACTTCCTTGTGTAACTCTGCTTCTAGCTCAACCACTATTTCTTCTGCTCCTCCATCTTGATATTTAGATGTAAAGTCAAAGAATTCAGCCTTAGGCTTAATTGCAATTACTGGAAGCATTTTATTATTATATACAGGACAAGTTATTTCATCACCTTTTATAAATTTTTCTATCATAACTTCGCTATCCCATTTAAAAGCTTCTGAAACACAGTTTTCAATTTTCTTCTCTTCTTTAACTATGAATGTTGCAACACTTGATCCACCATGAGTAGGTTTTACTACAACTGGATATCCTAATTCATTTATTTTATTGAAATCTATATTATCACCTTTTCTTAAGTTAATCCAAGGAGCAGTTCTAATCCCATTTGCCTCTAAAACGGATTTTGATACATCTTTATCCATGCACATAGCACTACTTAAAGGCCCACACCCTGAATATGGTATACCTAATGTTTGAAGCACGGATTGAACTGTTCCATCCTCTCCAAATTGGCCATGTAAAGCTAAAAGTGCGAAATCTATCCCTTTAGATTTATTTATTATATCTTCTTTTTTATCTATTACAATTGGTAGCACTTCATACTTTTCCTTGTTTATATTTTCAATTATAGATTTTCCACTTTGCAATGATATCTCTCTTTCTGATGATATACCACCCATTATAACTCCAATTTTCATAGATTACCTCCAAAATACTTATTAATATTTCCTGTTAATTAAATTTATTCATTCTAACTTATCTTTATTTTATTAAATTAACGGCACAATTAAAAGAACCACTTTGACTATAAATTGTCTTAATTGTGGTTCATGAAAATTTTATAAATATTCTTTTATCTGTTAGTTTTATTATCATAACTACATAAATCCTTTATTGGACATTCCCCACACTTAGGATTTCTAGCACTACAACATCTTCTTCCATGAAATATAAGTAGATGATGCATAAGAGTCCACTCTTTCTTTGGTAGTTCTTTTTGTAATTGTTTTTCAACCTCTAAAACATTTTCCGAATCTGCAAGTTTTAATCTATTTGATACTCTAAAAACATGTGTATCTACAGCAATAGATGGTACATTAAAGGCATTTGATAAAACTACATTAGCTGTTTTTCTTCCCGCTCCAGCAAGTGAAGTTATTTCCTCCATTGTCTTTGGAACTTCTCCGTTAAATTTTTCCTTAAGTTGATTGAACATAAGTATTAAATTTTTAGATTTATTTCTATATAGACCTATCTGTTTTATCCTTTTTTCAAGTTCCTCGTTTGTTAATGTTAAAAGAGAATCTAAATCTGGATAATCCTTAAATAAATCTTTCGTTACCTCGTTTACTTTTTTATCTGTTGTTTGAGCAGACAATATTGTAGCTATAAGCAATTGTAGTGGTGTTCCATAATTCAATTCACATTTTGCATCTGGATATGTCTCTTTTAATATATCTACAATTTTTTTTGTCCTTGCTTTCATATCTTTTGTAATCTCCTTACTTATAAATTCCTCTATAACTTTCAGGTAAAAGACTAGCTATACTCCTCATTAGGATATCCATACATTTATTATCATATTCATGTTTGTCTTCATCCTTTTCTTTAGCAGGAAATACAATTTTTTCACCTATGTTTATAGTAACATCAGCATGCTGCCATTTCTCTGCCCCCATATCGCCACTTTTACTTATAGGTAATAACTTATCTGTTCCAGACATACCAATTGGAATTATTTCTGCTTTCGCCATCCTTGCAAATAACAGAATTCCCTTTTTACCTTCTATCATAGCACCTGTCCTACTCCTAGTACCTTCAGGAAATATTAAAATATCATTTCCCTCTTTAAGAGTTTTAACAACTCTTGTAATAGCTTCCTTATCAGCAGAATTGGGCTTTATTGGTATGTTCTTCACTATCTGAGTTCCTAATTTCGTTATTGGATCTTCTGACAATTTTATTCCCATTACAAAATGTGGATCACTTTTCTCTTTTAGCATTTTTGATAAAACTAATCCATCCGAATTACTCAAGTGATTACATACAAATATTCTTGGTTTTTTTACTTTATCTATATTATCTGCTCCATTAACAGTTATATTAGCATATTTTCTTATATAATTATCTACTATTTTTTTTGCTATTTTTATAATTATCCCTTCTGGCATCATTCTTATTAATTTTATTGCAACTGGTGATAACATTTTTCTCCAACCTTTCTTAATAATCACATTTTATATTATACTACTAATTACATTTTATTACAATTATTCAATTCTATACAAGTATTACATGCATAATATATTATTGATCATTATTTATATACATTATATATGCTTTCATATGTCTATGCAATTACCAAAAATATTAAGGTTATTGTAAGATTTAACACCAATTATACTAATATCTTCTTTTATTATTATAACTTATTTGCAAAAAGCATTTTAATTATGACCAAGATAAATTAATATAATTTATTTAGCTTTAGCAGAATCTCCATATAAAAAAATCGCAGGTGACTGTGGTTAAGTTCCGTATTGTGCTTCGCACTCTTTTCATATGTGTAGATTTTTTTCACGCATCTGCCTTTTCAAACGCATGTGAGAAAAATTTGGCAGGCGAATAAGATTTCTTTTTTATTCTTTTTAAAATACCAAAACTATTCAAGCAACCTTTTTTAAGTTATCCACAGATTTTACTGGAATATAAATTCCTCAAGAATAAAAAAATACATTAACTAAACTTTCTCGCTCTAAAGTTTAATTAATGCATCTCTTAACTTTTAGATTATAATACATTTCTTAATAAAATAATTAATAAAGAAATGTTGTATTTTAATATTTAGTAAAACATCTTAACTTAGTAAAATTCCTATAAATAAATGCTACTGAACTATACAATATACAAGTTTATATTAATTGTACTTCATATACTTCCATATTCTAAAGCATTAAATAACCATATCGTTAAATATTTTCTTTTTGCGTCCTTTTAAATCACTAATTTCAATTATTGCTGCACTTGCACTATTTCTAACAATGTTTTTAGCTTGAACTCCTATTGCAGTTGCCATTGCTGGCACATTCTTTACAACTACAGCATTAGCTCCTATCTTGGCACCCTTCCCCACAGTTATAGGTCCAAGTACCTTTGCACCTGTGCCTATTAAAACGTCATCTTCGATAGTTGGATGCCTTTTCCCTACATCCTTACCTGTACCACCTAGAGTTACACCATGGTAAAGCGTCACATTGTCTCCGACTTCTGCAGTCTCACCTATAACTACTCCCATTCCGTGGTCTATAAACAGGCCTTTTCCTATCTTAGCTCCCGGATGAATTTCTATACCTGTTAAAAACCTAGATAATTGGGAAATTAATCTCGCCAAGAAAAACCATTTCTTTAAATATAGAGCATGTGCAATTCTATATGATATTAATGCATGAATACATGGGTACAATAATAATACTTCTAGTTTACCTTTAGCTGCTGGATCTTCATTTAAAACTCTTTCTAGATCGTAATTCAATTTTTTAAACACAGCCTATTCTCCTTTCTATAGTTTTCAGTAGAGCTTTTCACATATACAATTATTAATAGAACTTCATTGGCATCTTAAGTTAAATCAATCGTTTCACTGTTAATTTCTGATTATTAATAAAACTTTTATAGTTAAATTAATTAATCATATAATCCCATAGATATATACTTTTCTCCCCCATCTGGAGCAATAGCCAATACCTTTTTACCTTTTCCAAGTCTTTTTGCAACCTGTATTGCTGCATATACAGCTGCACCTGAAGATATTCCAATCAATACCCCTTCATTTTCAGCAAATGCTTTTGCTGTTTTAAATGCATCTTCATCTCTTACTTGTAGTATTTCATCTACATATTCCTTATCATAAACTCCTGGAACAAATCCTGCCCCTATACCTTGAATTTTATGACCACCTGGATTTCCACCACTTAAAACTGGTGAATTTGCTGGTTCAACTGCAAATGCTTTAATATCCGAATTCTTCTTTTTTAAATTTTTAGATACTCCTATCACAGTTCCACCACTTCCAACGCCTGCAACAAAGGCATCTAAATCTGGAATGTCTTTATATATTTCTTCTGCTGTTGTTTCATAGTGCTTTTCTGGATTAGCTATATTTTCAAATTGTTGAGGGATAAAAAATCCTTCTCCACTTCCTATTTCTAGAGCCTTTTCTATAGCTCCTTTCATCCCCTTAGATCCTTCAGTCAATATCAGATTTGCACCGTATGCTTTTATGAGATCTCTTCTTTCCTTACTCATTGTTTCTGGCATTACTATTGTTACACTATAACCTTTCAATTTTCCTATAAGTGCGAGTGCTATTCCTGTATTTCCGCTTGTAGGCTCTACTATTGTTGCCCCTGGCTTTAATACTCCTTCTTTCTCAGCTCTTTCGATCATTCCTAACGCTGCTCTGTCTTTAACACTTCCACCCGGATTAAATTTTTCAAGTTTTACGTATATATCTGCACTATTTTCGTCCTTAATTAAATTATTAATTTTTAAAATAGGTGTATTTCCTATTAACTCTAATCCTCCATTATAAACCATATTATTATTCTCCTCCTCAAACTTCTACTAATTTTAGTATATCTTTTTACATTCTTTTTATATTAAATATAATAAAAAAACTTCATCCTCCATAAAAAATTATAGAGACGAAGTAAATTTCGCGGTTCCACTCTAATTGGATTAAATAACTAATCCCTCTCAATTTTGATACTTAAGATATCATATCACTATAACGGGTGATCCCGGAAAATCATACTAAAAAATATATCAAAAAATCAATGGATATACTATCGCTCCATTTTTTAATATATTTAATTTCAAATTTCAACTCCAAAGAGCACTTCACATAAATTCTAGATAAAAAGTTCTCAGCATCCTTTTCTCTCTGTAAACTTCCTTTATGCTACTTTTCTTTTTCATAGTTTTTAATTCTTAGTGTTTTGATAGGTTTTATATTATAATTATATTCTTTCTAAAAAAAAAGTCAATACTTTTTAAAGTTTTAATTAAAAAGTGTTGACTTTCTTAAATATATAAAAACAAGTATTCCTGATGGGTAAATACTAAAACTAAAATATTCTTTTTATTAAAAATTTAAATAATTTATGTTCTAATTTTTCTTCTTCTTCCAGAGTGGATACAAAAATTCATCTATTAAATCATGAATAATTACTATTCCAATTAATTTTTCGTATTCATCTACTACTGGCACTGAATTCAAATCATATTTTGAGGCAACTTCTATAGCTTCGCTAATTTCATCATCATGCCTTACACGTGATACAGAATAGTCCATTATTTCTCTTATCTTCAAATCACTATCACTAACTATTAAATCTCTTAAAGATACCACACCTTGAACACGTTCTTCTTCATCCGTTATATAAATATAATAAATAACTTCTTCATCTGGTTTTGTTTCTTTCAATATCTCAATAGTATCTCCAACTGTAATATCTAGATTAACAGATATAAATTCTTTACTCATTATACTACCAACAGTTTCATCCTCATATTGCAACAATTCCTTAACTTCATCTGCATCTTCTTTTTCTAAATTCACTAATATTTTTTCTCTTTCCTCTTCATCTAAATCATCTAACAAATCAGCTATCTCATCATTAGGCATATTTTCTAGCACTTCTACAGTTTTGCTGTCAGATAGCTCCTTAATTATTGTCCCCTTGTATTCTGAATCTATTTCCTCTAATGTATCGGCCGCTAAATCCTCATCCAGTGATTCCAATACTTGTTTTCTTGAGTTTGTATCTAGATTTTCTAATATATCTGCAAGGTCCGCTGGATGTAGAGTTGACAATTTTTTATATGGTATAGATAATTTCAAATTATTTTCAACCATTTCCAATGATTCAACATCATCCCATCTTAAAACTTTATCTTCTAACTTCTTTCTCATGATCCCGTATATAAATTTCATAATACCAGCTATCTTTAGTCTTCTGTATCTCGCTAATTTTCCTGTTTCAACTCCAATAACTCTGTATTCTCCTGCAATTTTTGCGATTCTCAAATCATTAACTCTTACAACTTGTTTTCCATTTATATCAACTATCTTTTTATCTAATAGATTTTCTGAAAGAAGATAACTATACCTCATCGGTAATATTTCTTTACTTCCTCTTGTTGTGATCTTAATTTTACCATCCCTATTTAAAAATTCTATATATCTAAACTCATAATGAAAGGCTACTCCGTCCTTTTTAAGCTTATATCCAATTATTCTAGGATATCCATCCTCCGTAGTCACATAAATGTCTCTTAGAGTTCCTAAAACATCACCAAACTCGTCATAAACTTTTTTATCTAGAATGTTAGTATATAGAAATATAGATAATTCCATCTTAATTATTTCCCCCCTACTTCTGCAGAAAGAAAATCCTTAAGTAAAATTAGTATTGTAACTAAATTGCATCTACTTATATCTTTTAAGGCAAGATAAAAGATTTTCCTTCTGAATATATTTAGTTTTTGCTATATTATAGTTTATATTCTGAGGTCCTTCCTCCATCTTTTACACCGCCCTGTATATCTTCACTTAGTTATATTTTACTACTATCTCTAATTATTATATTACATAGAAGTAAAAAGGCAATAATTTTTTGTTTTGATTTATCTTTTGAACACATAAAAATTTCTTTAATTAATCCTCAATTTGTAAATTATAAATATTTCTTTATGAGTTGCATTGAATTTACACTACACTTGCCTATTGATATTGTTTGTAAACTAATTATTGTTATGTTAATATACTTTAAGAATAAGCTTTAAAAGCTTATTCATTTGACTTTTTAATTATTTATTACGTTAGTATAATATCCCAATATAGCGATCTTTAATATACGTAATTTTAATATAAATATGCTTTAAGTAAAATAAATTAAGAATTGGAGTTAATATTATATGAAGCTTTGTAAAGAATTCTTACCTATTAGTAAAGAAGACTTGAAAAAAAGAAAAATTGACCAATTAGATTTTATTATTGTTTCTGGCGATGCTTATGTAGATCACCCTTCTTTTGGTACTGCTATTATAGGCAGAACTCTTGAAGCACAAGGTTTTAATGTTGGTATTATAGCTCAACCTAATTGGAATAGTTCTGAGGATTTCAAAAAATTAGGTAAGCCTAAATATGGTTTCCTAGTTAATTCAGGGAATATAGATTCTATGGTTAATCACTATACAGCCGCAAAGAAAACAAGACGTGAAGACTTATATTCTCCTGGAGGAGAGGCTGGCCACAGACCAGATAGATCAATAATTGTTTACTGCAACAGAATACGTGAAGCTTATAAAGATGCAGCTATTGCAATCGGAGGAATAGAGGCAAGTCTTAGACGTTTTGCTCACTATGACTACTGGGATAACAAAGTTAGAAGAAGTATCCTTGTAGATTCTAAAGCTGATTTATTGATGTACGGCATGGGCGAAAAAACCGTTGTTCAAATTGCAGAGTTATTAAGATATGGAGCAAATATTAAAAATATAACAAGTGTTCGTGGGACTTGTTATTTGACTAAAGATATATCTAATATTAAAAATACAGTTATAGTCCCTTCATTTGACGAAGTATCTACGGATAAAGAAGCTTATGGTGAAGCTTATAAATTAGAATACTACGAACAAGATTCTATAAACGGTAGAACTATAATTCAACAATACGGTGATAGATATTTAGTTCAGAATCCACCTCAAGAAAACTTAACTCAAGAAGAAATGGATATGACATATGATTTACCTTACACAAGAACCTATCACCCTATATATGAAGAAAAGGGCGGCATACCTGCAATACAAGAAGTTAAATTTTCTATAACAAGCCATAGAGGCTGTTTCGGCTCATGTTCATTTTGTGCGCTAACATTTCATCAAGGAAGAGTAATTCAGAATAGAGGGCAAGAGTCAATAATTGACGAAGCAAAGCTTTTAACGACTTTACCTGACTTCAAAGGATATATTCATGATATTGGAGGTCCTACTGCAAATTTTAGACATAGAGCTTGTAAGAAACAAATAGAACACGGTACTTGCAAAAATAAACAATGTATGTTCCCTAGCCCATGTAAAAACTTGATAATAGATCATACTGAGTATCTTTCTCTATTAAAGAAAGTTAGAAAACTTCCTGGAATAAAAAAGGTATTTATACGTTCTGGTCTAAGATATGATTATTTAATACATGATAAAAATGATGCATTTTTTAAAGAATTATGTGAGCATCATATTAGTGGTCAGTTAAAGGTTGCTCCAGAACATGTAGTTCCAAAAGTATTGAATCAGATGGGTAAACCAACAAGAGAAGTCTATGATAAATTTGTTAATAAGTATTTTCAAATTAATAAGCAAATAGATAAAAAGCAATTTTTAGTGCCTTATTTAATGTCATCTCATCCAGGTTCTGATCTTAATGCAGCAATAGATTTAGCATTATACATTAAAGAGATGGGATATACACCTGAACAAGTGCAAGATTTTTATCCAACACCAGGAAGCTTATCAACAACAATGTATTATACTGGATTCAACCCAATTACCGGAGAAAAAGTTTATATTCCAAAAACACCTGAAGAGAAAGAAATGCAAAGAGCTCTAATACAGTTTGCTGTTCCTAAAAATTATCAAAAAGTAAAGAAAGCTCTACTTAAAGCTCACAGAGAAGACCTAATTGGCAATAGTAAAAACAGTTTAATAGGCTTTGCTCCTGGAAAACTAGGCTATCAAGGTAAGCATAAATCAAACGATGGTCCTAGGAATAACTCAAATAAAAATTCAAATGTTAGTAGTAAAATATCTAATGAAAAAAATTCTATGAGTAATAATAAGAAGAATTCAACTAATAGCAATAAAAAACACTCAAATAAACATTCATCTGATAATTATTCAAATAGAAGAAAAAGAACCATATAAAAGAAAGGATACTTAGTTGCTTGATATTGCAACTAAGTATCCTTTCTGTCTATTAACCGTTAGCACATATTACTCTTATTCAAAAAAATCCTCTACACACTTATAACAACTTATCTTAGTATTTTACCTGCTGTTTACATACTCTAAAGCGCAAATTCGTACTCAATTCGTTTCCTAGGAACGATAATTGTTCTTTGGCAATATTTTAAAGCCCTTTAATACTAAATTTATAATTATAAGAAATAACATATCCCCAATTACCGAATAAGGGAAGATTTTAATTCCACCTAAAATAATAATATCTTCTATCATTACTATTAATATTGCTATAATTAATAACCATATTCCTTTTTTATTTGCATATGGTCTATCCAATAAAATTACATTAAGTATCAGTAATGCACCAAGTAGTATTAGCGAAAACAAAAATAAAATAGTTTCCTTATCTATCTGCAAGATAAATCCATATAAATAATTTACCTGAACTGTCAACTTTGAAGTTTGCATTATTACAGCATAAATAATACATACTGTTGCTGCAATAACATATGTTCCACCAAAATTTAACTTCTCAGATCTTAAATAAACATAGCTTACAGCTAGCACTATAAGAGGCACTGATAAATGATTCAAAAATATTATCGGTTTTAAATAATATATTATTGTACTATTCTTGAGTATGCACAATAAAAATAATGCTATATGCCTTAATAAAAATAATGTAATTACTAATGCCAAATATATTTTTATTTTCTTTGGTGAAACCTCTAAATTCTTTCTTATAAGTGAAATTGACAAAAAAATTATAAGTAACAAAAATAAATAATATGCAAAATTCACAAATTACGCTCCATTCCATATTCCTGTTACTTATATTTATTACTGTCTATCTTATTTTATACCTAAAAGTTTAATTCCACCTTTAATACATTGAACCCTCAATGGAAAATCAGGCCCTCTTTCTCCATCAATATCTGTAACAATATCTTCTGGAGATTCTATATATAAATCATCTGTTTTGAAATAAACAACTTTATCCGAATCTAAATGCTCGCCCTTCAAAAGCTTTATAAAAAGTGGTATTAGCTCTATTATTTGTATAGCCTTAAATATTATTACGTCTAGCTTTCCGTCTGTAACTTCTGCTTCTGTGGCTAAGTTAAAGTTTCCAGCAGTTTTACCATTAAAAACCAAAAGTAAATACATTTCTCCGTCATAATCACACTCTTTAGATGATAACTTTATCTTTAACTTTCTAAAGTTAGGTAATTCTTCAAGACCTTTTAGATAATAGGCTAACTTTCCTATTGTATTCTTTAAATTTACATCAGTTTTTTGAGATACATCAGTGAAAAGTCCTGAGCTTGCTACATTTATAAAATACTTCTCATTTATTTTTCCAACGTCAACAGCTACTGGCTTTGAGCTTAATATTTGCTTACATGCTTCTTCTATATCATTTGGCATATTAATAAACTTTCCAAAGTCATTTGCAGTTCCAACTGGTAATATACCTATAGGTATATTTATGTTTTTATTTTTCATAGCATTTACTAAAGAATCCACTGTTCCATCTCCACCAGCTATTAAAATATAGCTATAAGTTTCATCTATTATATCTAATGCCTCTGCTAAATCTTTACCTTTTTGAATTCTATATGGCACTACTATTAATCCTACTTCTTGGTGTAGTTTTATAATATTGTCTAATTCGCTTATTATACTATTTTCTCCTGAGTATGGGTTGTATATGAATCTAACCTTTTTCATAAATTAACCTACCTCCAATAAATTTTCTTAAATTATTATTTATATACATAAAAAATAGCCTTAAAATAATTCTTATATACAAGATTATAATTAGCTCTAAATACATATATTAAATTCCTATAAATATTTACATATAATACCTTTGTCATAGAGTTTATTATATCATTTTACTTACTTAATGTCGATACTAGATAATCTTAATAAAAACTTAAAGTTAATTTTGCACCTTATATTATTTTCATTTATGTGCTATAATAACTCTTTGTAAGTATTTTTTATAATTTTAGGAGTGATTTTATGAGGAAAAGTTGTATTCCTAATGTATTTACCTTTATTAATTTATCTTGTGGAATTATATCTATATTATCAGTAATGAATGAAAAGTATGCAATATCAGGTGCATTTATTTTATTAGCAGGATTGGTAGATAGATATGATGGAAGAATAGCTCGTTTTTTAAACGTTTCTAGTGAATTAGGTAAAGAATTAGATTCTTTAGCAGATTTGGTTTCATTTGGAGTAGCACCATCTATATTAGTATATATATTATTTAATCTTGAATCTTTTGGCCCTAAAGGATTATTTGGATTTATAGTTTTATTACTATTTCCAATTTGTGGTGCCTATAGATTAGCTAGATTTAATACTACTGATTTTGACGGTGCTTTTACTGGTATACCAATAACAATAGCAGGTTGCTTTATGGCATTCTTTTCATTAATTATATTTAATTTTAATATTACACCATCGATTTATCTTGTTGTTCTTTTGATGATCCTTGGTTCATACTTAATGGTAAGTAAAATTAAATTAAAGAAATTTTAATTATAATTCATAATAAAAAACTCTATCCTAAAATTTCAAGATAGAGTTTTTTTGTTTAGTTTTCATCATTATTCTTCTCTTTCTGAGTTTTGAAAATTTAATTCATTATCTATTTCAGTAAATATCTTATCTTTCTCTGTACTTACTGTAATGTATTCATTTTTAATCTTGCAATACTTTAGATAAGAACCTTCACATCGTTCTAAAGTGCTTATCAACTTATCTATTAATTCACCTACATTTTCAACTCTCTCTAGTGCTTTCTTAACTTCACTTTTCTCTGCTAAATTTACACCATATAGTTCTGATGCTCCAGCAATTAATAGTCTATAAACATCCACATAATTCTTTAATAATACACTTAAATTATCGATATCTTCATATTGTTTTTTAGCTAAATCATTAAATCTCATAATTAATCCTTTATAAAAAATTAATACTATCTAAATAAAATATTTGTAGTTAATCCCTAATAAGTGACTAACTACAAATAATACATTACATTCTTAATGTTTCACCATCAGCATATTCATTATCTATATCGTTAAATATATTGTTAGAGCTATAATGTTCTTCTTCACTTTCAACTATATCATCAAACTTATATTTTTCATGGCAAGGTTTTTGAAGCAAATCTTCATCTAAATCTAAAAACATCATTCCTTTGTTTGAAATATCTTCATCATGGTACGTGCTCATCTGAAACATTTTATTTTCTTGTGGCTTTTCACTAGGAGTCATACTTTCATCAATCTGAAAATACTTAAACTCCAAACTTCTGTTAATAGGCTTCTCTTTCAAACCCTCTACATAAACCACAGGAACCACAAATTCTTCAGGATATTCATAAATCATATGTTTTCCCCCTACTTACAATCCTCATTACATAATCTTCTAAAATATGCTCTTGGATATCTACATAATGGGCATTTCATAGGTGCTTCCTTACCTTCGTATATATAACCACAATTTAGACATATCCATTCTTCTTCTCTATCTGATTTAAACATCTTACCTTCTTTGAGTTTTTTAGCTAAATCTAAAAATCTCTCCTTATGATGTTCTTCAACTTCTTGAAGTTCTTTATAAAAATCTGCAATGTCGTCAAAACCTTCTTCTCTAGCAATTTCCTCAAATTCTTTATAAATTACTTTACTTTCTTCAGATTCACTAAGTGCAGATTCTATCAAATTATTTTTTGTATTATTAATCCTATCTAAATATCTTCTAAACACTTCTCTTGCATGAGCTTTTTCATTACCTGCAGTTGCTTCAAATACCTCTGCAACATAGAGGAAACCATCATCCCTAGCTTTCTCAGCATAAAAAGTATATTTATTTCTAGCTCTAGACTCTCCTGCAAATGTTTTAAATAAATTTCTTTCAGTTTGACTACCTTTTAAGTTCATCTTTGTCTCCCAAAATATTACTTTCTCTCATATATAAACTATTCATTTTTATACTTTTGGTTACCTCATAAGTTAACTCATAATGATGAAACATGCTTATTGGCTTAAATCATAAAATATTGTTTATTACTTTTTTATAATTCCGATCTTTTAGGATACAATTATCTTCTTTTCCTGATTACAAGTTAAGATCACTTCTTGCTTATCGCTTGATTTAGTAATTAGCCTAACATCATGCCCCCATAATTCTTGAACGTACTTCAACGTTTCTTTTGCATAAGAAAGCTCAAGTGGTCTTCCGTCAAAAACATTTTCTAGGGTTAATGTATAATTCTTCTTATTCAAATCAACAACTCTAATATATGGTATATTCCCCATACCAGCAGTATAACTTAAAGTATCTCTAATAGTTTTCCAGCCAGTTTCATCTGAAATTTCTTCGATGACAACATCAAAAGTTCTTTGATTATATTGAAATAAATTTAATTCTTCGCACAATTCTTTAGTTAAATAACGTCGTAAAAATGAAGAATCTCTTTCAATTTCTCTTACTTCAAATATTTTTTCCTTTCCGTATCTCTTTTCAATATCTTCAAATACTTTGAAGCCAACATAATAAGGATTTAACCCGCCTATAGCAGGAGCTATTACATCATTATGCCTTTTCAAGAACTCTAAATGTAGTTCTTGTGGCAATTCTAATTGTTTTAGAATATTATAGTGTGTATAGCTTGCCCATCCTTCATTCATAATTTTAGTTTCAATTTGAGGAATAAAATATTCTGTTTCTCTCTTAACAATTCTTAATATTGTTTTCTGCCATTCTTGTAACTGACCATAATTTATTATAAATCCCATGAGATCATCAACAGGTTCCAATGGAATCTTATCTAAATCTGGTAAACTGATTTCTTCATAAGGATCTAAAATATCTCTATTTTCTTTTTTATTTTCATAATCTTTTAAAATATTTTCTTTAATCTCATTGTTAGTCAGTTCCTTAACTCCAACAGTTCTTTTAGATTGATACCTTATCGCATGACCTGCATCTAGTATTCTTTCAACTTCCGAGTATCCAATACTTGGATCGTCAATATAATTTCTTATTATTTTGGCATCTAAATTAAACATTTCTAAAGTATATTTAGCATTAGTTCCTTCTTTAAATAATCTGTTATTTCTGAAGAAGTCATTATGCCCATATACATGGGCCATTGTTAATATCTGTAACAATAACGTATTATCCTTCATTAAATATGCTAAACAAGGATCTGAATTAATAACCATTTCATAAGGAAGGCCAGTAAGATTTAAAGAATAAAGTGTTTTACTTTTCTCATAAGATTTACCAAAACTCCAATGTGGATATCTTGAAGGCATTCCAACATAAGCTTCATATCCAATCATCTCATTAAAGCCTATAATTTCAAATTCTTGAGGATAACATTCTAGCCCATATTCCCTAACCTTTTTCTCTATTTTCTCATTCCACTTTTCAATATCATTAAAGCTATATTCCAATTTCTTATTCCTCCTTTAACTCCTTCCTAAGCATAATCTTAAGTGCATCCCATAAGTCCTTCTTTTCTTTTATAATTACAGGAACAAATTTTTCATTAGTGATCTCTTTTTTGAACTTATGATACATTGTAGTGGTATATGTGGATGGTAAAAGTTCTGCATAGCCGAACATATTGCTAACCTCACATATATCTTTTACCGCTGCAACTGCTTTTTCATTATCTTCAGACCAGTTATCTCCATCACTTGCGTATATGCTATATATATTCCATGCTGCCGGAGGATACTTCTCTTCAATCACCTTTAATGCCTCATTAATGCCACTAGATATATAAGTACCACCAGATTCAGACTTATGGAAGAATTCGAATTCATCTACTCTCTTTGCAACTGTAGTATGATATATAAATTCAAATGCTATATTGTTATATTTTCTTTTTAGAAAAGTTGCCAACACGAAAAAATAAGATCTTGCTAAATATTTTTTAGTCACATCCATAGAACCAGAAGCATCCATGATAAATAGCATTACTGCATTGCTATCTTTTTTAGGTTTTAATTTAACCCTATAGTACCTAAGATCCTCCTCTCTAAAAGGAAATCTTTCTAACTCTTCGTCACTTTCTAATTCCTTTAAAGCTCTCTTCTTTCCCTGTTTTCTTGCTATCTTTGACATAACTGTTTTCTTTTTTGCAAGTCTTGGTCTTATTCCATGAGTTTGATATCCTCTCTTCTTGCCGCTAGTTTCAGTAACTATTTCTGAATACTTTTTTTGATCCAAATTAGGTAGATTAAGATCTTCAGATATATAGTCCATTAGCTCCTCGAGAGTGATTTCTGTTTCATATATATCATCACCCTCTTCATTTCCAGCTCCCTGGTTTCCTTTAGCTAATTTCTTATTTCCATTTCCTAATTTTTCTCCCCTTTTTTCGTTACCTACTCCACTGGCCACTCCCTTAGAGTTCTTTCCATAGACGAATTGATATTCCTTAATTCCTTTAATTGGTATCTTAAATTTTTTGTTTTTACTCTCTCCAACTATACTCTCTTCTGATAATATATCTCCCAAATTTTCTTTTATTGATTTTTCTACAAGTTGCCTATGCCTTCTTCTATCTTCTATGGATCTGTCGTGATCAATTTGATTGTTAGTGTAATCTCTAAATATTGCCATAAGCTAATCTAATCCCTCCATAAGTTATTAGCTGCATATTTTAAGATTACGTCACAACAATGAAGACAATATCCGTTTCTTTTCATTTCTTCAACCATAGAATCATATTTCTCTGCTTGTTCCTTATCCCTAACCTTTGATTTAGTTATGATTCTTGATAAATCTTTAACTGAAGCTGTTAATTTCTTTTCTATTGCTTCCTTCAAAGGCTCATAAGAAGTATAATCTAATTTTCCGCCTTTCCTAACTATATAGAACATATATGAAGTCACATCTGATCTAAAGCCTTTAGCCGATGCGGCATATACACCTATTTGCTCTTCTATGCTTCTCATAAATTCTTCATCTGGATTAAGTTCTTCACCAGTTGAAACATCTTTTATCTTAGTCTTATTTACATATGCCTCAGCATTATCTATATAATTGTTAAATAAACTCTCAGCTTGTTCTCTAAATGAGTGAATAAATGCCTTTGTAATTTCTCTTTCAAGAATTTTATTATATTCTTTTCTTATATTATCCTGAATAAAGCCTAAATACTTCTTTTTATCATCTGCTGCAATATCTAGTTCTCTAACAGATTTTATTATACTTTCCATTATACTAAGTGGATTTATGCAATCATATCCTGACTCAGCAAGTGCATTATCTATTGCTTTTATGATAAATCTTGTACTTATTCCCTTCATGCCCTCATATTGACCGGCTTCTTCTCTAAGTTCTCCAATATCGATCTTCTTTGTAGTTCCTTTTTCAACAATCTCTTCTCCATTGTAAATCTTAAGTTTTGTCACCGCGTCTACTTTAGCTGAAGGTGTTAACCTTGAAAGTATTGCAAACATCGCTGCGATTTCAATAGTATGTGGCGCTATATGCGCTTTAAAATTGCTCTTCTTTATTATTTTTTCATATATCTTAACTTCTTCATCTAGTTCTAAGCAATATGGAACTTCAACTTTTACAATTCTATCTAAAATTGCTTCATTTGTATGATCTGATTTAAATTTATTCCATTCTGCCTCATTTGAGTGAGCAACTATAACTCCATCAAAGTAAATCATTGAACCCTTACCTGGAGATGGTACTGATTTTTCTTGGGTTGCAGTAATTATTGTATGAAGATATTCAACATCATTCTTAAATACCTCTATAAATTCTACTAGTCCACGGTTACCGACATTAAATGCTCCATTTAGAGAAAAAATTCTTGGATCATCTTCAGAGTACATATCCATCTTAGAAATATCAATTGATCCTGTTAGTATTGATGTATCTTGATTATTGGGATCAACAGGTGGAACTACTCCAATTCCTTTTCTTGATCTAATAGAAAATCCTGTTCTTTCAACCGGAAAATCTTCATAAACTCCCTTAAGTTCATTAACAAGTTTATACCTGCATACTGGGCATAAATCTCCTTCAATTTGTACTCCTAGCATTTCCTCAAATTTTGGTCTTAAATGCTTTGGAATTAAATGAAGAGGTTCTTCATGCATTGGGCATCCCTTTAATGAATAAACTGGTTCACAACTTTCTAAGGCTGATTTTAAACTTTCCACTATTGAAGATTTGCCTGCTCCTACTGGACCAACAAGATATAATACTTGCCTTGATTCTTCACCTTTCATGGCTGCTGATTTAAAATAACTTGCAAGTTTCATTATAACTTTATCAATTCCGTAAAAATCATTTTTAAAAAAGCCATATTTTCTTATTAGATCATTTCCATAAATTTTTCTTACTCGAGGGTTTTCTTCACCTTTTAACTCCTCTACGCCTTTGCTCATAATCATCTCATAGATTCTTTTATGAGCAAGGTTAACAATTTCTGGATTTTCCTTAACAATATCTAAATATTCTAGGAAACTTCCTTCAAACTTTTGGGTGTTAGACTTTTCTCTATCTGTTTCTATAAATTCTTTAAAGTTCATACTCATAAACACTCCTCCTCCTTTATAACTAAAATATATTCAATTAAACAAAGACATTATGACTACTTTTTTCAAATACTTACTGTTTAATTCCTATTAAATAAAAACCTAAACAATAACCATACAAATTTATCACTTAGTGAGTGTTATTTCATAACTTTATTAAATAACATCCATATAATAATTTTGTTTTTCACTATAGCCTGTCTAATATATAGATATTTTGATATTTCTAATTAATAACTAATTATTAAATAAATTAATAATATTTCAAATTTATACCTTAAAACATTAAATTCTTTTGCACTAAAAAAGGAATATTTTAAGTTTTTTATACTCAAAATATTCCTTCTTTAACTATTAAATTGTTTGGTCTATTATACAATTCACATTTCAGAAATCACTATGAAATATAATTATATAATATTTACAATCGTGCCTATGTTTAATATCTCTGCTATTAGTCAAAAGTTCTTGGAGTAAATTCAGAATCTTTCGCTTTTGGCTCGCCAAAAACTGCTTTTACGCTTTCTGCCTGTGGATTATGATTTAAAGTCTTATGTTTGCTTGTATGTTTTCTTTTCATACTGTTGTCCATTTATATCACTCTCCTCTTCCTATTGACTCTTTAATAGTATGTGTATTTCGGACTGTTTTATGCTGGCTAATGTTGTATATATTTAGTTTTCTATAAGTTCTTTTATATCATCAACTGACGCACCTATTGTAAATATTATATTTTCATCAATTCTTAATTTACTTTCATTTTCGTTAATTTTTATTTTGTTAACAGTTAAGTTATTTGGACGCAATTCTTTGTATCTAGTACTTGATATATCTATATCAAACTTTTTATCTTTAGCACCTGTAATTTTTATTACAGATCCATGCTCATTACCATCATGCTCTACACTTATATCTATAATGTTGTCTTTTCCATTGCAGCCACAGTTTGAATCATTTGGATACTTTAAAATATTAGCATTGCCAGTTATTGTAGCCCATCCACCACTTAATGCTAATTTCACTAATATGTTCAAATCATATTTATCCTCTATTTTCTTTAAAAGTTTTCCTAATTCAAATATTGTTAAATCTAGTTTCATTTGCTAATCTCCTTTGCTTATGTAATATATCATCTATTATAATTGCTTTTATAAAAAATTAATAATTTAATTTTCCTCTATCTATATACTTGTTAATATAAAATATAAAGGATATATCAAACAGATAAAAACATTTTGATATATCCTCTTTATATTATAGGTGATCCTTTTCTTTATGTGGAGGCGCACCTATCTTTTTTCCATCAATAATGCCTAAATCCGCATTATTTTTAGGATCTATTTTTCTACGTTCCGCATTAGATTTAGGTCTATCTTTTATTCTGTTTTTATTATTATCCATATGTATCACCTCATTATTATGGTGTACATTTAAATTCATTTTATACTGCTGGCTTTAAAATTAAAATTTATTCAAATAATTATTAATAAATTTAACTATTGCCAATTAATATGGTTATCTATTATTTCTGAACTTACCTCTTTCATATTGCTCAGGCCATTTTACCTCACCATCTAATTTTGAGTCAGCTTCAAGCGGCCAGTATGGTTTTCTTAAAAGAATTCTTCCTAAGAAAATCATATCTGCTCTATCATTTTGAATTATTTCCTCTGCCATATAAGGCGATATAATAAGTCCTCCAGCTATTACAGGAAGTCCTGTATTTTCTTTTATTATCTCTGCAAATTTTATCTGATATCCTTCATATACCTTAATTGGAACAGGAGTTGGTGCAACGCCACCTGAGCTTACATTAATTATATCAATACCTTCTTCTTTAACCAAATTTATTATTTTAGCCAAATCCTCTGGATGATTTCCTTCATTTAAATAATCTTCAGCACTTATCCTAAGTATTATTGGTTTTTCCTTGGTCCACACTTCTCTAACCGCTTTTACTACTTCTTTTAGGAATCGCGCTCTATTTTCTAAATTTCCTCCATACTCATCAGTTCTTTTGTTGGTAAGAGGAGATAAAAATTGATTTATTAAGTATCCGTGAGCACCATGGATTTCTATAATATCATATCCTATTTCAATACACCTTTTAGCGGCACTTTTAAAGGCATTTATTACTTCATTTATATCTTCTTTACTCATTTCCTTTGGAACTTTATATTCACTACTAAATGCTTCAGCACTAGGTCCTATAATCTCAAGATTCTTTATTTCACACTTTCTACCTGCATGACCAAGTTGAATTCCCATAACCGCACCTAAGCTTTTACATGTATCAACTATCTTCTTTAAACCCTCTATTTGTGAATCATTCCATATTCCTAAATCTTTATCACTTATTCTTCCTCTACTTTCAACTCCAGTTGCTTCTTGGATTATAAGTCCTACTCCGCCTAAAGCTCTTGTAGCATAATGTATTTTATGCCACTCAGTGGCTATTCCATCTTCCTTAGCTGTATACATACACATAGGTGCCATAACGATTCTATTTTTAAATTCCAAATTTTTGAGTTTAAAATTTGAAAAAAGTTTTGACATATAGTTCCTCCTCCCTTTTGTTTTTATATTTATAATGTTAATTATATTCTTTCCTAACTAAACAATTGGATACTGAATTTTAAATATTAATTAACCATATAAAATCATTGTAAAAAACTACAGCTTATTAATAATACTAGCATTATATGCCGCCCCGAAGCCATTATCTATATTAACTACGCTAACACCGCTAGCACAACTATTCAGCATAGATAATAAAGCTGCAATTCCTCCGAAATTAGCACCATATCCAACACTTGTTGGCACTGCTATTACTGGCTTATCTACAAGTCCTCCTACAACGCTCGCTAATGCACCTTCCATACCTGCAATTACTATAACGACTTTTGCCCCCCTAATGACATCCAGTTTTGAAAAAAGTCTGTGTATCCCTGCAACTCCAACATCAGTTATTTTTTCAACTCTATTGCCTAATATACTCGCTGTTTCAAATGCTTCTTCTACAACAGGTAAATCTGAAGTCCCTGCTGCAACAATTGCTATATAATTCTCCGTAAGAGGTTGTTCATTTTTCCTAATAGTTATTGTTCTACCAAGTTTATTATATTTTGCTTCTTCACATATTTCTTTGACTGCATTATACATTTCCTCATTGGCTCTAGTTCCTAATATATTATTATTTTTTGTAATCATAAATTTTACAATATCTCTAACCTGCTCTACAGTCTTACCTTCGCAGTATATTACTTCCGGATAGCCAACCCTAATTTCTCTATGATTATCTATTTTAGCAAAACCTAAATCTTTAAAAGGTAGATCTTCCAATTTTTCAAGTGCCTCATCTACATTCAACTTGTTATTTTTAACACTTTCTAATAATTCTTTAATTTCTTCTTTGTTCATTAGCTTTATCCTCCTGAGATCTTATACACTACCTTATTACACCATTTTAATTTATCTCTAAAATATTACTATTTATTTTGATTATCTTCTTTTTTTACTATAGTTTCATTAAAACTTCCTACTCTATAACCTTGCAAATCTAATGTTACATATTTAAATCCACATTCTTTTATTTTTTCAGCAATAGTATCTAAAAGTTCTTCATTAAATAGTTTACTTCTATCATTCCTGCTTACTTCAACTCTCGCTAAATCACCATGACATCGTACTCTAACAGCTCTAAAACCTATACTCATCATATACTTTTCTGCATTTTCAATCTTTTCAAAATCTTCTACCTTAAGCTCATTGCCATAAGGTATCCTTGTCAAAAGGCAAGCATAAGGTGGCTTATCCCAAGTGTTAAGTCCCAATTCTTTAGAGAATGCTCTTATTTCTGCTTTAGTTAATTTACAATCTAATAGCGGACTTCTTACTTCTAGTTCTTTTAACGCTTTAAGACCTGGCCTATAATCACTTATGTCATCAAAATTTGTCCCATCAATTACACAATTATAACCTTGTTCTTTTGCTACATTTAATATCATAGTGAATACAGCTGTTTTACAAAGATAACATCTATCCTCTGGATTAAATTTAATTGAATCAATAATTGGAGCCTCAATAATTTCATGTTGAACTCCCAATTCCCTTACCAATTCTCTAGCCTCTGCTATTTCCCACTTAGGAATGTAAGGTGATAAAATCGTTACTGCCTTTACATTTTCTCCAAGAGCTTCTTTAGCTACTCTAAGTAAGAATGTGCTATCTACTCCCCCTGAGAATGCTAAAACTACTTTTCCTAATCCTTTAAGGTATTTCACTAGTTCACTATATTTATCATTATTAATCATCTATCTCTTCCGCCTCTCACCAATGCATTTTTATTTTCTTAATTTGATTGTAGAATTATTCATTATAGATATTAGAAGTTTGCTTATAAACTTCCCTATACACCTTTTCCATAGTTATGTTATTCTCTTTTGCAATCTTCTTACATTCCTCATATTCCGGCTTATATTTAACTAAGTTACCTTTATAATATGATTTCTTGATTGTTACTTCTCCATACTGAGTTTCTACCTTTGAAAACTCTCTATTTAACATTATTTTTTCAACTTTATATTTTCTTACGCCTATAGAGGTCGTCTCTTCAAAAACTATGTCCAAAATATCTTTTTCTATTTTTTCACTAATTAATACACTTAACTTTATTCCTGGTCTTCCTTTTTTCATGAATATAGAAGTTTTAAAAACATCTAATGCTCCTGCATCAAAAAGCTTTTCTTCAATATACCCATAAAATTCCGGGTTCATATCATCTATATTAGTTTCTAATATATACTGTTCTTCTATCTTCTCTAAACTATTGTCTTCTCCTAAGTAAACTCTCAAAACATTAGGTATATCTAGATCTCTGTGTCCAATTCCATATCCAATTTTCTTTATAGAGAAATCTATTTTTGAAGTAAATTCTTGAACATTTTCAGCTAGTATCGCAGCTCCTGTAGGCGTAGTTGTTTCAAATTGAACCACCCCAACATTTATTGGAATGCCTTTTAATATTTCTACGGTCGCAGGTGCTGGAACTGGCATGAGACCATGAGCACATTTTACGAATCCGCCACCAACTTGAACATGAGATGCCATAATCTTATCAACTTTTAAATAATCTAAACAAATAGCAGCTCCTACTATATCAACAATTGAATCAATGGCGCCTACTTCATGAAAGTGTACTTCATATAATGTTTTGCCATGTACCTTTGCTTCTGCTTCTGCTACTCTCATAAACATATTTAAACTTAAATTCTTAACTTTTTCACTTAAGTCACTAGAATTTATTATATTCTCTATATCTTTTAAGTTTCTATGATGATGCTCGTGATTTCCTGAATGGCTATGAACATGAGCTTGTTCGTGATTATGTGAACAATCATGTTCATGGCTATGTGGATGATTGTGTTCATGATTATGTGAAGCATCTTCACCATGAGAATGATTATGATGATCGTGCTCTTGATCATGTACGTGAGAGTGACTGTGATCTTCTATAATATCAGTACTGCAATTCTTAAAATCTTTATATCCTATGTTATCTGAATCATTTACTTCATCTTTTAATATAACATCTACTCTTGTTCCTGTTATTCCAAGTTTCTCAGAACTGTTAATTTGTATATCATATTCAGAATTTAAATTAAGCTTTGAAATTTCTTTAAATAAATATTCTTTAGGAACTCCTAAGTTCAACATCGCTGCCAGATTCATATCTCCACTTATACCGCAAAAACAATCGTAATATAATATTCTCATTTAGCTCACTCCTTAACTCATTTGTATGATTTTAATAAATTTATTTTTGTCTATATAATGTTATATCTTCTTAATTATCGAAAAAATACTCTTTTGGATATATACATTTTTTCTTCTTTTGGAATGTAATCATCTTTTTCAACTGTCTAGAAACTATTTTGTGAATTGTAATATTTTACTTTATGCAAATATTGTTTTAACATTTTTTAATTCTTGACGAATCTTAATTGCTTGAGGACAATGGCTTTCACACTTACCGCATTCAACACATTTATCTGCTCTTTCTGATGGTGCTACTCCATTATATCTTTCCTTAAGTTCTTTTTCTGTTGCTGGAGTAGCGAATATATTATACTCATTATATAATGTAAAATTCTTAGGAATATTTACGCCTGCTGGACATGGCATGCAATACTCGCAAGCTGTACAATTAACTTTTATTCTTTCTTTAAATGCTTTTTTGACATTATCCATTATTTCTAGCTCTTTTTCTGTTAGTGAATTTGGTAAAGCTTCACCTGCCACTCTAATATTTTCAGTAACATTATCCATTACATTCATACCGCTTAGTACTACAGATACCTCTGGATGATTCCATACCCATCTTAGTGCCCATTCAGCTGGAGATCTCTTAATTTCCGCTTTATCAAATGTATCAGTAACTACATCCGGAAGATTTCTAACTATTTTTCCACCTCTAAGCGGCTCCATGATAACAACTCCAAGACCTCTATCTGCTGCATATTTTAAGCCTTCAGTTCCGGCTTGGAAGTCTTCATCTAAATAGTTATATTGAATTTGACAGAATGACCAATCATAATAATCCACTATCTCTTTAAAAACTTCTAACTTATCATGAAATGAAAATCCTGCATATCTTATTCTTCCATCTTTAATTGCTGAGTTTAAAAATTCATCTATTCCTAACTTCTTTAAATTTTCCCAGGAACCTTTATTTAAAGCATGAACTAAATAGAAATCTATTCTATCTGTTTGCAATCGCTCTAATTGTTCATTTAAATATTTATCCATATCCTCTCTAGTCTTAATTGCCCAACTAGGAAGTTTTGTAGCTAAATTCACCTTTTCTCTATATCCGTCTTTTAAGGCTCTACCTACAAATGGTTCACTTTCCCCTCCATTTCCCATTCCTGTTCCATGATAAGGGTATGCAGTATCAATATAATTAACTCCTTCATCAATTGCGTAACGAATCATTTTTGTAGCTTTTTCTTCGTCAATTTTAGTAGTATCTCCATCAATAATAGGTAACCTCATACAACCAAATCCTAGAACTGAAACCTTTTCATTTGTCTTTCCAAACCCTCTATATAACAAAGTAATTCCTCCTCAAAATAGATAATTTATATGATAAATTGTTCTATATATATTTTACATCTTATAGTTAACTCTAAGTCAACATATTTTGGAAAAATAAACTGTAAAATGAACATGTAAGTTTGTTATTTCAGCACTAAAGTCATTGTTCTAAACTTAAAAAGTAATTTTTTATTTATAATACCATATTCATCATTTATAACTTTTATATTAAATAATTTTTTGATGCAATTTTACAAATGCTTACTCTTAGAGTATACTCTAAGTTATAAAATAAATCATGCAGTTTAAAGGAGGGTAATACTATGGGATACAGTATTGCTGAAGTTGCTGAAAAAACACATTTAAGTCCACACACTCTTAGATATTATGAAAAAGAAGGTTTACTTCCATTTGTGGATCGCAGTGAGTCAGGCAACAGGGATTTTAAAGAAAAAGATTTAGAATGGCTTGAACTTATTTGTTGTTTAAAAAATACAGGTATGCCTATAAAGCAAATCAAAGAATATATTCAGTTATGCCTTAAAGGTGATAATACTATTGATGTTCGTAGAGAAATATTTATAAAACACCGTGAAGAAGTTATTAGCCAAATAGCTGAATTACAAAGAAATCTTGATAAAATTAATTACAAAATTAATTTTTATAATTGCGCCTGCAAAAAGACTGTATAACTGAGATAATACAGAACTTTATATAATAATTACTCCAAATAAAGGATACTCATTGTTAATCTTGGTAAGATTAACAATGAGTATCCTTTATTTAGACTTTTTCATAAATTACAAATGAATAAATTAATATTCTGTTCAATAAATTTATCTAATTCTTTAATTTAAAAACTCAATTTTAATTGATATTCTTCTAAAATTTATATACTTCTAAAGCTAGTGCTAGTACTATAGTCCTAAAATAATCTTTATTTCCTTAACATGAGATCTGCTCACCGGTATTTCATTATTTTCATCATCATCAATAATTAACTTATAAGTACCGTTAAACCAAGGGTAAACTTCTTTAACTTTTTCAAGATTTACTACGTAACTCCTGTGGCATCTAAAGAAATTTGTTTTCTCCGTTAGCTCTTGTAAAGTTTTTGTTGTACAATAAATATCTTTATTAGTCTTAACATAATTCCTCTCTCCCTCTGAATAAAAGAAGGAAATTTTGTTAACATCGATAAGAATTATTTTTCCATTGTTCTCACACGGGATTTTCTTCAATGCTTGTTTATTTTCAAGCTTACTTAATATATTGATTATTTCATTTTCATTTCTATTACTAATTGTATTTAACGCACAATTTAATGATTCCGCTATTCTCTTTTCATCATATGGCTTTAGTATATAATCATAGATTTTAAGTTCAAAAGCCTTTATTGCATAAGTATCATATGCCGTTAAAAAAATTAGAATTATATCCGGAAATATCTCTTTTACCTCTTCTGCCAATTTTATTCCGTTTTTTCCCGGAATATTAATATCAATAAAAGCAATATCTGGCTCCTCGCTTTCAATTAAAGTTAATGCACTTATTCCATCATATGCTTGCCCTACAACTTTAAATCTGCCGTCCTTAGATATTATATATTTTAATTCATCGCTGGATATTGCTTCATCCTCAACTATTGCTACTTTTATCTCATCTAGTAATTTCAATTTAATTCCCCCCATTAATTATAATAATTATTTTGGAATGTTAAAATTAACACTACTTCCATTATTTGAACTTACTATATTTAAAGAGTAACTTTCTCCATATAATAATCTAAGTCTATTGTTGATATTTTTAAGGCCAAGTCCGGTTGATAAAGATTCATCTGCATTTTCAAAACCTACCCCATTATCACTAATTTCAATACTAACGTCATTTTCATCATTTCTAATAGAAATTGTTACTATACCACCATTAATTTTTTTCAGTATTCCGTGCTTAATTGAATTTTCCACAATTGGCTGAAGTACAAGTATTGGGAATTTTATATCTAGTAAATTATCATCTATTAAAAATTTCACTTCTAGTCTATTTGAGAATCTAGCTTGTTCAATTGCTACATAAGCCTTTATCAAAGCCAATTCTTTTTTTAATGTAGAAAAATCTCCTTCTATTTCTAGCGTAGCTCTAAAATAATTTGAAAGATTTAATATAAGTTCCCTTGCCTTTTCTCCATCAGTTCTACAATATGCACTTATCACATTAAGGGAATTAAATAAAAAATGAGGCTCTATTTGTGCTTTTAAAGCCTTTAATTCTGCTACTTTATTTTCTTCTTTTAATTTTATAAGTTTTACTTCACCATCAACCAATTTTTTTGAGCTTTCAATTACCATAACTATTAAAAATACACCAATAGAATTTATAAGTATCATAGATAATGCTATTGTTTTCTCAAGATCTATTGCTGAATTTATATCTTTAGAAAACATTAATATAATTATCATTTGAGTAATTTCTGCTACTACTGCAGCTACCCCTGCAACAGCTGGGTTTAGCCCCTTTTTCTTAAATAATATTCTAAATCCTCCACCTATTGCACCTTCTACAATTGTTGATAATCCGCAAGCTAGCGCCGTAAATCCTCCAAACGAATACCTATGCAATCCACTTATAAATCCAACTATAATTCCAATAACAGGTCCCCCTAAATATCCTGCAACTATTGCTCCAACTGGTCTGCTATTTGCTAATGATTGATCTTTTATATATATTCCAAAATAAGTTCCTAAAATAGCAAGGAGTGAAAATATCAGAATCATCATTATGTTATCTTTTCTATCAAACTTGTCCTTAACGAAACACTTCATAATATTAGTCTGTAATATTACATATATAAATATTGTTATAAGTGCCATTCTCTCTAGCATATTCACCATCAACATACTATCACCTCCCTTTCACCTCTATATACATAAATTATACTACTATGTAATAAAATCTCAATTTTTACTTCCTTTATATGAAAACTTACTGCAAACCGCCTCAATATTTTGTTAATTCATCCACTAAATATAGCATTTCACATACAAAATATGGTCACTATTTATTTATAATGTTAGATTATATATGTAAGAAAACATTTACACAAAGGGGATGTAGATATGAATTCTATTGTTTTAGTTATCATTGGTGCTTTAATTCTAATACTATCATACAGATTCTACGGTGCTTTCATTGCTGCAAAGGTATTGGTTTTAGATGAATCTAAAAAAGTTCCTTCCGAGATATACAATGATGGCAAGGATTATGTTCCAACAAATAAGTGGGTTCTGCTAGGTCACCACTTTGCAGCTATTGCAGGAGCTGGTCCTCTTATTGGACCAGTTCTAGCAGCTCAATTTGGTTATCTTCCTGGTGCTCTCTGGATATTGATTGGTTCCGTTGCTGCGGGTGCAGTTCATGACATGATAATGCTTTTCTCATCAGTTAGGTTTAATGGTGAGTCCATAGCAGAAATTGCAAAGCATACATTAGGAAAAAGAATTGGCTTTATTACTTCCATTTCAGTTATCTTCATATTAATAATTACAATGGCGGGTCTTGGCTTGCCAGTCGTTAACTCACTTTATAATAGCCCTTGGGGTACATTTACAGTTGGAGCTACTATTCCAATCGCAATTTTTATAGGAATTTATTTAAAATACATTAGACCTGGTAAAATAGGTGAGGCTACTATAATAGGTATGGCTTTAATAATGCTTGCGGTCATCTTTGGGCCACAAATTGAAGGTACAACTCTTGGTAATTTTTTGACTCTTGATACTAAACAACTATCTGTAATATTAGTAATCTATGGATTCTGTGCTGCGGCTTTACCTGTATGGCTATTATTATTACCTCGTGATTATCTAAGTACTTATATGAAACTTGGAGTTATTGGTGCTTTAGTTATCGGTATAATAATAGTCAGACCAAATTTAGAAATGCCTGCACTAACTCAATACGTTCATGGTGGTGGTCCAGTTGTTAGCGGTAAAGTATTTCCGTTTTTATTCATAACAATAGCCTGTGGTGCGCTATCTGGGTTCCATTCACTTATTAGCACTGGAACTACTCCAAAACTAATAAAGAGCGAAAAAGATATTCTTCCAATAGGTTATGGTTCTATGTTACTTGAGGCTTTTGTCTCCCTAATGGCATTGATTGCAGCTACCTCATTACCTACAGCTGACTATTTTGCCATAAACTCTTTGCCAGAAGTTTTTGATAAATTAAATTTGGTCCCAAGAGATTTAGGAATGCTCGAATCACTTGTTGGTGAGAAACTTGCTGGAAGGCCTGGTGGATCTGTGTCTCTAGCCGTTGGTATGACATATGTATTCCAAAAGCTACCTGGTGCATCAACCTTAATGTCTTATTGGTATCATTTCTGTATAATGTTTGAAGCATTATTTATTTTAACAACTATAGATTCAGGAACAAGAATAGGAAGATATTTATTACAAGATCTTTTTGGCAAAATGTACAAACCACTTGCTAGAAAAGATTCTAAATTTAATCTAGTATTTTTCAGTGCATTAATGTCACTTAGCTGGGGAGCCTTACTTTATAGTGGTAACATTTCAACTATTTGGCCTCTATTTGGAGTCGCCAATCAAACTCTTGCCGCAATTGCTTTTGCAATCGGAACTTCTGTACTTATAGAGATGGGCAAGAAGAAATATACCCCTATAACAATATTACCTATGATATTTATCGCTATAACGACTTCAACAGCTTCTATTGAAAATATCTTTAATAACTATATTCCAAATGGTAAGACTACATTAACCGTGTTATCAGTTATAATACTTGCTATGTTAATTATAATCCTATATGAATGTATTAAATCTTGGAAAAATAATTGGAATAAGCATCCCAATGATAAAATAAACTCCATTACTCAAGCTATCCAATAAATGCCTGATAAAATTTTAGTGGAGACTTATATGATTGATATTAGTCATATAAGTCTCCACTAAATCATTTATTCTTAGATTCTAAGCTACATTTTAAATTTACTTTTTATTCGGTTCTTTGTATTCAACACCTTTTGTATCAACAGTTATTGATGTAATTACAACATCCTTTTTAGGTGCATCAGCAGAATTAGTTTCTACATTTTGAATTTTATCTACTATATCTAACCCTGATATTACTTTTCCAAAAGCAGCATATTCTCCATCAAGATTTGGTGCATCTCCTGACATTATAAAAAATTGGCTTCCTGCACTGTTAGGGTCTTGTGCTCTTGCCATAGATAATACTCCTTTTGTATGCTTTAAACTGTTTGCAAAACCATTAGAAGTAAATTCCCCTTCAATTGAATAATCTGGCCCACCGGTTCCATTTCCTTTAGGATCTCCTCCTTGGATCATAAACCCTTTAATTACTCTATGGAATTTTAAATTGTTATAAAAGCCTTTATTGGCTAAATATATAAAATTATTAACAGTATTTGGAGCAATCTCTGGATATAATTCAGCTTGAATTTCTCCGAATCCTTCTACTTTTATAGTAGCTATTGGCAGGTCCTTACTATTTCCTGATGGAGTTGCCTCATTGCTTTCACTTGTTTTAGAGGAATTATCTGCTTCCCCTTTTCCATTGCTAGCATTTTTATTTCCGCAACCTACCAATAAAAATATTCCCATTATAATTGTTATAAAAACAAAACTTTTCTTCTTCGTAATCCTCATAACTTTTTCCACCTTTTATGTATATTTTGACAGCTTAAGTATATCATAATTCTCTATATTACTTAATATTTATTATAGAAGTAATATTGCTATATTATTATTTTTTATTCATGATGCAATTTGATTAGTAAAATTACGCCATACGCAGTCTATAATTTTATCACTAAATATTTTTAATTTTGGTATATACTCTTTAATAATTTTATTTCCCTTGCATATCCGTCAAGCTCATTTGGTGTCTCAAGGAAAAATGGTAAATTGCGTAACATTGGATGATTAATAATATTCTTAATTCCCTCTAATCCAATAGAACCTTCTCCTATTTTTTGATGCCTGTCTTTATGACTTCCAAATGGATTCATACTATCATTTAAATGTATTGCACATAATTTATCTAACCCAATTATCTTATCAAATTGTTCCACTACTTTATCTAAATTATTAACAATATCATACCCTGCATCATGGACATGACATGTATCAAGACAAACACCTACCTTGTGTGATAATTCTACATTATTTAAAATCTCTTTCAATTCATCAAATGTACGTCCAATTTCGGTTCCCTTTCCTGCCATTGTTTCAAGCAATACAGTAGTTGTTTGTTCCGGTTTAAGCACTGCGTTTAGCATATCTGAAATATATTTAATTCCAATCTCTACGCCTTGCTTAACATGACTTCCTGGATGAAAATTATAAAGATTATTAGGAATATACTCCATCCTCTCTAAATCATCCTTCATTACCTGTACCGCAAACTTTCTTGTGTTCTCATCTGCAGAGCAAGCATTTAATGTATATGGTGCATGACCTAATATTTTAGAGAAATTATTTTCTTCTGCTAACTTTAAAAATTCTTTTATATCTGTTTCATCTATAGTCTTTGCTTTACTCCCTCTTGGATTTCTAGTAAAAAATTGAAATGTATTTCCGCCTATGCTAATAGCCTCTTCTCCCATATTCTTGAATCCTTTTGAAGCCGATAAATGGCAACCTATCTTTAACATTGTATTTCCTCCCCGTATCTTATGTAATGCAATATATCTTCATAATATTATTTTAATTACTACATGTACTTTTGCCTATATAATATTTTTATATTCCTTCAAATTTAGATATTATAATCTCTCTTTAATATAAATTTTTCTCTTTACACCCCGTAAATATATATTACACTCAATTTTCTAAATTACAATCTTATTTTAACGCTTAGCTTACTATAGGCCTAATTGTAAATTTATTATAGCAACATATATAAATATCTTTATGAAAAAAAGACTGCTACAAAAATTTCTCTGTAGCAGTTTTAATAAAAATTTAAAATTGTGAAAGCATGATTATACTATTTAATATTCTTGTATGTGATTATTGGTTTATACTTAAATACTGGCGAAAATTATTATTTAATTTCTTTTATTTCATTTATCTTAGATTTATAATCCTCTATTTTATTGTTAAATAATGCAGATGTACCTAAAACATAAACATCTATTTGTTTATGTTTTAATTCCTTAACTGTCTCTTTATTTATGCATCCATCAACTTCTATTAATGGTCTATTACTAAGTGTTGATAAATATTTATTTAATTCATCTAACTTATCAAGAACTTTATAATTAAACTTTTGTCCTGAAAAACCAGGATTAACAGTCATAACAAGAATCATATCTATATCCTGTAAATATGGTTTTACGCTTTCTAATGACGTTTCTGGACTTATAGCAATTGATGCTTTTATTCCTTTTGATTTAATCTTCTTTATATCTATTTCTACATCTTTACTTGCTTCAATATGAAATGATATATATTCTGGATTTAGATAGCTATACATATCTATATATTTCAGTGTGTCTACAGTTGCCAAGTGTATGTCTAGAGGAATATTGGTAACACTTTTTATTTGTTCCAATACATAAGGTCCCATAGCTAAATTGTTAACAAAAACTCCATCCATTACATCGCAATGTAATAAATCAACCTTTGCATCTTCTAATTTTTTTAGTTCACTATGAAGTTCTAATTGATTCGCGCACATTATTGAGGCTGCTATCTTCAATACAATCACTCCAATCAAAAATCATTTAAGGCATATAAAAGAAAATAACAAGTCCAAAATGCCCTTATTATTTTTTTAATTGTACTTCAAATATATTGCTAAAGTTATCTAAGTTCAAATCTTCATATTTTCTTAAAAATGGCATTAATCTTTCTAATATTATGTTAATAGAGTTTTCCGAATCCGATTCTATATTTAGTGGCAGTACAGGCTCGTGCAGCGATAATCTTAACAATAGCCAGCCATCTCCATTTTCTTTATCGCAATTTATCTTTATCCCTTCATAATTTTTAGGTTCAATGGTCCATCCATTCACATGATCTGCATATTTCTTCAAGCCTTCTATTATCATTTCTCCATATGATTTAAAATCTTCCCTCTTTATGTTTATTCTCATATCCATACTTTCCTTAGGATATTTCAAATTTTCTATAAGGCTTGATATTTCTTTTCCTTCATCTTTTAACTTGGCCATCTTAATTAGTATTTTGGCTATTAAATATGCCCCATCATCTAAAAAGTAATTTTCTTTTAAAGCTGCGTGTCCTGATGTTTCTATTGCTAAGCAGCTTAACTTTCCTTCTTTATTTAACCTTTTAGATTCATTTATTACATTCTTATATCCTCTTTTAAATCTATGATGGATACCACCTAAACTAGTTATAAAATCTGAAAGTCCAGTAGAGGTTACTGAATCTGTAAC
>NZ_JAKGTE010000049.1:0-30568 GCF_022324665.1 Clostridium sp. YIM B02500 | reverse complement strand
TAGGTTGTTCCAATTTAGCTTGTCAAACTGAAAGTTGGAGCATGCTAAATTGGATACAACCTGCTGCTTAGAAATTTCAGCGATATTTTCATAGCTTTTCGGAACAAAATATTTATGATTTCGGTAAGTTATCACATCAGTTTAGTTTTAAATTTGGATATCTATAGATAGAAAAATTAAGAATTAGATTTATATTTTTCAATAGATACTATACTAATTATAGCTTTGAATTCTTATAATATAACTATAGATTAGAAAGGGATGGTTGATATGACGTTATCTAAAACCATAGCACAAAAAATTGTTTTAGAAATGATGAATGTAATTCCTTATAACATAAATGTTATGGATGAAAGTGGAATAATTATAGGCAGTGGTGATAGTAAAAGGATTGGGAATTTGCATGAAGGAGCTAGGAAAGCTATAGATAACCAACAAATAAACGAAGTCTATGAAGAAGATGACAGAATGAAACCTGGAGTTAATGAACCCATTATTATCAATGACAAAGTAATAGGTGTGATCGGGATAACTGGACACCCTGATGAGGTAAGAAGATTCAGTAAACTTGTTCGTGTAACAGCAGTTTTATTAATAGAACAATCTAAAGCAGACGAGGAAATTCAGAACAAAAGATTAAATATGCAGAAATTTTATAATGAACTAACTCATAGAAAGACAAAATATGATGAAAGTTTCCATCAAAGAGCTAAAAGCTATGGAATAGATCTTACGAAAAAATGCAGAGTTATTCTTGTGGATGGAAATATAAATTCTCGAAGCTTTAAAATATTGTATCAGAAGTATTCAAGTTATAGTGAGGTTGATGATAATAGAATAGCATTTTTTGTTACGTCTAAGGATCTATATAATGGATTACTAGAAAACTTAAAAACAAATAAAGATGTAAAGAGAATAAGCATTGGAGCAATGGAAGATGTTGCAGCTATTTCGCTAGAAAGTGCAGAATTAGCGATGGAATTTGGTGCGAAGATAAAATCATTAAGTTTAGTTTATAGCTATGATGAATTGCGATTTTTTATAAAATTATCACATGACAATAAGTTACCTTTGATATCAATGATGTCAAATCTTGATAAGGCAGGGAATAAACTAGAACTTATTCAAACTATACAGGCATATATTGAAGAGAATGGTGATATAGGTAATGTGGCTAATAGATTAAATATACATAGAAATACTTTAAATTATAGGCTAGAAAAAATAAAAAAATTAACAGGAAAAAATCCGAAAAATTTATTAGAATTATTTGAGTTGTTGTGTGGGTTAATTTGGAGATAATCATTTTATGTTTAAGATTTTAATTATGTGGTATATACTAGTATTAAGGTATAATTGAAAAATAACAAGTCCATCTGCCAAGCCTGTTTTCAGACATGGGAAGCTCGACTCGCGTACACTCGCTGAGTAAGAGATTCACACCAAATCACAGATTTGGGTTCTTCTCAATGGCATATTGGTTTAATGGGCTTACCATGAGCAATCTATTTCATTGCCTAATGAAAAATAATAATGGCATTTTGACTCGTTATTTCATTTAATATGCTAAAAAAGAAATTTACAAGTAGAATTTATTATATATAAGAGAAAGGGAAGCAAAGATGGATACTAAACAAAAGATATTTTATGCTTTAAAAAAATACTACGGATTTGATACTCTAAGAGGAGGGCAGTTCGAGATTATAAATAGTATTTTAAATGGTGTGGATACTTTTTGTCTTATGCCTACAGGGGCAGGGAAATCTATTTGTTACCAGATTCCAGCTATAATTATGCAAGGTGTAACTATAGTTATATCTCCTTTAATATCGCTTATGAAGGACCAAGTGGACAATCTAGTTGGGGCTGGGATTAAAGCCGCATATATAAATAGTACTCAGAATATGGACACTATAAGAAGTATATTAATTGAAGCATCTATGGGGGAGTACAAGATAATATATATATCACCAGAAAGATTAGAATCCAAAATATTTAGAGAATTGATTAAAGATCTTCATATATGCCAAATTGCTATAGATGAAGCACATTGTGTATCTCAGTGGGGGCATGATTTTAGGCAGAGTTATTTAGGAATATCAGATTTTTATAAAAGTCTTAAAGTTAAACCTATAATATCAGCGTTCACTGCAACAGCAACAAGTGAAGTTAGAGAAGACTCAATCAAATTATTGGGGTTAGAGAAACCTTATATATATAAAGGCGATATTAATAGGGAAAATCTTAGTCTTAATATACTTAAGGAAGTAGATAAGATTGAAACTGTTAAGGATATAATTAGAAAAAATGAAGGTGAATCTGGTATTGTATACTGCGCGTCAAGAAATGAAGTAGATAATTTATATTATTATTTAAGGGATCTAGGATTTAATGTTGGTAAGTATCATGGTGGACTCAAAGATGAAGAGAAAGAAAGATTTCAAGAAGAGTTTTTATATGAGAATTTAGATGTAATTATTGCGACTAATGCATTTGGAATGGGAATAGATAAGTCAAATATTAGATTCATAGTACATTTTACTTTTCCTCAAAACTTAGAATCGTATTATCAAGAGATAGGAAGAGGAGGAAGAGATGGAGAGAACTGTGACTGTTACTTATTTTATTGTGAAGAAGATATAAGTAGAGTGGAATATATTATAAATAGAAGTTCTTCCATGAATAGAAGAGAAATTCAGCTTAGAAAGTTCCAATTTATGATTGATTATTGTAATTTAAAGGAATGCTATAGAAAATATATATTGAATTACTTTGGAAATGATCGGAAGCTAAATTACTGTAATAAATGCAGTAACTGCTTAAACGATGATGAATTAAAAGATTTTACAAAAGAAAGTCAGATGATTTTGTCCACAGTTTTTAGAACAAAAGAACAGTATGGAATATCAGTTCTTGTTGATATTTTAAAAGGTTTTAAGGGACCTAAAATAATACAAAATAATTTAGATAAAGTTACAACATACGGAATAATGAAGGAATATGGAAGTACCTTTATAAAAGAGTTGATAAAAAAATTACTAGATGATGGATACATTGATTTGAAAGAAGGCACATATTCAATGTTAAAACTTAATTCTAGATCAATTAGAGTTTTAAAAAGCAAGGAATCAGTTGTATTTAAGATATTAGATAGCAGGGAGCCTATAATAAATAAAGAGTTATTTGAAGCTTTAAAATCTTGGAGAAAAGATAGGGCATATAAGGATAAAATAAAGCCTTATATAATATTCTCAGATACAAGCTTGATTGCAATATCTAATAGTAGACCTAGAACATTAGATGAATTGTTGGAGATCAGAGGAGTTGGAACAAAAAAAATTGAAGCTTATGGGGGAGAGTTATTAAATATAATAAGAATGTTTGCGCAAAAAGAAGCTAATTAACAAAAGTATCTAAAAATTGATACTGCTGTGGTAAAATGGGTTATAATGAATAATATAAACTAGTAGTCAAGTCGATATTATAAGTTAACTTAATATTGACTATGTTTTATGTTAAAATATATTGAAAGATTTTAGAATCATATTTGAAGGGCTATATGTTAATAAGAGGAGTTTAGTTAATGAAATATTTTAATAAAGATATAGAATCAGTTTTAAAAGAGCTAGATGTCAATTTAGAGGCTGGTCTAAATGATTCATCCATAAGAGAGAGAGCTGAGAAGTATGGGAAAAACGAATTTACTCATAAAAAAGAAGGAAATATATTTGAAGAAATAAAAAATGCGTTACTGGAACCCATGATGCTTATTCTTTTGATAGCGGCTTTAGTTAGTGCAATTATTGGAGAATATTATGATTCAGTTGGAATAGTATGTGCTGTTGCAATTGGAATAACTATTGGAATAATTACAGAAGGAAAATCAAAAAAGGCAGCAGAAGCTTTGGCCAAAATGACAGAAGATATTGTTGTAAAGGTGTTGAGGAACGGCAAAGTAACTCAAGTAGGAAAAAATGACTTAGTTCCAGGAGATATCATATATCTTGAAACAGGAGACATGATACCAGCAGACGGAAGATTTATTGAGACAATAGATTTAAAGGTTAGGGAAGATATGTTGACTGGTGAATCAGAAGATGTTACAAAAAATGCTCAAGTAATTATTAATATGGAGGAAATACAAGTAAAAGAAAATAAAGAAATACAGGATCCAATTCCAGCAAAGCAAATTAATATGGGATTTGGCGGAACTCTAATTGCTTATGGTAGAGCGACAATGGTTGTAACTTCAACTGGTGATAATACTGAAATGGGTAAAATAGCTCAAACTCTTCAAATAGATGAAGAAGAAACACCTCTTCAAAGAAAATTGGGGGATTTGGGTAAGACAATCACTAAAATATCAAGCGTTATAGCAGGTTTACTATTTATATTTATGGTTACCAAAATGATTCTATCTGGTGATTTGAATATAAATACATCAGGAGTAATATCGTTTTTAAATTCTATAGATCCTATTAAAACAGCTTTTGTTGTATGTATTGCTTTAATAGTTGCAGCGGTGCCAGAAGGGTTGCCAACTATGATTAATATGACGCTAGCAATAACAATGCAAAAGATGGCTAAGATTAATGCGTTAGTAACAAAAAAAGAAGCTTGTGAAACTATAGGCTCTGTTAGTGTTATTTGTTCAGATAAAACAGGTACTTTAACTGAGAATAGGATGACTGTAGAGAATCTTTATTTAAATGGAAAGTTCTTTGATGATAAAAATGATATAGATGATTATTTTGTGAAGAATTGCCTTGTAAACTCAACGGCAGATATAAGTTTTGAGGGAGATAAGTTAAATTACTTAGGTAATTCAACAGAATGTGCACTACTTTCATATCTAGAGGAATATGATTATAAACAGGAAAGAAAAGAAAGTGAAGTGATTCATCAAATACCATTTAACTCTGAAAATAAATTCATGGCTACTGTTATGAAGATTAAAGGAATGAATGTAGTACTCGTAAAAGGAGCGCCTGAAATACTGTTATCAAATGCTACTAATGAAGTTATAAATAATAAATTTATAGATCTTACACAAGAGAGAAAAAATGAAATAATAAAAGAAATACAGAAACTACAGGCTAAATCTATGAGAATTCTAGGGTTTGGATTTAGGATTATTGAAGATGTAGAAGCAGAGGCTGCGATTACAAGTGAGATAAGTATTTTAAAACCTAAACTATTAGATGGAAACAACGGACTAATATTCAGTGGTTTTGTTGCCATAAGAGATCCACTAAGGGAAGATGTAGCTAAAGCTATAGAAGCAGCTAAAAGAGCTGGTATTGAAACTAAGATGTTGACTGGGGATAATATAAATACAGCCATAGCAATAGGAAATGAGCTTGGAATGCTTAAAGGTGGGAAAAAAGCAGTAGAAGCTACATATATTGATACTTTAAATGATAAAGAATTAAGAAATGAGATTGAAAATATAGCTATTGTAGCTAGAAGTAAGCCGGAGACAAAAATGAGAATTGTTGAAGCTCTTCAAAGCAATGGGGAAGTAGTTGGAGTAACTGGTGATGGTATAAATGATGCGCCAGCATTAACAAAGGCAGACGTTGGAATAGCTATGGGTATTTCAGGATCAGAAGTCTCTAAAAATGCTGCAGATATAATATTAACAGATGATAATTTTACTACTATCATTGATGGAATAAAGTGGGGAAGAGGCGTGTATGAAAATTTTCAAAGATTCATACAATTTCAGATTACTGTAAACATAATAGCATTTTTAGTTGCAATAATTTCGCAAATATTAAATTTTGAAATGCCATTTACTACGATTCAATTATTGTGGATTAACATAATAATGGATGGACCCCCAGCACTGGTTCTAGGGTTAGAACCAATTAGAAAGAATGTTTTTAATAGAAAACCTGTAAATAGAAATTCAAGTATAATTACAAAAGGTATGATTACTTCAATAATATTAAATGCAATATATGTTACATCAATTTTACTTATACAGATGAAGTACAATATCTTAGGAGCATCCACAGAAAAAAACGGATTTGCAAGTGAGATGGAAACTGTTTTATTTGGATTATTTGCATTTAGTGCACTATTTAATGCATTTAACTGCAGAGAATTTGGGGCAGAAAGCATATTTCCTAACTTTTTTAAGAATAAGATAGCTATTCAAGTAATATTTATAACTGGATTGGCTCAAATAATATTTACTCAAGTATTTACTACTTTCTTTAGCTCAGTTGCTTTATCGGTGATAATGTGGAGTAAAGTTTTAGGGTTAGCATTTATGGTTATAGTAGTAAATGAAGTTATAAAATTTATTATAAGAATGTTTAGAAAATAATTAAATAGTGTTATTTAAAAGCTAAGGGAAGTTAATTTAACTCCCCTTATTTTTATGCACTTTTGTTCTTAAAAAATAGCGGTGATAAAGGTAAGAAGTTAATAGGGTATTTAGTGATAATATTCATATTTATCATAAAATTATGATAAAAGTTAAATATTGATTAATAAGTAAAATAGGATATAATATAATTGATAATAATTTTCAATGAGAGATAATTTAAGTAAATTAAATATGATTTAGAGTTGAATTATATATAAATGCGTTTTAATTTGATTTAAGGAGGTATGATTATGAGTATGTTATTTAGTAGTGAAGTTTACCACGATATAATAGAAAGTATGGTTGCAGCATTGGATGCAAAAGATATTTACACCGCTGGACACTCTACTAGAGTTGGAAATATGGCGAATAAGCTTGGTATGTATTTAGGGATACAGAATGAAGAATTAGAGATTTTGCACATTGCAGGGCACTTGCATGATATAGGTAAGATTGGGGTTCCTGATAGTGTTCTAAATAAGAGAGGTAAACTTGACCTACAAGAGTGGGAGCTTATGAAGAAGCATCCAGAGATAGGGTATAAAATATTAAGCAAAGTAAAAAGCTTAGATATTATTTCAAAAATAGTACTACATCATCATGAAAGATGGGATGGAAGAGGATATCCAAATGGATTATGTAAGGAAGAGATACCATTAGGATCTAGAATAATAGCAGTTTGTGATTCTATTGATGCTATGAAAAGTAATAGACCTTATAGAAAATTAATAAGCGATGAAGAATGTAAGAATGAAATAATTAAAAATAAAGGTATAATGTATGATCCTGAAATAGTAGATTGCATCATTAAAAATTGGGGCGAAATTACACAAGAATATGATCCTAACAATGAATTCTATATTGTGATTTAATCGTCAAGTTTCTATAAATATTTGAAAAGTATTTTAATTATCTTAATTGAATTAAATAATTATATTCAAACACAGTAGATTTTATGATATTATATTTAGTAAGAATAGCAAAATTAGTAAGGCGGTGAGAAATATTGGATCAATATAATGATGATATGTATCATGGTGTTGTAAGAAGTATGGTTGCAACCTTGGAAGCAAAAGACTTCTATACATATGGTCATTCGACTAGAGTAGCAGATATGGCTTATAAATTAGGAGAAGTCTTGGGAATGACAACGGAAGAGCTCGAATTAATACATATAGCAGGAGATCTGCATGATATTGGTAAAATTGGAGTACCGGATAACATTCTAAATAAACCAGATAGCCTGGAAGTAGGTGAATGGGAATTAATGAAGAATCATCCGTATATTGGATATAATATACTAAGTAAAACAAGTACGTTTGAAGATATTTCTAGGATAGTCTTATATCATCACGAGAGATGGGATGGAAAAGGATATCCTAAAGGATTAAAGGAAGAAGAAATACCGTTTGCATCAAGAATATTAGCAGTTTGTGATTCTATAGATGCAATGAAAAGTGATAGGCCGTATAGAAAATCCATAAGTGATGAGTTATGCAAAGATGAAATAAAGAAGAATAAAGGAATAATTTATGATTCGAAAATAGCTGAATGCATGCTCAACAATTGGAATAAAATAGTTAATGAACTTTATAATTAGGATTGTAACTATGTATAGATTTTTTCTATAGTATAGTTACAATTTTTTTTGTTTAAAATTTTATTTGAAGCCGGAAGTTTTTTGTATATAATAGATTTAAATTAATATGATATAAATAAAGCAGAAATATAAATCGTAAATTATATGAGGGGTGATTGAATGCTAGACTTTAAGAAAGAGATAATGAATGGATCTTTTAACAAAGTTAGTAAGGCAGATAAAGAAGCAGGAAGTATTAATGTAAATTTTAAGTCTAAAGATAGAAGTGTTGATATTAAGGTTTCGGGAAAAGGGTTGCTTTTGGCTGGATTTATAGCAGTGGCTCCAACTGCTATATGTGTTTTTGGAACTACTGTGACAGCATGCTTGGTAGCTAACAAAATATATAAAAGAAGAAAAAAGCTAGAAGAAATATAGTTTATGAAGTGGGAAATTAGATATATGTAGTATAGTAATAATTCAATTAAACATATATCTAATTTTTAATATTAAATAATTCTAGTAAAGTATTTACAAGTATGGCAACTTACCACGTATCAAAAAATTATATATTTCAGATTCATTTAGATAAACGTCACCTATTATCCCATGAATTCTATAAAATTCTTTGCAACTGTGGAAATCTGACCCGGCTGTGTAAAGTAAGTTTCTATCACTGGCTACTTTTAAGAAGTATTCGGTATCATTTTCTGTATTACTGAAGTATTTAGCTTCAAGTCCATCAAAGTCTATTTCTATGATTTTTTCAAAATCAGATTTGTTTAAAAGTACAGGATGTGCCAAAACCACTGTAGCTCCAAAAAACTTTAGAATCTTTATGCCAGTCTCTACAGAAAGTTTATCCTTAGTATTATAAAAATCTAGATTTTTTCCTAGCAATTTTTTTATATTTGAAATTTTATGATTCTTTACATTTTTTAATACTTCAACTAAAAGCTCATTTTTATAGCTATCATCTTTAAAGTAGCCTAAAACATGAACTCTGGAAGAATTGTATTTAGTTGAAAGTTCAACGCCAGGAATGACTCTTACACCAAGAGATTCACCAGCCATGATAGCTTCATCTAAACCTGATGTACTATTATGATCTGTTATAGAAATAATATCAACATCTCTTTTCTTGGAAAGAATGACAATCTCCCTAGGGGTGCACTTTCCATCTGAGAAAGTTGAGTGGATATGGAAATCACCTTTTTTATACATTATAACTCCATTGAAATATTATCTATTTCTAATATATGATTTTATTAAGCAGGTGTTAAAGTGATTAATTGTTATATTTGCATAAAAATTAACCTAATTAAAAAATTGTGTTAACATAAGTTTTTTATATTATATATATGCTGTAACAATAAATTTGTATTTGAATTTTTAAAGACATAAGTACTTAAAGAAAATATATATATGAATATAACTATTTTATAATAAATTGACAATAAATCAGAAGGAAAAAAGTCAATTATATAGTCTGTTTAGATATTATAAAATATTTTAGAATAAAATGGGTTGAAAAATGTCGAATTTATGGTAAAATAATTATATGGAAAAACTTTTATATGTGGTTCTGAAAACGATTTTATGGGGAGTTATACTAACGATATGTAAGATAACAGAATAACAAAAGAAAAGAGGAAAACTAATGAAGAAAACTTTTTTTACAAAAATGACAAGTGCAGTTATTGTGGCTGCAACAATTGCTACACTATCACCGTTAAAAGCATCTGCGGAATGGAGTCAGAAGGATGATAGAACATGGAGCTATAAAGAAGGAAACAAGGTAGCTAAAGGATGGAAGAATATTTCAAATGAATGGTATTATTTTAATGAAAACGGAAGAATGAAAACAGATTGGACTTATGACAAAGGAAACTGGTATTACTTAAATAATTCAGGAGTAATGCAAGAAGGTTGGAATAATATCAATGGAACCTGGTATTATTTTAATAATAGTGGAGTGATGCAGATAGGTTGGATTCAGGATAATAATAAATGGTATTATATGAATAGCAATGGAGCAATGCAAACAGGAATTCAAAATATTGCGGGAAAGATTTATTGCTTTGATGAGTCTGGAAAGTTAATAGAATCATCAAATGATTCAAGTCAACTTTTGACTAATTCAGCATATGATGGACAAGCTAGTAATGATACTATTGATATAAATGGACTTCCTCAATTACCAAGAAATTATTCCATAAGTATACAAACAATGGCAGAAGATAAAATTTTTGAGTTAATGAATGAAAAAAGAACTGAAGCAGGTCTAAAGCCTTTAGTTATGGATAATGAGTTAGTTCAAGTGGCTAGGTATAAGAGTAACCATATGATACAATACAGTTATTTTGACCATACTACTCCAGAGGGCAATAATTGGACAAGCTGGCTAAAAGCAATTAACTATGAATATACTACAACTGGAGAAAATATAGCATACAACAATTATGAACCAGTTGAATTATTCAATCAGTGGTGGAATTCGCCGGGGCATAAGGCAAATATGATGAATCCTTCTTACACTAAGGTTGGTATAGGTGTAATTAGTGGTAATGATAAATATATGGGAACTCAGACTTTTTCAAATTAATATTTGGACTAGTATGTTGTAAATATAAATATACATGATACATAAGTTAAGTAAGAACTGCCGATTATACAAAATAATTAGCAGTTCTATATAAGTTGCTTTAAAGAGTTATCTATATTATTAACGGTTAAGCATATATAATTAGTATTAATATAGGATTATAATTCAACTTATATACTATTTGAATTATTATTTTGTGAACTTAAAACAAGTTATTTAAACCTTTACAAAGGGTGCCTTATATTATATAATAAATCATGCCAACGAATTATAAGAATAGTTAAATTATTCCGCTAGGTGGAGGAATCAATAGATATAAAGTTTAAATACTAAGAAGTAAAAGATGTAATATATTAGTAAAGATATTAAATAAATTATTAAGAAGAGAAAAGTGAATTTATGTGATAATGATATTCATTAAAGGGAATTATCAAGTATTAAACCCAATATTTCGAGTGAAAATGAAAGAGGAAATATTGGGTTTAATATTTGATATAACAGTTTTTATTGTTTTTAGAAACTTTATAGATTAGGATTAACGTGTTACGAATTAGAAGAAGATATTAGTAAAAATACTTATTTAAAATAAAGCGAGGAATTACAGAGATGCAAACAAAGTATGAAATGGTTGTTAATATTTTAGAAAAAGAAATGTTGGAAGATAGATATAGTTTGAGTAAAAAACTTCCTACAGAAGAGGAACTGATAAAAAAATTTAATGTTAGCAAAAATACTATAAGAAAAGCTATAGAAATATTAGTGACTAAAGGTTATGTTTATAGAGTGCAAGGCAGTGGGATATTTTTAAGGGAGTTTGCAAAAAATGGTTGCGCCCAAATAAGAGATATAAATGGTTTATCAAAACAGTATTCTAAGGAAAAGTTTGAAAGTAAGGTTGCTGAATTTTCGTTAATTAATGCAGATGAAAAATTATCAAATAGAATGAAATGTGATATTGGCACAAAGATATATTATATTAAAAGAGTAAGATATTTAAATGGAGATCCAATTGAAATAGAGGAATCTTACTATAATAAAGATATTATTCCTTATTTGAATGAAGAAATATGTAGTAAGTCTATATTTGATTACATTACAAATGATTTAAAATTAAAAATAGGATTTGCGGATAGAATAATAACTTCTGAAAAATTAACTGAAGAAGAAGCAAGTTTTTTGAACTTGGAAAAAGATGATCCAGCTTTAGTTTTAAATAATACTATATTTTTAAGTAGTGGAATAGCATTTGATATTTCTGTAGAGAAATTTAACTATAAAAATATGAAATTGATAAGCTTGACTAGTATTAACTAAATAATTTAATGTTATATGTTTTACCAGTAAATTTATATAGATATTACAAATAAGTGTCTATATTATTATCTTAATTGAATAATTGGTTTGATGGGGTTTTAAAAGTAGATTTATTATATAAAATATATATTTAAAATTATAATAAATCAAGTATTTAAATAAGCTTAAATTAATATAGAAATCATATTTAATTGTATGAATTAGTGATTTATATAGTTAATAATTTCAATTATCTTGGGTGAATAAAAAGGCTTGCACTTTATATTATATAAAGGGTAGGCTTTTTTGTGTTATAAGTTTGATAAATAGAAAAGATGTCAAATAAAAGTTAGGAATCAATAAAATCTATTTTTAACTAGATATTGATAAAAGTGAAATCATGTCGCTTATTTTTACAATTGAATAAACTTTGTTATAATATTAAGGTATGAGAAATTTAATAAAATAGCGAGGAGATGATCCCAAATGATAAAACTTATTGCATCAGATATGGATGGGACACTGTTGAATACAAAACATAAAATAGATAAAGAGACCGTATCTGCTATTAAGCGTGCTGAGAAGGCAGGAATTATATTTGCAATTTCAACAGGAAGGGAATATGATACTGTTAAACCTCTTTTGATGGAAAGTAATATAAGATGTCAATGTGTACTTATGAATGGGGCAGAGTATAGAGATGAGGATGGAAATATTCTAGAAGAGATAAATATAGAGCTAGAAACTGCAACTAAAATTATAAATATACTTCAAAGAGAAAAAGTATCTGCAAGAATATTTACTAATAAAGGAATATATACTACAGACACTAAAGAGGAAGCTTTAAAGGAAATGGCATATAGAACGTTATCATTTAATCCAGAGCTTACTCCAGAAGAAGCTTTGGAACTTGCCAAAGTTCAGCCATATTTTGTTCAACTTAATTACATTTCTGATTTGGATAAATTTTTAAGCAGTGGTATAGAAATTAGAAAGTTTGTAGCTTTCCATAAAGATATAGAGCTTATAAATAAAATGAAAAAAGTTATTGGAGAATTGAAAGGAATTGCTGTTTCATCTTCATTCAGGGATAATATAGAGATTACGGATATAACTGCTCAAAAGGGCATTATACTTGCAAAAGTAGCTGAAAAAATGGGATTTGAAAGAGATGAAGTTTTGGTGCTAGGAGATAGTTTTAACGATTATTCTATGTTTACAGAATTCAAAGAATCAGTTGCTATGGGAAATGCTATTCCTGAAATAAAAGAAATAGCAAAATATATAACTGATACAAATGACAATTTAGGAGTAGCAAAAGCAATATATAGAGTTTTAGAAGAACAGAAATAAAAAGAAATTATATGATTGCGCTTTAACGTCTAAGTAAAGCAGTTTTATCATGGCGTTATGCCAATGGCACAGATATGATGTAGCTTTTTATATTGAAGCCAAAGAATTTTTACATTCTAATTCTTTGGCTTGAAATAAGTATTGATATCTAAAAGGCTAAAATTCATTATTTGTTTTTTAATGTATATTTTGATATTTCAGTTTTTATTATCTGAGATTGAGCTGCTAATTCTTCTGTAGATGCTGCTAGTTCTTCTGCTGTTGCAGAATTAGTTTGAACTACTTGAGAAATTTGATCAACCTTACTGGTCATTTCGGTTATAGCTTCAGTTTGGTCTTCAGAGGCTACAGCTATTTCTTTCACTAAATTAGTAGTATCATCGACATTTTTAACTATTATATCTAATGCAGCAGCAGTCTCTGTAGCCAGCTTTTCTCCATTAGCTACTACATGCAATGAATTTTTTATAATCTTAGAAGTATTGTTTACGGCTTCGGCAGATTGTTCAGCAAGATTTCTGACTTCGTCTGCAACTACAGCAAAACCTTTTCCAGCTTCACCGGCTCTAGCTGCTTCAATAGCAGCGTTTAATGCTAAAAGATTAGTTTGAGAAGCAATTTCTTCTATTGCTTTTATAATTTCAGCAATTTGTTTTGAGCAGATAGTTATTTCTTTCATAGATTCCATCAATATTTGCATCTTTTCGTTTCCTTCTTCTACAATATGTTTTACATTAATGGAAAAACTTTTAGCTTTATCTGCATTGTTAGTAGTATTATTAACCTTTTGCAGTATGTTCTTAAAACTAGTAAAGAGCTCTTCAACAGCACCAGCCTGGTTAATAGAACCTTCAGAGAGTATTTGGGTGGTTGAAGATAATTGCTCAGAACCATTAGAAATTGATGAGATTGATTGATCCATATTCTGAAATATAATATTTAAAGAATCGATAATATTTTTTATTGATTTTTGTATAGGATTAAAATCGCCTATATATGCTATTGAATTATCTAAATGTATATCTAAATCTCCATCTGCTAATCTTTCCAAAGTGCTTGTTATATCATTAATATAAGAAAGTAACATTCCGATAGAATTAGTTAAATCGCGGGACATTTCACCCATTTCGTCTTTTGCATTATATTCAGTACTTATCTTAAGATTTCCATGAGCTAGGTTTTTTGCAATATCCTTAATATGATTAATCCCTTCAAGTAATACATCATTCAATACCCTAATTAACAATAATGATATCACAATTAACATTATCATAATAAACGTAATAGAAATTAGTGATATACTTCTATAAGTATTTGAATTAGTAACAAAGGAATTAGCATCTTCTTGGGACGACTTAAAAAGCTTAAGTATACATTCTTCAGACTCTTTAATTTGTGAAGAGTAAGCATCTTGGCTAACTTTCATTACAGCCTGATTGGTTTTTGATTTCAGCAAGTCACTTAATTTTTCTCTCTTATCATCTAAATCCTTTACATTTGATAAAAATTCATTTAATAATGATGGATCTCCCTTATGTATTTCTTTTAAAATTTCTATATTTTTTGAAAGAGCTATGGATTCTGTATCAGCTTGCTCCAGATAAAAGTTCTTTATTCCTGGATCTGTTTCTGTGACTGATCTAAACATGTCCATTTTTATTGTTTGTAAGTTTACTCTAATATTAGAAATAGTTTCAGAAACTTTATATGGTCCATTATATAGTGAATTTGTTTGCGATGAAATAAACAATATTATGCATATCACAGCTACCATAAGGAAAGAAGTAAGTCCTAAAATTGCTGAAAAAGTTATTTTAAATTTTGTATTAATAGGATAGTTACTAATAACTTTTTTTAATTTATTATACATATAAATTCTCCTTTAATAAAAATGACATTAAAAATATAGGCGCAAGGTATTTAATAATAGTCTAAGTATAAAGTTAGTAAGCATTAATTTTAAAATATGTATAAATATTGAAGTGTATTTGTATAATTACAAAAAACATTCTAAAAGTTGGGTTTTAAAATAAATTTAGTAAGAAATTTTAATTTTGGGACTGAGCATGTTTTTTAATACTATCAACTTTATAAATAGATAGTGTCGCCATTGGAGACAGGGATTTTTTTTGATTTATTTTAGCGATTTAATGGTAATGTATTTTATTTAGAATAGTATTTATTAGGCGACTTAGGTCAGAAAGTAATCTTTAAGACAAAGTTGGATGAGCATAGAATCATGGGAAATAAAGTGTTTATTTTTTAGTTCTCTTTATATTATTTGTATAATCCATAGTGGTCATATTTTATGTGAGTTCTTGTTTAACAATTAAATCATAAAACATAATTATCCACTATGGATGTTTATTGGTTAAGTACCTTTTTATATTAGTGCATTATAATATCAGAATTTATAATGTAGAGAATTTATAAATGGTTTTATCTTTATATACTTCTCCAGATCTAAGTATTGGAGATTTAAATTTACTACAGTTTATAGAGTTAGGAAAATATTGAGTTTCTAGACAAAATCCATTTCTACGATTATAAACAGATTTATTTTTACCTACATCTGAGCCATCAAGAAAGTTCCCGCTGTAAAATTGAATTCCAGGAGTGGTTGTATAAACATCCAATACTATTCCAGAATTTTCATCAACAGCTTGAGCAGCTTTTGAGCTATCACATCCATCGGTATTTAGTACCCAGTTATGATCGTATCCTTTTCCAAAATCAATTTGTTCATAATCACTAGTTATATTTTTGCCGATAGGAGTTAATGATCTAAAGTCCATAGGAGTTCCGGCTACCTCTTTTATTTCGCCTGTAGGAATTGAATATTTATCATTTACTGTAAACTTATCTGCATTTATCATCAATTTTTGATTAAGAACGTCACCAGATGAATGACCAGATAAATTAAAATAAGCATGATTTGTAAGATTTACGACTGTATCTTTATCAGAAGTTGCACTATAATTTATCTTTAGAGCATTATCTTCAGTAAGCACATAAGTAACTTTAACATTAAGGTTACCAGGATATCCCTCTTCACCATCTGGGCTAAAATAAGAAAGCTCTAATGTATTAGGAGAATCTTCAACTATTTTTGAATCCCATACTACTTTATCAAAGCCTTTTAAGCCGCCGTGTAAATGATTTTCCCCATCATTCTGAGCTAAAGTATATTCTTGATCATTAAGGATGAACTTTCCATATTGAATTCTATTTCCAAAACGTCCTATTAAGGCACCGAAAAATTTATCTCCTTTTAAATAATCATCTAAATTATCATATCCTAGCGTTACATCAATTAATTTACCATCCTTATTCGGAACTAAAGATGAAACTATTGTACCACCGTAAGTAGAAATCTCAACTTTCATTTTGTTAGAGTTTGTTAAAGTATAAATATAAACATCTTTTCCATCAGGCATTGTTCCGAAAACATTTTTTTCTATTGCCATGATAACACCTCCGTATTTAATAAATTACTACATATTTTTTAGTATACATTTACATAATTAAAGATATCGGTTTCATGTATGTACAAGTATATTATATTACATTAAAATTGTACATACAATTATTTCTAGAAATTATTTTGGAAATATATTAAAATAATATAAATATATGCTTAATAATTACATTAATGGAGTATTAAAACAATAAAAATTATTATAGTAACAAAATAAAAAATATATCTTGCAATTAATTTCATATATTTTAATATTAATTCAGCCTTAGCTCAAGAATATTAAATATAAATTTATTATTGTAATATATATTATAAATGGAGGAGTTATGTGGAAACTAGTTATCGCTGATGACGAGCCTAAAATTAGAAGGGGTATTGAGAATATTTTAAATTGGAGTGAGTTCGGTATTGAGATAGTAGGGCAAGCGGAAGATGGGGAAATTGCATTAGAAATTATTAAAGAAAACAGACCGGATATTATATTATTGGATATAAATATGCCATTCTTAAACGGTTTAGACCTATTGCAAAAGCTACAAGAGATTGGCAATAATGGGATTGTTATTATAATAAGTGGATATGATGATTTTTCATACGCTCAAAAAGCATTGCAGTTTAATGTTTTCGATTACATTCTAAAACCTGTGAGTAAAAAGAACATAGAGGAGATAATAATTAAAGTAACCAATAAACTTAGTGAAAGGGAAAAAGAAAACAATTACTTAGAATGGGTAAAAAGACAATTAGCTGAAAATAAGGAAGTATTACAAAAAACTTTTTTTAGCGAATGGTTTAACAATAAATTAAGTGATGAACAAGTTTTAAAGGAGATGAGTTTTTTTGATATCGAGTTTGGAAGAAATATTGGAATTATGGTTATAAAGATTGTAGAAAAACTTAATGTTGAAGTAAGTGTTAGGAATTGGAGTGTTGAATTATTAGAGTTTGCAATAGCTAATATTTTAAATGATGGATTTAAAGATTTAGAGTTAAAGTATATTTTTAATGATGATAAGAAAAATATAATATTAGTAAGCAAGATAAATGATATGGGGTGGTGGATTTCTATTGCAAAAAAAATACAGAGGGAGATATATAAATATTTAAAGTGTAATGTATTAATTGAGCAGGCAAGTGTTTTTAATGATGTATTTAAGATAAAAGATGAATATATGAAAATAATGAATAGGGTTAATGAAAAAAAGAAGTGCAGTTCTATGGTTTTACTAGCAATCAAGTATATAGAAGATAACTATTATTCAAATGAGTTAAGTATAAATTATATATCAAATAAATTAGAAGTAACATCCTCATATTTAAGTAAATTATTAAAAAAAGAAACGGGATTATCCTTTATTGATTACCTTACTAAAATAAGAATAGAAAAAGCAATGTATATCATGGAGGATCCAGCTGTCAAAATTTATGATGTGGCAGAACTAGTCGGTTATAGTAATCAACATTATTTTTGTAGAGCTTTTAAAAAAGTAGTTGGAGTTTCGCCAACGGAATATAAGAGGGGAAAATAGAGTGAATAATAAAAGAAAAATTATTTATTTATCTATAATTATAGTTTGTATATGCGGACTAATAATTTTTGCAATCTATTTATATAGGACAAACTCTCAGAAAAAGGATACATTTATAATCGGTATGTCTCAGGCAAACCTATATGAACCATGGAGAATAAGTATGAATAAAGAAATACAGGAAGAGGCCAAGAAACATAGCAATATTAAAATAATTTTTAAGGATGCAGGTGGAGATGTTGAAAAGCAAAAAGAGGATATAGAAGATTTGATGAACTTTGGCGCAGATTTACTGATTGTTTCAATTAATAACTCTAAAGAACTAACACCAACCGTAAGAAAAGCGTATGAATCTTTACCGGTTATATTATTGGATAGAGCTGTTGATGGATACGATTATACTTTATATATAGGGGCTGATACAAGATCTATAGGAGTGCAGGCAGGAGAGCTAATTGCTAATTTAGCTGGCAATAACAAGGCTAATGTTATAGAGGTCCAAGGAATATTAGATTCAAGTACAGATAAAGAAATAACTGATGGATTTAAAGAAGCAATTAGCAACTATAAAAATATTGCTATAGATAGGACCATTGTAGGAAATTGGCAGAAAAATGAAACAGAAGATAAATTAGAGGAAATATTGAAAGATGATAAGGACGTAAATATAATTTTTGCTCACAGTGATTATATGGCACTTGGGGCATATTACGCTACCGTAAGTACCAATTCAAAAAATATTAAAATAATTGGTGTTGACGGTTTAGAAGGACCTCAAGGAGGTATAGACCTTGTTAGAAATGGCATATTGCAAGGAACATTTACATGCAAGACTGGAGGAAAAGAAGCAGTAGATTATGCAATAAAAATATTGAACAAGAAAGATGATATTCCTAAAAAAGTATTACTAAAGTGCAATAAAATAACTAAAGATATTCTAAGTAATTAAATATATGGATTTCCATATTCCGTAAAAGTATACAAAAGTGCTGATTAATGCAAATACAATTTATAAGTATAAATATATAATTAATTCATGAAAACGAAATCATGAATATAGGGGGAATTAATTATGAAGTTAAAAAAGATGATGGCATTAATGGCGAGTGCTGTATTGTGTATTGGCATGCTTTCAGGCTGCGGTGGATCTGGAGCTGGTGGAGGCGATTCAGCAAAGACATCAGCGGCGAATTCATCTAGTAAAAAAATAATTGGATTTGCACAGGTTGGTGCAGAAAGTGGTTGGAGAACAGCAGAAACTGACTCTATAAAATCAATTCCAACATTAGATCCTAACTTTGACTTGAAATTTTCTGATGGACAACAAAAACAAGAAAATCAAATAAAAGCCATAAGATCATTTATTGCACAAAAGGTAGATTTAATTGCTTTAGATCCAGTTGTTGAAACTGGCTGGGATACAGTACTTAAAGAGGCTAAGGATGCAAAAATTCCAGTAGTAATTGTTGATAGAAAAGTTACAGTTTCAGATGATTCACTTTATAAATGTTTCTTAGGTTCAGACATGGTTGCAGAGGGGAAAAAGGCTGCACAAATACTAATAGATCAATTCGGTAAAGACGCAACACTTAATATAGCAGAGCTTCAAGGAACAGTGGGGTCTACTGCAATGGTTGGAAGACAACAAGGGTTTAATGATGCAATAAAAGATTGTCCTAATTATAAGATAATAAAATCACAAACTGGAGATTTTACTCGTGCAAAAGGTAAAGAAGTTATGGAAGCATTTCTAAAATCAGATGGTGATAAAATAAATGTACTATGGTCTCATAATGATGATATGGCAATGGGAGCTATTCAAGCTATAGAGGAATATGGAAAGAAACCAGGAAAAGATATATTTATAGTTTCAGTTGATGGTATTAAAGATATATTCCAAGCAATGGTTGATGGTAAAGCTAATGCAACTGTTGAATGTAATCCGTTACTTGGACCTCAATTACTTGAAGTTGCTAAAAACATATTAGATGGTAAAGAAGTTGAAAGAACTATAAACTCAAAAGAAAGTCAATTCTTACAAAAAGATGCTGGAGCAGAATTACCAAACAGAAAATATTAATGATAGTATGCATAAGAGCTGGAATTCAATCCATGCTCTTATGTTAAAAAAGATGTAGTACGTACATGTTTGTAATTGTGTTAAAACAAGAGGAGTGATATAAGTGAGTGATTCTAATATAGTTTTAGAGATGAAAAATATTAGCAAGTTCTTTCCGGGTGTTAGAGCACTTTCAAATGTTGATTTTACACTAAGAAAAGGGGAAATCCATACGCTAATGGGAGAAAATGGTGCTGGGAAATCGACATTGATAAAGGTTCTTACAGGTGTTTATAAGATAGATGAAGGAACAATTATATTGAGGGGAAAAGAAATAAAAATATCATCTACTCAGGAAGCTCAGAGTCATGGAATTAGTACTGTTTATCAAGAAGTAAATCTATGTCCAAATCTATCAGTTGCAGAAAATATATATATTGGACGTGAACCTAAGAAAAATGGAAGTATAGATTGGAAGAAAATGAATAGAAGTGCAGAGAAACTATTAGAAGAAAGGCTTAATTTAAAGGTAGATGTAAAGAAGGCCTTAAATAATTATTCGGTTGCAGTACAGCAAATGGTGGCAATTGCACGTGCTGTAGATATATCTCAAGGTATATTAATCTTAGATGAACCAACATCAAGTTTAGATGATAAGGAAGTAAAGCAATTATTTAAAATCATGAAAAAATTTAAAGAAGAAGGTATGTCAATAATATTTGTTACTCACTTTTTAGATCAAGTATATGAGGTTTCGGATAAACTTACAGTACTTAGAAATGGTGAGTTGGTTGGAACATATGATGCAGACAAACTTTCTAGGATAGAATTAGTTTCTAAAATGATTGGTAAAGACTATAGTGAGATAGAAAAAGGTACAAGAACAAAGAAAGTAGTTAATGATGAACAGAGAGAGAATTTAATATCAACAAATAATTTTGGAAGGTCTGGAACTATAAATCCATTTAATATAGAAATCAAGAAGGGGGAAATTCTTGGATTTGCAGGGCTTCTTGGGTCTGGTAGAAGCGAATGTGCGCGAACAATATTTGGGATAGATAAATCTACTAGTGGAAATATAGCTATAAATGGAAAAAACTATTCGTATATTTATCCTCAAAAAGCAATAGAGGAAGGTTTGGGTTTTTGCCCAGAGGACAGAAAAGTTGAAGGAATAGTTGGCGATCTAACAATAAGAGAAAATATAATATTAGCATTGCAAGCTAATAGAGGAATATTTAAATATTTGCCGATGAAAAAACAACAAGAAATTTCACAAAAATATATAGATTTACTTAGAATCAAAACTCCAAGTATGGAGCAAAAGATAAGTAACTTAAGTGGTGGTAACCAACAAAAGGTAATATTAGCAAGATGGCTCGCAACAGAACCGCAATTATTAATTTTAGATGAACCAACAAGGGGAATTGATATAGGAGCAAAAGGTGAAATAACAGAATTAATATTAGCATTAGCTAAGCAGGGAATGACAATTTTGTTTATTTCGTCAGAGCTACCAGAAGTAGTTAAATGTTGTGACAGAGTAATTGTCCTTAGAGATAGAAATATTATCGGAGAACTAGTTGGAAATGAAATAGAGGAATCTAATATCATGAAAACTATAGCGGGAGGTGCTAGATAATATGGAAAATAATAAGAAACAAACTTTTTTCCTTAAAATTTATAATGCTAAAATATTTTGGCCATTAACAAGCTTAATAATATTACTTTTGTTTAATTTTATAATGACACCAAGTTTCTTAAGCATAAGTATGAAAGACGGGCATTTATTTGGAAATACTATAGATATACTAAACCGTGCAGCTCCATTAATATTGATATCTTTAGGAATGACTCTCGTAATTGCAACTCAAGGAATTGATATTTCCGTAGGATCAATAATTGCAATAAGTGCAGCTCTTTCTGCAACTGTAATAGTTGATGGAGGTTCAGTTCCATTAGCAGTAGCAATAGGAATAATTAGTGGACTTATATGTGGAATATGGAATGGGTTTTTAGTTTCGTATATAGGAGTACAACCAATGGTTGGAACATTAATTTTATATATTGTTGGTAGAGGAGTCGCTCAACTTATAACAGGAGGACAAATATTAACTTTTACTAATAAGGATTTCATATTTATAGGGACAGGCTACATATTGCTTCCTATAGCAATATTCATAGCTATTGCGGTAGCATTAATTATGTATTTTTTAATAAGGAGAACTGCTCTAGGATTATTTATTGAGTCTATAGGAGTTAACAATAATTCATGTAAATTCGCAGGAATTCAATCTAGGAAAGTTGTATTTTCACTTTATGTTATATGTGGAATGTTAGCAGGAATAGCAGGAATAATTTTATGCGCTAATATAAAAAGTGCTGATGCTAATAATGTTGGTTTGTGGTTAGAATTGGATGCAATCCTTGCAACAGTTATAGGTGGGACGTCTATGGCAGGAGGACGGTTTTATCTTTCAGGGACAGTTGTAGGGGCATTGTTCATACAAACATTAACTACAACAATTTATAGCTTAGGTGTTGCACCTGAAATTACACTAGTTGTTAAAGCGATAGTAGTTATAGTTGTATGTATAATTCAATCTCCTGAATTTAGAAAAATTCTTAAGATAAAGAAAAATACAAAAATCAATCTAAAAGAAAAAGAGGTGATTAAAGCATGAATAAGCTAATAGGAAAGAAGAACGCATTTAAGATAAACAAAGATTATATTGCAATTTATGCTACAATCGCATTATTTATAGGATTATTTCTAATAGGATCAGTATTATATAAAAGTTTTTTATCAGCACAAGTATTTACTAACTTGTTCATTGATAATGCATATTTAATAGTGGTGGCAATTGGGGAAGCAGTTGCAATATTAACTGGTGGAATAGATCTTTCAGTTGGATCAATGATAGCTTTTGTAAGTATGATTACAGCAAGTTTATTGCAAAAAGGAGTAAATCCTTTTTTAGTAATGCTAATAGTTCTTATTGTTGGAATTATTTTTGGAACAGTTCAGGGTATCTTGATTCAAAAGTTTAAACTACATCCTTGGATAGTTACACTTGCAGGAATGTTCTTTGCAAGAGGAGCAAGTTATATTATAAGCATTGATACAATTATAATTGATAATCCAGTTTTTACAGAAATCTCATCATATAGAATATCAATATTACCAGATGCCTTTATATCAATTAATGTTATCGTTAGCCTGATAGTTGTCGCTGCTGCATTTTATATGATGAAGTTTACTAGGTTTGGAAGAACCGTGTATGCAATTGGTGGAAATGAAAATTCAGCTAAATTAATGGGATTACCAGTGGAAAGAACAAAAATACTTGTATATACATTTTCGGGTTTCTGTTCATCTTTAGGTGGTTTATTGTTTACAATATATACCCTTTCAGGTTATGGTCTTCATTGTAATGGAATGGAAATGGATGCCATAGCAGCATGTGTAATCGGAGGTATATTATTAACAGGTGGATATGGGAATATAATTGGACCATTATTTGGTGTATTAACTACAGGAATTATTCAAAGTCTTATAATGTTTGATGGAACACTAAATTCATGGTGGACTAAAATAGCGGTTGGAATGTTATTGTTCATATTTATTGTATTGCAGAGAATTATTGTAATTAGAGATGAAAAGCGAAAAAATTCTTCATCTTCTTAATCAAACTAAATAATATAATATGGATTAATATAATAAAATGAGCATTTGTATGATCTTTTAAAATAAGAAGGCACAAATGTTCATTTTATTTTTGAACTAATGTAATATATTTAAATAAATATATATGCCAAGTATTGGTAGTTTGGGCTATAATTTAATATATAGGCTTGATAATTATAAGTATAGTAATAATAAAACTTGAAATATAGATGTGCTAATTTGTGGATGATAGATATGATTTATACAAATGTTTTGGAGGTATAGGGTGAATAGTTTAAAAACATATTTTATGAATAAGAGCATAGGGGATAAACTCATATTTTATTTTTTTGGAGTAATCCTCATTGTTACTGTTACTATTACTACTTTGGGAAATTTACTATATAAAGATTCAATTAACTTTTCACAAAATGAAAACACTAATCAAATAATAAAACAAATAAATAGCAATATTGAATCTTATGTTAATAATACTGAAAACATTATAAATTATATGTCAATCGATCCTAGAATAATAAAATTCCTTAATGATAATAAATCTGAAGATACTGATATTGAAGACGAAGCGTATAAATCTATTTATAACTTTGTTAAATTCAATCCGGAAATAGCTGGAATAATGGTAGTAAACACTAATGGTGGTTATATAAGTGATGTAATGAACAGAGTATCAAGAGATCCTTTATATAATGAAGAGTGGTATACAAAGGCTTATAATAAGCCTGAAACTATACACCTATTTACTAAACCAATAGGTAGGAACATTGATAATATCTTTCGCTATTCTGCTGATGAAGTCTTCTCCATGTCTAAAGCTGTCGTGGATTCATCTACTAACCAAATAAAAGGTGTAATACTTATTGATATAAAATTAGATGCCATCAAGAAGATTATTGAGAATTCAAGACCAGGAACTGCGGGTTTTATTTATATTATGGATATGAACAAAGAGATTGTTTATACTCCTGTTAATAATATAGTATATAGAATTAAAAATGAATGGATAGAGAATATTAACAACGATATAATAATAAAAAATATTAATGGAGAAAATTATCAATTGACAAAGATTGATTCAAAATATACAGGATGGGAAACAATTGGAGTATTTCCTGAAAGTGAGAGTTTACGAGTTATTAAATATATAAGATATTATTCTTTTGTGGTAGCTATTTTGGCATTAATAATAGCTGAAATTTTAGTTATAATCTTTACAAGATCTATTGTAAATCCAATTCAAAAATTAAAAAGGTTAATGAGAAAAGCTCAAGAAGGAGATTTAACAGTATCATTCAATGCTAAGTATAATGATGAAATAGGGGAACTTGGCGGCTCTTTTAATACCATGGTAAGAGAAATAAATAATCTTATAAAATTAGTACAAATTGAAGAAAAAAATAAAAGGCTGGCTGAAATGAATGTTTTACAGGCTCAAATCAAGCCGCATTTTATGTATAATACTTTAGATACGATAAGGTGGATGGCAGAAGAACATGATGAAGAAGATATAGTGGAGATAATAGAAGCCTTTACTAACTTGCTTAGAATAAGCTTAAGTAAAGGAAAAGAAATAATAAGTGTCAAAGAAGAACTGAGTCATGTACAAAGCTACTTAATTATTCAGAAAATAAGATATGAAGACAAGCTTGATTACGAAATTCAATTTGATAAAGAAATACTTGATTATAAGTTAATAAAATTAATATTACAGCCCCTTGTTGAAAATGCAATTTACCATGGAATAAAAGAAAAGCGTGGCAATGGGAAGATTTTAATTACAGGAAAAATTGAAAATAATTTATTATGTTTTACTGTAGCTGATAATGGAAAAGGTATGGATGAAGAAATATTAAATAAAATAAATAATATGCTTAATAATAACGATGGAAATAAGAATCAGATTGGATATGGAATTTTTAATGTAAATGAAAGAATAAAGCTTATACATGGAAATGAGTATGGGTTAGTCTACAGAAGTATTCTTGGAGAGGGGACAATTGTTGAGCTTAGACATCCAATAATTGAGCCAGAATAATATTAGGTAATAATGAAAATAGGTAAAATCCGAATATCGGATTTTACCTATTTATATTTTATCAAATAAGGGGAGTGGCAAATATTAGGATTGTAGAGAGTCTATTATTTCTTTCTGGAAGGTTAATGAAATATATTCTAAAATCATCAATCAATATTTACCACTTTTATATAAATAAGATTTATAGCACTATTAATTAGAATTTCCAAGCGGTACTAGAAAACTTTAGTTCGTTTTTGAATGTTGAAAGTTTAGTGTCATTATTAATTACTACACATTCAACTCCAACCATATCAGCCCAATCTAATAATTGTTCTTCATCAACATAGAATGAGAAGCTAGTATGGTGAGCACCACCAGCCATAATCCATGCTTTAGCACCTTCTTTTAATGATGGTTGTGGTTTCCAAAGAACGCTTGCTACTGGTAAGTTAGGCATATCTTCAGTTACTTCAACACAATCAACACTATTAACAATTAAACGGAATCTGTTACCCATATCAATTAATGAAGCAGCAACAGCTGGACCAGAAGCACCTTTAAATACTAAACGAGCTGGATCTTCTTTGCCTCCAATTCCAAGTGGGTGCACTTCAATAACTGGCTTGGTTGCAGCAAGTGTTGGACATATTTCAAGCATATGTGCACCAAGAATCAATCCATTTTCTGAATCCATGTTATAAGTGTAATCTTCCATCAATCCTGTACCTTTTCCGCTAGCCATGATTTTCATAGCTCTAAGAAGTGCAGCAGTCTTCCAATCTCCTTCAGCACCAAAGCCATAACCTTCAGCCATTAGATGTTGAACAGCAAGACCTGGAAGCTGTTTCATTCCGTGAAGTGCTTCGAAGTTAGTTGTGAAAGCTGTATATCCTCTTGCATCCAAGAAAGTTCTTAAACCAATTTCAATTTTAGCTTGTTCACGGATAGAGTCTATAGAAGCTTTAGGATCTATATCATATAATTTAGAGTACTCAGCCATAAGTTCATCTATTTGATCTTCTGTAACTGCATCCATTGATTTAACTAGGTCACCAACTCCATAGTAATCAACTATCCAACCAAATTTAATTTGAGCTTCTATTCTATCACCATCAGTAACGGCTACATTTCTCATGTTATCTCCGAAACGAGCAACCTTAATACTGTGTCCTTCAGTAAATGCAACAGCAGGAGCCATCCATTTAGCTATATCAGCAGAAACAGAAGCATCTGTCCAGTGACCAACTACTATTTTACGAGCTATGTCAAGTCTAGCTCCAATATATCCAAATTCTCTATCTCCATGAGCTGCTTGGTTTAAGTTCATGAAGTCCATATCAATTGTTCCCCAAGGAATTTCTTTATTAAATTGAGTATGGAGATGAAGTAATGGTTTTCTTAGTTCAGTTAAACCATGAATCCACATTTTAGCTGGTGAGAATGTATGCATCCAAGTAATTATACCAGCACAGTTTTCATCGTTATTAGCATCGTTGCATACTTTTCTAATTGAAGGAGAATCAGTAGCAACTGTTTTAAAGACTATTTTATAAGGTAAATCCTTTTTGTTTAATTCATCAACTATTATCTTTGAATTATCAGATACTTGCTCTATTACTTCAGGACCATATAGATGTTGACTTCCTGTAATAAACCAAAATTCATAATTTTTTACTTTTAACATTTAACATTCCTCCTAATATATAAAGTGAAACTTTTTAAGTGGAATTTTAACTCCACCTTGAATTTATACCCTTAAGGGGCACCTAGTCCAGGAGCTTGCGGCCGTTATCTCTCACTTAAGAAGATGGAGTACTACGGATGCTAGCTATTGGATAAATAAAAATGCTTATCTAAATTTAGTATACCTTTTCATGAGTACAAACAAGTTTTTGATGTATGTACAAGCTTATTATAATACAATAATGTTGTACATACAAGATGCAAAATGAAAAAAATAAAAAATATTAACTTTCCAGATAAACATTATTATGGTTTAAATTAGGTAAAGACAGCCTTGCGGTGAAATTTATATTTGAGATTATGATAAAAATTATTAGAGTAGATGATGTATGGTTAACCTTGGTGTTTAAATAAATTTTAGAAAAAACTATTGATATATATAGGGAATAGAGATATAATCAAATCATCAAGTGCGTACAACTTTTTAAAATATACTTTTAAAGAAATCGATTTATATTTTAAGGAGTTATTGCATAGTTATTTGATGAAAGTAGTTGAAAAAGATGAAAGAAGCTGAAACAAAGCACGAATTAATAGAAAATTACTATATCAGCCTAATAGAAGAAAACAAGGTTTCAGCAGGAGACCAATTACCTTCCGAAAATGAAATAGCCAACTTATTTAATGTAAGTAGGCATACTGTAAGACAAGCTCTTACTTATTTAGTACAAGAAGGCTGGATATACAAAGAAAGAGGAAAAGGAAGCTTTTACTCTAACAAAAAAACTAATGAAGTTAAAAAAAATGTTGCTGTTCTTACAACTTATATATCAGATTATATTTTTCCTAAAATTATATCAGGTATAGAGGAAGAATTAAGACGCAAGGGATATAATTTATTATTATTTAATAGTAACAACGACATTGAGAATGAAAGAAGATGTTTTGAGGATATCATAAACCAAGATATATCAGGACTAATAGTTGAACCAGCACAAAGTACAATAAATAACCTGCATCATGATAGCATTAAAAAGTTAGAAAAGAACAATATAAAATATATTGCGATAAATGCTAATTGTGATGAAGAAAATTCTGCATATATTGTAGTAGATGATGAGCAGGGAGGGTACAAGCTCACTAATTATTTATTAGAACTTGGTCATAGAAACATAGCTGCATTATTTAAAGCAGATGATTTACAAGGTGAAAAGAGAAGAAGGGGTTACATAAAGGCCCTAAACGAATATGACTTGAGTTTTAACAAAAGTATAGTAGGAGAATATATAACTGATAATCAAGAGATGTATATAGACCAGTTTATAAAGAAGATTTTAAATCTTGAAGAAAAACCAACCGCAATTGTTTGCTATAATGATAAGGTTGCTTTGAAGGTAATAGATAATTGTAGAAAAGAAAATATAGAGATACCAAAAGATTTATCAATAGTAAGTTTTGATGATTCTAGTTTAGCAGTTTCATCAGGTGTTAAACTTACAACAATAAAGCATCCGAAAGAAGAAATGGGAATAAGAGCAGCCAAATGCATTATAGATATGATTGAGGGAAGAATAGATAAGCCTCAATACACATACAGTGCTGAACTTATTGTTAGAGATTCTTGTTCTAGAGTTTAAATTTTATCTTTGCTTTAGATGACTTGATTTTGAGTTACTGGAGCAAAGATAAACTTTAATGATATATATTTAGATATTATTTTTTTATGTACGCTTGTACGTACATACATACAACAAGCAGATAGGGGTGTTTAAATGTTAGAGAAATTAAAGGAAAAAGTTTATGAAGCTAATATGGAACTTCAAAGAAAAGGTCTTGTAATCTACACTTGGGGAAATGTTAGTGAAATCGATAGAGAAACTGGATTAGTAGTTATAAAACCAAGTGGTGTTGATTATGATACCATGAAAGCAGAAGATATGGTAGTTGTAGACTTAGAAGGAAATGTTGTAGAAGGAAAGTATAAACCTTCAACAGATACTCCAACTCACTTAGTTATGTATAAAACTTATCCGAGTGTTGGAGGCGTTGTTCATACTCATTCAGATTGGGCAACAACTTTTGCTCAGGCAGGAATGAGTATACCAGCTTTTGGGACAACACATGCAGATTATTTTTATGGGGATATTCCTTGTACTCGGGATCTAACAGATGAAGAAATTAGTGGAGAATATGAAAAAGAAACAGGAAATGTAATAGTTGAAACTATTGGAGATAAAAATCCATTAGAAGTTCCAGCTATTGTAGTTAAAAACCATGGCCCTTTCGCTTGGGGAAAAGATGCTAATTCAGCAGTTTACAATGCAGTAGTATTAGATAAAGTTGCTGAAATGGCATATAAGACAATGACTTTAAACAAAGATGTAAAGGGTGTCAAACAGCACCTTTTAGATAAACATTATCTTAGAAAACATGGTGCGAATGCATATTATGGACAATAAGATATCATAGTATAAACCAACATATTTTTAAGGAGAATTTTTAATCAGCAATTGGAACTCCTTTGTAAATTCTCCTTAATAAGTATGAATTAAAAAGTGACGTATAAAATTGAAGTTAAAAAAGAAAATGTCTAAATTTAATATTATGAAACATAAATATTAAATGGAAGGTAAATATGCAAATAATAGTTTGTTGCTAAATAACAAACAAAATATATAAAGAGGAGATGTTAGGGAAATGAGATTTTTTTTAGACACAGCAAATGTGGAACACATTAAAGAAGCAAATGAAATGGGAGTAATATGTGGTGTAACAACAAATCCATCATTAATAGCAAAAGAAGGAAGAGACTTCAATGAAGTTATTAAGGAAATAACAGAAATAGTTGATGGACCAATAAGTGGAGAAGTTGTAAGTGAAGATGCTGAAGGAATGATAAAAGAAGGAA
>NZ_JAKGTE010000048.1:0-35557 GCF_022324665.1 Clostridium sp. YIM B02500 | reverse complement strand
TTGGAATATATAATTTCTAAGAATATTTTCTTAAATAACCATTTGTAAAAATTAGTTATTCAACAACCTATATAAAGTAAAAGTAATTACTTCATCTTCTCCAGCAACAACTTCTTTATCAATATTTGAATTTAAATCCTTGATTATATCCATGTTTGTAACAAGGACTGGAGTGATCAAAGAAAAACCTTTTCCTAAAATAAAATCCCTATCTATTTTTATAATTGGAGTCCCAGCTTTAACTTTAGTTCCAGCTTTAGCTAATTGTTCAAAACCTTCACCATTTAAAGAAACAGTATCGATACCTATATGAACTAATAACTCAGCTCCATTATCAAGAGTAATTGCAAATGCATGCTTTGTATTAAATACTAATGTTAAGGTTCCGTCAGCAGGTGAAACTACTGTATCTCCAGTAGTATCTATTGCAAGCCCGTCTCCAGCCATTTTTTCTGCAAAAACTTTATCTGGTACTTTTGATAAATCTATTGTTTTACCAGTTATAGGTGCAACTAATTTTGCTTCTTTATTTGAGTCCTTTGAATTTTTCTTAAAAAAATTAAACATACTTAATATTCCCGATTAAACAGGAACAGTCACTTCCTTTCATTCTGTTATTTATTGGTAATAAAAAAGCATAAGTTTCCGAATTACGCAAACTTATGCCTGATTAAACAGTAACACATTTATGTACTAATTATATTATTTCATACAATTAGTGTCAACAATAAAAAAATAAAAAAGGGTATTGACTATAGAATAAAAATAGAATAATATGAGTGTATAAGAATACGATCTTTGGCGTGTAACCGATTAAATCAGGGCATTAGCTGAAAGGGATAATATAATTTATCCTTTTCAGCTTTTTTATTTGCTGAAAAGGATACATGTCCATAAGAATTATAATGCATTTAGGGATATAACAATCCTTAAAATAAATTTTATTAATTATTATGGAAGGGGAATTATATTATTATGATGAAGTATTTACAAAAATTAGGAAAATCCTTAATGCTTCCAGTAGCTTGTTTACCCGTTGCAAGTATTTTAATGGGTCTTGGTTATTGGCTTGACCCTACAGGCTGGGGAGCAAATAACATTGCTTCAGCTTTTATGCTAAAAGCAGGTAGTGCTTTAATTGACAATATGGGAATTTTGTTTGCAATTGGTGTAGGTGTAGGAATGTCAGATGATAATGACGGTACAGCAGGACTTGCAGGACTTGTTTCATGGCTTATGATTACAACATTATTATCTACAGGAGCTGTAGCAATGTTTAAGGGGATTGATGTTAAAGAGGTAGCGCCAGCATTCGCTAAAACTCAAACACAATTTATTGGTATTTTATCAGGTTTAATAGGTGCAGCCTGTTATAACAGATTTAAAAGTGTTAAATTACCAGATGCATTGGGATTCTTTAGTGGAAAAAGATGTGTCGCAATTGTAACCGCAGCATATTCAATAGTTGCATCTATAGTATTATTCTTTGCATGGCCTCTTATTTATGGTGCATTAGTAGCATTTGGTGAAGCTATTGTATCAACAGGTGCAGTTGGATCTGGTATTTATGCATTCTTCAATAGATTATTAATACCATTTGGTCTTCACCATGCATTAAACTCAGTATTCTGGTTTGATGTAGCTGGAATTAACGACCTTGGTAACTTCTGGTCAGGTAAAGGAACACAAGGAGTAACTGGTATGTATATGACTGGATTCTTCCCAGTAATGATGTTTGGATTACCAGCAGGAGCATTAGCTATGTACCATACAGCTAAAGATAAGAAGAAGAAAGCGGTATATGGTTTATTATTAGCAGCAGCAATATCTTCATTCTTCACAGGTGTTACAGAACCATTAGAATTTGCATTTATGTTCTTAGCTCCAGGTTTATATGTTCTTCATGCTGGATTAACAGGAATTTCAGCATTTGTATGTACATTATTACCAGTAAGAGCTGGATTTAACTTTAGTGCTGGATTTGTAGATTGGTTCTTAAGTTTCAAAGCTCCTATGGCAGAAAATCCAATAATGTTAATCCCAATAGGTTTAGTATTTGCAGTAATCTATTATGTAACATTCCGTTTTGCAATTACAAAATTTAATTTAAAGACACCTGGTAGGGAAGATGATGATGCTGAAGAACTAAATGTAAAACTTGCGAATAATGATTATACTCAAGTGGCAGCTGTAATATTAAAGGGTGTTGGAGGAAAAGAAAACGTAGTATCTATAGATAATTGTGTAACTAGATTACGTTTAGAAATTAAAGATCAAGCTGCTGTAGATGAAAAAGTTATTAAATCAGCAGGTGTATCTGGAATAATAAGACCAGGAAAAACAAGCGTACAAGTTGTTGTAGGAACACAGGTGCAATTTGTAGCAGATGAATTTAAAAAATTATGTAAGTAAATTTGAAGATCAATAATTAGATTAGGAAAATTATCTGATTAATAAATTAAGAATATTTAAAAATGTGGAAAAGAGATTGATGATATAAGAAATTAAGTTTTATATCAGACTCTTTTCCATTTTTTTTGTATGCTTTAAGGCTTTTTTTTAATTTACTTAAAGTTTATAATATCTAATGTATAAATTTATTTGGTGGTGAAAATATGGAATACATAAATGAGATTAATATAAATGAAGCAGTTATTCATATATTAGATAGTAATGGGGAAGAACCTATTTTAAACGAGTATAGTTTGGAATTAAATGAAGATATATATTTTTTCTTACATAAACATTTAGAAAAATGTTTTAAGGATGAAGAACTTAAATATGGAAAGTTTAATCCAGAAAGAAACATAGTTAAAGAAGTATCCCAGGATTATCTGACTGGAGTAGACAATAATTTAGTTAAACTATCTAAAGAATTAGCTAGGCAGCTATTCATAATAATGAAAGGAAATGTGAATATCCCATCTGGAGATTTAATAATAGTGTCTCTAACTACAGATCAAGGTCCAATGATAGGAATACTTAAGATGGATTATGTTAAAAATTTTACTCATGAAGTTCAATTTATAGATCAGAAAATAGGTATAGGGATAGTACCTCAAGCAGCAGGACTTCCAGGAAGTGGGCAAAGAATTCAAAAAGCTGCATTTATTAAACCAATTATAGAAGAGGATAAATATAACTTAATGATTTTAGATAAGCAAAAAGGTAGTAAGGAAGATGAGTATGGAGCAAATTATTTTATAAACACATTCTTAGGTGCAAGCATTGTTACAAATGAAAGAGATATGACCAAAACTTTTGTAAAAGCAGCGGAAAACTGGACTAGAGAAAATGTTACAAATGATGCAGGAAGAGCAGAAGAGATTAGGACTGCAATAAAAACTAAATTAAAAGAAGAAGACTCTATTAATATAGAGGAGTTTTCTGCTGAATTATTTAATGATCACCCTCAAGCGAAGGAAGAGTTTTCAACTTATATAAAACAACAAGGATTGCAAGAAGAAGTAGCTGTGGATAAAACTTGGGTTGAGAAAAAACTAAAAAGAGTTAGACTTAATATTGATAAACAAATTGATTTGTATATAAATGAAGAGACATACCACGACCCTAGCAAGTTTGAGATACAAAGAAACGGCGATGGAACTATTAATTTAATAGTAAAAAATGTGATTAATTATATAGAAAAGTAGATAGCTAGGCTCTATGATTTGTTGCTATTTACTTTATATTTGAGAAAGTAAATGCTCTAAATAGTTTATTTTGTGCTGGCTGATTAACAGCAAGTTTTTAAGAATCTAATATATTTATATTGTGCAACCCACATATAAATATATTAGATTCTTATTTTATATGAATTTATTACCGGTATTTTTTTCTGTAATCAGAAGGCGATATCCCTAAGTTCTTAGCAAAGACCCTGCTAAGATAAAATCCGTTATCATACCCACATTTGGAAGCAATACAATCTAATGTATCTTCGGTTCTGAGTAATAATACTTGAGCTCTTCTTAATCTTAAAGAAGTTATATATTCAATAGGAGTGGTTCCTATACACTTGTGAAATCGTCTAGTAAACTGAACAGAACTAAGTCCCAGTGAAGCTGAAAAATCTTTGATTTTAATGGATTCATAAGCATATTTATTTAAGTACTTTAATGAATAGTTTATAATTTCATCCTGAACAAAGTTTTTTGGGGAGCTGCTATACTGTGTTTCTATATAATATAATTTCAGAATATCGCTTATCAATGAGCTTTTCCATTGGTTTAATTCAATATTGTTATTATGGCTGTATAGTTTTAAATAGTAGTACATATTATTGAGTCTTTTTAAATCTGATACAGATATTTTACCAACTGGAAAAGATGAAGTATCATCTCCAGAATTTATCGAAAAGTTTATGAAGTGAAATGTGAGAGTGGTAATGACCTCTCTTTTGAAAATCATTCCAGGTGGGCAAATTACAATATCACCAAATTTACCTTTTCCTTTATGAGATTCAACTTCGTAACTGCATTCACCATCTTCAATAGCGTAAAGTACCCAGTTCGAATCTATGTCTTCATCCAATAGAAAATGTTCTTTTTTATCCCAAAAAATATGTTGATTAATATTTACATTAAGATTATTTAAATCAAACATCAATAAGCCTCCTTTAAGAGCTAAGAAGATTATGCCATAGAAGAATTATAAGAAAATAGAAGTGAAATGTAAACATTTAAAAAATAATTAAAGTAATTATATCTGTATTTATATAGAAATTTTGATTGCAGAGTATGTGAATTACAAATATTCCTTTTTTAGATGTTTATATTTTGTGTAAATAATAATTGTTATATCAAATATATGAAATAAAGTATATGCAGATGATACGTTAGTGAATTCAAAAAATCAGCACCCTAATATATTATAAAGATATAATCAGTAAGAGGTGGGATAAGCTATAGTCTTCCTATAAAGCTGATTATGAAAAAATAATACAATGCATTGTAAATATTAAAACACTAAATAGATGTAGACATTTAGGATTAATATATCTATAAAGGGAGCGAATTATGAATTACAAAAATGTAAAAAAGGATATAACCGTAATAGGTGGTGGTTTAGCAGGTGTGTGTGCAGCTATTTCTGCTGCTAGAAATGGTAAAAGTGTTTCTTTAGTACAAAATCGCGGAATTTTAGGCGGAAATTCTAGTAGTGAAATTCGTGTATGGGTATGTGGAGCAACAAAACATGGAGTAAACAGATATGCCAGAGAAACTGGAATTATGGGAGAATTGTTTTTAGAAAATCAGTATCGCAATCCAGATGGAAATCCCTATTTTTGGGACATGCTACTATTAGAAAAGGTAAAAGATGAAAAAAATATTTCTTTATTTTTAAATACAGAAGTGTCAGAAATCGATGTAATTGAAGGAGAAAAAGAAAATAAAATAAAATCTGTGACAGGGTGGACAATTGGATCAGAAACTAAGACAAAATTTGAAAGTGAGGTATATCTAGATTGTTCCGGAGATGGATTTATTGGAGCATTAGCTGGTGCTAAATATAATTTAGGGAGAGAATCAAGATATGAATATAATGAATTATTGGCGCCAGAAAAAGAAGATAAAATTTTATTAGGAAGTACTATATTATTTTATACTAAAGATGCTGGACATCCAGTTAAATTTATTCCACCTAATTTTGCAAAAGATATAAGTAAAACCAGTATTCCAAAGAATAGAGTTATAAAATCCAATGACTCAGGTTGCTGCTATTGGTGGATAGAACTAGGCGGAGAAGTTGATATAGTAAAAGACAATGAAATAATAAGAGATGAGTTATGGACACTAGTATATGGAATATGGGATTATATAAAAAATTCGGGAAATTATGATGCAGACAATCTAACATTAGAGTGGGTTGGGTCAATTCCAGGTAAAAGAGAATATAGGAGGTTTATAGGAGATTACGTTTTAAATCAAAATGATATTATTGAACAGACCGAATTTGATGATAGAATAGCTTTTGGTGGTTGGTCAATAGATCTTCATCCTGAGAAAGGAATATATGAGGAAAGCTGTGGCTCGAGAAATATACAAGCTGATGGAGTATTTCATATACCGTTTCGTTCCACATATTCTGTAAACGTATCGAATTTGATGTTTGCTGGAAGAAATATTAGCGCATCACATATAGCTTTTGGAGCAACTAGAGTTATGGCAACTTGCGCTACAATAGGAGAAGCTGTTGGATTAGCGGCAGCAATGTGTGTAGAAGACAAAATTATTCCTAGGGATTTATATATGAAGCATATAAAGAAATTACAGCAGATTTTATTAAGACAAGATGGATCTATTATAGGAATAAAAAATGAGGACATGAAAGATAAGGCTAGATCAGCAGCTATTATGGCATCTACATTATTAAAGAAAATTGAAGTCGTAAATTCTAACGATGAATATAGGTTGACTACAGATATAGGAATTTTATTTCCAATAGAAAACAGAGTTGAAGATGTAGAAATACTAATTTCTAGCTTAGAACAGACTACATTGGAAGTAGAACTTTGGGATACAGGCAGAGCAGAAAACTATATTCCTAAAAATCTTTTGAAGAAGAAAAAAGTACAAGTGGAAAAAGGAAGAAATCAATGGGTTAAGAGCGACTTTGTATTAGAATCAGAAGTGGCAAGAAATCTATTTTTGGTTGTAAAGGCTAATGATAAAGTTACAATACATTTATCTTATGAACAATTAACAGGTGTACTTTCATTTACTAAAAAGGCTATAGAAAATACAAATCTTGATGATTATATTGGTATAAATCCAATTGTTGAGTGGTCTATGAAAGAAATGGCTAGAAAAGAATTTTGCTTTAGAATTCATGGTGAAACAAATGCATATTCTCCTAGTAAAATTATAGATGGTTACTCAAGACCTTATGGGGGTCCTCATATGTGGATATCAGAAGATATTAAAGATACAGATGAGTGGATACAACTTGAATGGGAAAATGATATTGAAATTAACGAAATTCATATTACATTTAACGATGATGTAAACGAAGATCTTATAAATCTTCATCATCATTACACTGATTTTTCTGTAATGCCTGAATTAGTAAAAGATTATAAGGTTTCCATATGGAAGGATAACAAATGGGAAGTTATTGCATCTAAGAAAAATAATCGTAAGCGAAAAGAAATATTTAAAAATATAGGTAAGATTTTAGCAAATAAAATTAGAGTTACCATTGAATCAACAAATGGATGCAGGAAAGCTGAGATAATTGAGGTAAGAGTATACTAAGATATGCTTTAAGAAGGCGCAATTAGAAAATAGCAAGTCAATCTTACAAGCTTATTTTCCACTATACTGTTTCAGAAAATTATCACAAGGCCAGAGGTAAGAGCAAGCTACTATGTATTAGGATTAAAAATAATAATAATATTTTGGAACTGCTATTTTCTTTAATTCGTCTAAATAGAGAATAATTTATTTAAAGATAGGAAGGAATAAAGAGTATGAATATAAATAATAATTATAAGACTAATTTAACTGAAGAGAAGCCAACTAGAGTAAGATACTTAGTATTAGCTCTAATATTTATAAATATAGTAATAAATTATATGGATCGTTCAAATATATCTGTAGCAGCATCTCATATGTCGAAAGACTTGAAATTATCAACTGTTCAAATGGGATTAATATTTTCAGCGTTTGGATGGGTATATGCTGCATTGCAAATACCTAGCGGATACTTAGTTGATAGATTTAAGCCTCGTGTTGTATATGCATGTAGTTTATTTATATGGTCATTAGCTACATTGTTACAAAGTATTGTAGGTGGATTTGGATCACTTTTAGGTTTACGTTTATCTATAGGATGTTTTGAAGCACCAGTTATGCCAGCAAGCAATAAAGTGGCATCAAGTTGGTTTCCTACAAATGAAAGAGCATCTGCTATTGCAATATACTCTTCAGCTCAATTTGTTGGATTGGCATTTGTAAGTCCATTACTATTTATATTAGAGGATAAGTTTGGTTGGAAATTCTTATTTATACTTACAGGACTTGTAGGGATAGCATGGTCAATTGTTTGGTATGCATTATACAGAGATCCAAGTAAAAGTAAACGTATAAATAATGCTGAGCTAAATTATATCAAAGAAGGTGGAGGTATAGTAGAAGATGAGGATGTAGATAATTCGACTGCTAAGGAAAAATCTCAATTCAAATTTAGTGATTTAAAGATGATGTTTTCTAACCGTAAGCTTATAGGAATATATATTGGTCAATTCACTATATCATCAACATTTTGGTTTTTCTTAACCTGGTTTCCAACATATCTTGTAGAATATAGACATTTAAGTTTTATAAAATCAGGTTTTGTGTCATCAGTACCATATTTGGCTGCATTTTGTGGAGTTTTAGTTTCAGGTTTTGTATCAGATAAACTTATAAAAAAGGGAGTCTCTATGGGAGTAGCAAGGAAAACCCCAATAATTATTGGATTATTATTAACAACAACTATAATTGGAGCAAATTTTGTTGATAGCACTCCATTAATAGTAATGTTCATGGCTATAGCATTTTTCGGCAATGGGCTAGCAACTATTACTTGGATATTTGTATCATTATTGGCACCTAAAAATTTAGTTGGATTAGCAGGTGGGGTATTTAACTGCACTGGAGCATTATCATCAATAGTAATTCCAATCGTGATAGGTATTATTGTATCAGGAGGTAATTTTACTCCAGCAATAGCTTTGATAGGTATTTTAGCTTTAATAGGAGCATTATCATATATATTTATAGTAGGAAAAATAGAAGAAAATAATTAGAATTAAATAATTAAGTTTTACATTTAATTTTGGATGAGATAAAAGTTAGTGCTAGTTACCAGCATTAACTTTTATCTTTTATTTTTAGATAGATTTAATTTACATATTTAAAACTTATTTTAAATAAAATAATAGATATAAAATTTTATATTTAGATAAAGTACATGTTATATGAATTTTGAGGAATAATATTCTAGAAGTTATTTAGTACATCGTTAAGAAATTTGCAAATACTTTTATTTGCTTTCTTAGGTGTTTTAGTACGGAGGAGAATATTTATGAAGAAAAAAAACAAAGGATTATCTGCTTGGCAGCTCACAATGATGGCTTTGGGAAGCATAATAGGAGGATCGTTTTTTCTTGGCTCAGCGGTGGCTATTAATGCTGCAGGACCATCTGTTTTGATATCCTATATATTGGGAGGAATTTTAGTATACTTTATACTTTATGCTTTATCTGAAATGACTGTTGCAAATCCACATTCAGGATCTTTTAGGACTTTTGCATCAGAAGCTTTTGGGCCTGGAACAGGATTTGTTGTTGGCTGGGTTTACTGGATTGGTATGGTGCTTTCAATGTCTAGTGAGGCTACTGCTGTATCAATTTTATTGAATGAATGGATTCCGAATATATCAATAGCTATAGGAGGAACTATAATTATTGTTGGTGTAACTTTGCTTAATCTTTTAGGGGCTGATAAATTAAGTAAGCTCACTAGTGGTCTTTCAGCTATAAAACTTTTTGTAATAATTTCATTTATAATTATATCTTTTCTACTTGTTACTGGAATAATTCCGGGAAGAACAGCGGTAGGAGCAGGAGAGCTTATGAGAGAGCCTTTTATGTCAAGTGGCATAGGAGGTATTGCAGGAGGAATGCTTATAGTAGTATTTGCTTATGCTGGTTTTGAAATAATAGGATTAGCAGCCTCAGAAGCTGATGATCCAAGAAAAACAATACCAAAAGCAATTAATTATACAGTTGTAAGTCTTATATCACTCTACATAATTTCTCTTATAGCATTACTTCCTTTAATTCCTACCGCAGATTTAAGCGAAAATATAAGTCCAATGGTTGCGGCTCTTGATAGATTGGGAATTACATGGGCTGGAAATGTAATTAATTTAGTACTTATTACAGCTATACTTTCTGCATCTCTCGCTTCTATGTTTGGGATTGCAAGAATGCTAAGATCACTTGCAGATGAAGGTGATGCTCCTAAGTTTTTGAAGGATAAAGGTGATATTCCTTACAAGGCTATAGTATTTTCCGGAATTTCAATGCTTTTAGGATTAGGATTTGGGTTACTATTTCCTAGAATATATCTGTTTCTAGTAACGGCAAGTGGATTTTCGCTACTTTTTACTTACGCAGTAATTATGGCAACGCATATAAGATTCCGTAAAAGAAATGGATGTCCTCCAGATGGGAAATGTCAAATGCCTGGATTTCCGTATACATCTTGGATTGGACTAATAAGTATGATTGTTGTTATTTTTAGTATGCCTCTTATATCTGATCAAGCACCAGGACTTATAGTAGGACTGATAATGATAGCTCTATTTTCATCAATTTATATGATAATGAAATATTTTAGGAACACTGAAAAGAATAAAAATAGCTATGCAAGAGTTAGCAATAAAATGAACCGTTCAAAACTGATGACAGAATTTTCAGAAGAAGTTGCAGATGACAACGAATCAAAGCGAAATAATAATCAAAAAAGCCAATGTAAAAAATGTAGTAAGAAATAGATTAAAATGAAAAAAATATAATTTCTAAATAATATAATTCATTCTTTACAAAATTATTTGAGATGGTATCTGATAGTCTAAGATAAATATTAGTAAATTAGATTTTTAGAACATATATAGTAAATAAAATAAAGATATCCTTTAAATGCTTAACTTTGGGATTAAGTATTTGAAGGATATTTTTATTCTAAATTTTTTAATAATACGGATTTATACAATATTAGTTTTATCGCCTACAATAATATTGAAACTTACTTTCTCTAGATTTACTTATAGAATATTCATATATTCTACTATTAGTCAAATACCCTATATTTTCAATCTGCATTACAACAGACTCATTGGGTAAATCTAATAAATTACTCTCATATTCATTTAATTTTGTAGGGCTCACAGTTCTAATACCGTGACTAATTTTATAATCATATTGGGACTCAATATACGAAAGTAAACTAGATTCACAATCTTCTGTCTTAAGGTTTGGAAATAGGGAGTATGGCATGTAAATCTCTTCTGTATGAATAGGATGGGACTCTATATAACGAACTCTTTTTATAAGCCAAACATGAGAATTTACTTCTACCTGCAATAATTTGCTAAGTTTCTCAGATGAATCAATAAGTTTAAATTCATTAACATTTGATTTTATATTATCCGAATTGTAGTAATCAGAAAGAGAGGATAAAAAAAGAATGCTGTTATTATAATGATTAACATCATTAACATAAGTTGAGCCATCAATTGATTTAATCAAATATGACCTTTCAATTAAATGAGCTATTGCTTTTCTTATAGTATGCCTATTACATTGATATTTGATTGCTAGCTGAGTTTCAGATGGAATACGAGATGATACTGAAAGCTTTCCAGAAGTAATTTTTTCAATCAAGTCGTTAATAATATAATCACTTTTCAAATTTACTCACCTCGTAATAAACACAAAATATTTAAGTATATTATAGCATAATCAAAAAAATTGTTGTATAGACAGGTGATGAAAGTTAGGTTTAATAAATATAAAATGTGATTAAAGTATTAAATGTTTTATATAAAGATAAGAGGAGATGGTAATTTATGAATAAAAAAAATGAAAGCATAATTCCAGATGATTTTTTTTGGGGAAGTGCGGTTACATCATTTCAAAGTGAGGGAGCATGGAATGAAGGTGGAAAAGGAATTTCTATAGTAGATAAAAGAGAAATAAAAGAAGGTTTTTCTAATTGGGAAGTAGCCATTGATTTCTATCATAGATATAAAGAAGATATAGCATTGTTTAATGAGCTAGGAATAAATAGTTATCGTACAAGTATTTCGTGGACAAGAATTATTCCAGATGGAGAAGGTGAAGTTAACGAAGAAGGGATAAAATTTTATAATGATTTATTTGATGAATTATTAACTAATGGAATAGAACCAGTTATAACACTATACCATTTTGATTTACCAGAGGCGTTAGCAGAAAAATATAATGGGTTTGCATCAAGAAAGGTTGTAGATTTATTTGAGAAATATGTAAGAGTAGTATTTGAGAGATTTAAAGGCAAAGTAAAATACTGGATAACATTCAATGAACAAAATTTAGTTATTCCACGTTTGGAGTTGTGGGGAGTAAAAGTAAGTAATAATGTTAATAAAGAAGCTTTGGCTTATCAAGTATGTCACAATGTATTTATAGCTCATGCTAAAGCAACTAAACTGATGCATAAAATAATTCCAGATGGAAAAATGGGTGGAATGGTTACTTATATGACAACATATCCAATGACATGTAAACCTAAAGATGCATTAGCAAACTTAAAAGTAAAAGAGCTATTTAATGATCTCTATTTTGATGTATTTGTTAATGGTAAATATCCAACATATATAACAAGTAGGTGGAAAAGTAGAGACATAAAGCCAATATTCGAAGACGGAGATGAAGCGTTATTAAAAGAAAATACAGTGGACTATTTGACATTTAGTTATTATCAAAGTTCAACTGTAAAAGATGATCCGGAAGATGAGGAGAGTATAATAAAGGGAATTACACCAAATCCAATATTAAAGAAAAATGAATGGGGATGGGCTATTGATCCTATAGGTTTTAGAATAGCTTTAAAAGAGATATATGCAAGATATAAAATGCCAATCTTTGTAACTGAAAATGGGATTGGTGTTAGAGAAGAATTGAATGAAAATAAAACTGTAGAGGACGATTATAGAATAGATTATTTGAGAGCACATATAAAGCAAATGAAATTAGCTATGGAAGAAGGCGTTGAGGTTATAGGATACCTAACTTGGGGATGCACTGACATTTTAAGTTCACAAGGTGAGATGAAAAAAAGGTATGGATTTATATTTGTAAATCGTGATGAATCAGATTTGAGAGATTTAAAAAGGTATAAGAAAAAGAGCTTTGAGTGGTTTAAAAATGTAATTTCTACTAACGGGAAACAATTATAAGATAGGGATTAAGGTAGAAACTAGAAATATAGTATAGTTAAAGAAGTTATATGTTGTGTTAGTATGTTTATATTTAAAACTTTAATAAAGAAGCAATAAATTAAAAATAGAGTACAGAAGCTTAATTGTAATATATATATTTAATTAATTGATAAGTGTAAGATGGATTTAATAAAAGTTAAGAAAATACATCTTTTATTAAATCCTTTTTCTAAAATAGAGTTATCTAATAAAATTAGTTGCAACTCTAGGTTCACTTTCAGGTAATGAAATACCTGCTTTTTTACCAGCTTCTATGGATTTTAAAAGCCATGCCATATTTTTGCCAAGCATTCTCATTGTCTGCATTCCTTCTAAATCTTGTTTAACTTCTTCAGGAGTATTGCCATGAACCATATTCCAATACTGAGAAGAAACAACCGGCATATTCGAAATAGTAAAATATTTATTTAATTGATCAAAAGCTGAAGCAGCCCCACCTCTACGGCAACTTACAACTGCAGCACCAGGTTTATGTGCAAAGCAATTTCCAGCATAAAAGAATCGGTCTAAAAAAGATGTAATTGAACCTGACGGAGCTGCGTAATGAACAGGTGAACCGAATATAAATCCATCAGCTTCTTTTGCTTTCTCTAAAGCGATATTTACGATATCATCACTAAATACGCATTTGCCTTCACCACTTTTATAGCAGCCACCACAACCAATACAGCCACTAATAGGTTTATTTCCTATTTGAAAGATTTCTGTTTCAATATTTTCTTTTTCTAATTCACCGGCTACTTCACATAAAGCGGTATAGGTACATCCTTTAGCTTTTGGACTACCATTAATAAGTAATACTTTCATTTTCACACCTCACTATTTAATCGAACAAATTTATATGAAATTTTTAATAATCCACTATTGAATTGAAGTTCATGTTATGTCTTAATTATTATTTTATTGTGTTTATTTGAATAGTTTGTTTTAAGTCTTTTTCTTTTGTTAGAGGTTCAGTTGGATAACCTAATGCTAATGCAGCTGCTGGTACAAAACCTTCTGGTAAGTTTAATTCTTTTAGAAGATCCTTATCACTAGAAAGAGCAAATAGAAAACCTAATAAATAGACACTACCGATTCCTAAATCAGTAGCAGCAAGAGACATGTTTTCAACTATACATGCAGCGTTAGCTACTTCGATAGCTGGAGCTTTCTCATTTGGTTTCCCAGAAACAATTACTAATGTAGGAGCACCATAAAATGGTTTCATATTTGGATTTCCAAATACTTTTGCAGTAACTGCTGTAATTTTATCTAATAAGTCGGAATTTTGAATAACAGTTAGATGAACTGAGTTATATGCACCCATCCCTACTGGTGCTGCACAGCCAGCATTAATAATAGTATTTAAAGATTCATCACTGATTTGCTCAGATTTATAGCTTCTAGTAGATTTACGCATTGCGATTGCTTTCAGTAATTCCATAGTTAAAATCTCCTTTTATAAATTATTATACTTAGTTAAATGAACTTAGTATAATAATTATACCTACTTGTACAATTACGAACAAGTAGGCACAATTTTATTATTAGGTATCATTTTTTATACTAGGTAACAATTTATTAAGGATATTATGTATATTTATATAATTATTTGGAACGCTTAACCATTCCTCTGGAATTATAATATGTTTGCAGCTATTAGATTTATTTTTTAAATATGTGTAAATTATTTGAGATTCATCGATTTCTTCTTTTCCAATTTCTATTGGAACATCTCCATTGTTAAAGTAAAATAAAATATTATCTTTAAGAATACCTTTGAATGCTTCTAAATCAAAGTTTTTTAAAATATATTTTTCACTAAATAGTATCTTATTTCCTCTAATAAGAAAAAATTTAACTCTGTCATTATCTAAATATTCAAGCAAAGCAATATTTCTATTCTTTTTAGTAAATTCGATAATTTTAATTTTCTCTAGCAAATAATTTACTGAGCTTATGTAATCCCTATATTTAGCGGCAGTTTCAAAATCAAATTTTTCAGAAGCGCTATTCATTATATGTTCCATTTCCTGGAGAATGATTTTATCATTACCATTAAGAAGATTTATTATTTTATTTAATATATTAAGATACTCTTCTCGTGGTGTAGTATCTAAACACATTCCAATACATAATCCTAGAGAGTAGTTAAAACAGGATGAAGTTTTTCGCTGATTAATACTGCATTGTATTTTGCAGTATTCTTTAATACCATAAAGTCCTTTTTCAGCAATGTTTTTTCTTGAATATGGACCAAAATAAATGTTTCCATCCGTTTCATTTGATTCATGAGATATTTCAATATTCGGATATTTTTCGTTAAGAACTATTTTTATGTAAGAATATGACTTAGGATTTTTCATTAGCCTATTATAAGCAGGCTTAATTTTCTTTATTAATTCACATTCAAGCAAAAAGGCCTCAAATTCAGTATCAGTAATTTTATACTCAAAATCCTTGAGATTTTGAACTAACTTAAGAATTTTAGGAGAATGAGATTTAGAATTTATAAAATATGATCCAACTCTACTTTTTAAGTTCTTTGACTTACCAACATAAATAACGTTATTCAGTGAATCCTTCATAAGATATACACCAGGTGAAGAAGGGAGTTTTTTTACTTTTTCTTTTAAATCCATATCCATATTATCTCCTCTAAAAATATATGTTGAGTAAATTATCATTAGTTAAATTAAAAATCAATTATTCATATAATTATATTTTATCATCACGCCTGTAAAATTAATAATAATTTATAAAATAAATATTTAAATTATGTGTAAATATAAAAAAATGATATACTTGTTTGCGCAGAGTGCATCAGAAAAAAAATATTAGAGTTTCATTATTTCAAGATAAAAAACTTTTACTGTTTGAACGTATGTGAGTTGAAAAATTTTTTATCTTGAAATGATAGAAATTCTTTGCAATTTTTTTTAGCAATCGAAGTAAACAAGTATATCATTTTTCTATTAACTATAATTTTATTATTTCATTAATTTAACAAGGACAGCTTTTTGGGCATGTAATCTATTTTCAGATTCATCAAAAATTGAATCAGCATGTTCTTCTAAAATTTCAGCTGAAATTTCTTCTCCTCTATGAGCAGGAAGACAATGAAGCACCATAGCATTTTTATCAGCAATAGTCATTAATTCTTTATTAACTTGGAATCCTTCAAAGGCTTTAATCCTCTCATTAGCCTCACCTTCTCTGCCCATACTAGCCCAAACATCAGTAATTATAACATCAGCATCTTTAGCAGCTTCAAGTGGAGATGTAGTAATTGTAAAAGTAACGCCTTCTTTTTCTGCGATCTCTTTAGCTCTATTAAGGTATTTCTTAGATGCAGTATAATTCTCAGGAGATGCAACTGCAAAATTCATGCCGACTTTTAGGCAGCCAATCATTAGAGAATTGGCCATGTTGTTACCATCGCCAATAAAAGCAACTTTTAGACCTTCTAATATATTTTTATTTTCCCTTATCGTCATTAAATCAGCTAGTACCTGACAAGGATGTTCTTCATCTGTTAATCCATTTATAACCGGAATTGATGCATATTTAGCTAATTTTTCAACCTCATCTTGTGAGAAAGTTCTAATCATTATGCCTTGTATAAATCTAGAAAGAACTCTAGCAGTGTCTTCAATTGGCTCACCACGACCAATTTGCATGTCTCTATCAGTCAAAAAAAGTGAATTTCCACCTAATTGATACATGCCGGCTTCAAAGGAAACTCTGGTCCTAGTAGATGATTTTTCAAAAATCATTCCTAAACTTTTACCTTTAAGATGATGATGTTCTATGCCATGTTTTTGTTCGTATTTTAACTGATCTGCTAAATTTAAAATATCCAGAATTTCCTCTTTAGAAAGATCATCCATTTTTAGTAAGTCTTTTTTCATATATATGCCTCCAAACAATAAGAAAGTGAAAAATGAGCAGTTAGGGAGAAAATCCAAAAGATACGATAAAGATTATATTCATACCAAAGTAAAATTTACTTAAGGCTAGATAAAATTTCAAGAATAATGTCTATACCAACTTTTAATTCTTTCTCAGTTATAGTAAGTGGTGGGAGAAGTCTAACAACATCTTTACCGGCTGTAAGTACTAATAATCCTTTTTTTATAGCCTCTTTTTGGACTAGAGCGGGATCACATTTTACCTTTATTCCGATCATTAATCCCATACCACGTACATCTACAATTTGAGGATTTTTAGCTTCATCTATTATCTCTCTTACAAATAATCCTCTTTTATATATTTTCTCAAAGTATTGTTCATTACAAATCTCTTCAAGAACAACTAAAGCACCAGAACATACAACAGGATTTGCTCCGAAAGTTGAGCCATGATCACCAGGCTTGAATACATCTGCAACTTTAGAGGAACAAAGTATTCCGCCTATAGGAAGTCCTGCACCAAGGCCTTTTGCTACAGAGACTATATCAGCCTCTACATTGAAATTATTATACCCAAACATTTTACCTGTTCTACCTATACCACATTGAACTTCGTCAAATATTACAAGAACATCTTTCTCATTACACGCTTTTACTACTTCTTGAACGAATTTTGTATCAAGAGGGATAACACCACCTTCACCTTGTATTGCTTCGAGCATTATGGCACAAACATCATCTGTAAGCTTAGCTTTAAAGTCTTCTATATCATTTGCTTTTACATAATCAAAACCTTCTGTAAAAGGGTAGAAGTACTTATGAAATTTCTCTTGACCAGTTGCTTTTAGGGTTGTTATTGTTCTACCGTGAAATGATTGAATTAGAGTAAGAATTTTACTTCTTCCAGCACCATATTTGTCGTAACTGTATTTTCTAGCTAGTTTAATTGATCCTTCATTAGCTTCAGCGCCAGAATTAGCAAAAAAGACTTTACTCATGTTGGCTTTTTCAGTTAATTCTTTAGCAAGTTTTAAACTTGGTTCAGTATGAAATATGTTCGATGTATGAGCAAGTGTTTTTAATTGATTACTAGTAGCTTTAACCCATTTTTCATGTCCATATCCTAAGCTGCTGACACCAATTCCACTTGTAAAATCTAAATATTTATTTTCATCTTGGTCATAAAGATAAACACCTTCGCCGTGAGTGAGTATAAGATCTAAACGACCATAGCTATTAACAACGTGTTCTTTTGCTTCGTTAAAATCATATGACATAAAATTGCCCCCTTTAAATTATTCAATAGTTAATAATATCTAGTATAAACTTTAGATCATTAACTATTATTAGAGAAATTTATTTGAAGTTTCTAAAATATTTTAATATTTTGATTAATAAATCATTGTTCCGATACCCTCATTAGAGAATAACTCTAAAAGAATAGAATGAGGTACACGTCCATCAAGGATAGTTGCTTTTTCAACACCCATTCTAATTGCTTCAACGCAACAATCAATTTTAGGAATCATTCCACCTTTTATTATCCCTTCAAGGCATAATTTGGGTATTTGATGTAATCTTAATGTGCTAATTAGAGTAGATATATCTTTTGGATCTTTCATAACTCCTGGAACGTCAGTAAGCAGTATTAATCTTTCAGCTTTTAATGCTGATGCAATTTTTGCTGCGCAAGTATCAGCATTTATATTATATGCCTTATTATCATCTTCTCCTAAGGCTACGCTACCAACAACAGGTATATATCCTGAACTTATGGTAGTTTTTAATATTTCTGTATTAACCTTAGTTATCTCACCTACATACCCTAAGTCGTTATCAGATTCTATTTTTTTAGCTTTTAAAAGAGAGCCATCCATTCCACATAAGCCAATGGCCTTTCCTCCAAATTTCTCTATTAAAGAAACTAAATTTTTATTTACTTTTCCGCCTAAAACCATTTGAACTACTTCAATGGTAATATCATCAGTATATCTTAAGCCGTTAATAAATTCACTTTTGTGATTTAATCTATTTAATAAATCTGAAATATCAGGACCGCCACCATGTACTACAATTGGTTCAATTCCAACACATTTCATTAATATAATATCATTTATTACTGTTTCTCTAAGTTCATTACTTATCATTGCATTTCCACCGTATTTTACAACTATTATTTTTCCACGGTAACGTTGTATATAAGGCAGTGCATGAACTAAGACTTCAGCTCTTTCAGTATGATTCAACAAGTTAATACCCCCAGTCAATTTAGAATGTACAGTTCATAATTAACATATTAAGAACTGTACATTGGAATAAGTTTAAAATATATTTATAATCTAAGATTAACTTCTGTAATCACCATTTATTTTTACATATTCGTAACTTAGGTCACAGCCCCAAACATAAGCACTATAATCACCTAAGGATAAGTTAACTTTAATAACTATTTCATTTTCGCTAAGAACCTTTTTTGCAATATCTTCATCGAAGGGTAAAGAACTGCCAGATTCACAAACTTTTATTGAGCCAGCCTTACTTTCAAAGGCAACATCAACTTTTTCGGGATCGAAATCAATATTTGCATATCCAAGTGCACAAAGAATTCTTCCCCAGTTCGCATCGCTACCAAACATTGCAGTCTTTACTAAACTAGAGTTTATTACACTTTTACCTAAAACAACTGCATCTTTTTCATTCTTTGCACCGATTATTTGACATTCTAATAGTTTTGTAGCACCTTCACCGTCTTTAGCTATATTTTTAGCCATAATTGTATTTAACTCAGTAAGGGCATTTAAGAAAGTATTATAACTTTCATCTTTTTCAGTTATAGTAGGATTTTCAGCTAAGCCATTAGCTAAAATTAATACCATATCATTAGTACTTGTATCTCCATCAACGCTGACTCTGTTATAAGTTACTCCAACACTCGATTGTAGTGCTTCATGTAGCAATTCTGGAGTAATAGAAAGATCAGTTGTAATGAAGGAAAGCATTGTTCCCATGTTTGGTTCAATCATACCTGAACCTTTTGCCATCGACCCCATAGTAATTTTCTTATCACCTATATAAAATTCTACAGCTAGTTGCTTTTGAAAAGTATCTGTTGTCATTATAGCTAAAGATGCATCATTAGAACCTTCCTTTGATAACTTTTCAGTAAGCATTGGAATACCGTCTTTAATAGCATCTATATTTAAAGGAACCCCAATTACTCCCGTAGATGCAACTAAAACATCTTCTGCTTTTAAGTTTAGTTTATTAGCTTGCAATGAAGTCATTTTTTTTGCCTTAATTAAACCATCATCACCATTACAAGTATTTGCATTGCCACTATTTATTATTATTGCTTGTGCTCTTTTGTTTGATAAATGCTCTTTTGTAACGTAAATAGGAGCCCCTTTAACTTTATTTTTAGTATACATTCCTGCTGCAGCAGCAGGAACTTCTGAATAAATCAAAGCTAAATCTTTTTTTAAGCTTCCTTGCTTTAATCCACAGTGTACCCCAGAAGCTAAGAAACCGTTAGGAGCTGTAACTCCGCCATCTATATATTTTATATCCAAATTTATAACCCCCTTAGTCAATGCACAGTGCTCGATGCACAATGCATAATTAATAATTAAATATGTTAAAGTTTTTAGTATTTAAAAATGATATGAATTAAAAAGCTGGTGCAATTAGATTTAAACCTTCTGCTTCATTAAAACCTAAAATTATATTCATGTTTTGAATTGCTTGTCCGGCAGCACCTTTAATCATGTTATCTATAGTACTAACAATAATAATTTGATCTTCTCTATGATTTAAATGTAGAGATATATGGCAATCGTTTGTTAATCGTACGTTTTTTATTGAAGCTGTATCACCAAGTGGAAGTACATTTACGAAAGGTTCAGCTTTATAAAATTCTGTATATAGTTTATGAATTTCTTCAAGATTTACTTTATCTCTTGGAATGCAGTAAATTGTTGAAACTATTCCTCTATTGATTGGGAGTAGGTGAGGAGTGAATGTTACATTTACATTATCTTCTGCCATAGAAGATAATGTTTCCTCGATTTCAGGTGTATGTCTATGAGCACCTACTTTATATGGAGCAAAAGTTTCATTTTCTTCTGGAAAGTGAGTATTTAAAGTTAATCCTCTTCCAGCGCCTGTAGTTCCAGATTTAGAATCACAAATAATATTATCTAATTTTATTAATGAATTTTTAAGTAACGGCATTAGTCCTAATTCTATAGTTGTTGGATAACAACCAGGATTAGCAATTAAAGAACATTCTTTGATCTTATCTCTATTTAATTCTGGAAGGCCATAAACACTTTCTGTATGTATTTCAGGTTGTGTGAATTTCTTTCCATACCACTTTTCATATTCTTTTTCGCTAGATAATCTAAAATCAGCACCCATATCAATACAGACCTTCTTGTTGTCTAGCGCTTTTTTAGCAATATCTTCACTTAATCCATGAGGTAGGGCGGTGAAGATTACATCACACTTTTCAACAACATCATGTGCAGACTCACAAATTAGATTTGTTTTGCTTAAAAAATTTTTATATATATTGCTAATCTCTTGCCCCTCAAAAGAAACTGAACTTAAAGCTGCAACTTCAACCTTTGGGTGAGATAATAATAATCTTAAGAGTTCAGCGCCTACATATCCTGTGGCACCAATTATTCCGATTTTAACCAATTTTAAATAGCCCCCTTGTTATTTGATTATTGCAAAATAATATTATTTATTTTCTGTATATTAATTCTTAGCTATAGTATTTCAATTGTCTATAAAATTTCGTGTTAGAAATTTCATAGACAATTGAAAGTTTTTATGAAGTAGAACTTGATTCAGAGGAGGATTTCCATCTGAATCTTAGTTAAACATATACCTCAAGGAATATTATAATGTACACTTAAGGAGTACTTAGTCTAAGACTTAGCAGCCGTTATCTGAGAATGTTACGGCTGCTATTATTATAAGGAAAAAATATTAAATTTTTTCTTTATAATTACTAATCTTATTAGACTTCCTTATTTTCTGATATAAAATTTTTTAATGCTTCAATTTGAATTTTTACTGATTCTGTAGAAGGACCACCTATAACTTTACGCTCTTCTACGCAAGTAAGTAAATCTATAGCGTGGTAAATATCTTCTTCAAATGAAGGAGAAAAGCTATTAAACTCTTCCATAGTTAATTCTTCAATCATTTTGTTATCTTTAATACATTGAAGGACTATTTCTCCGACTACTTCATGAGCATTTCTAAATGGCATACCTTTTTTTACCAAATAATCAGCTACGTCTGTAGCATTAGTAAATCCAAGACCAGCACCTTTTCTCATATTTTCTTTCTTAACTTTCATTGTTTTAATCATTCCACAGAAAGTTTTAAGTGAAAGAATAACTGTATCTAATCCATCAAATAGAGCTTCTTTATCTTCCTGCATATCTTTATTATAAGCGAGAGGAATTCCTTTCATAACAGTAAGTAAAGTCATAAGATCGCCATAAACCCTACCAGTCTTACCTCTAACTAATTCTGCAACATCAGGATTTTTCTTTTGAGGCATAATACTGCTTCCAGTGCTATAACCATCATCAAGTTCGATAAAGCTAAATTCATTAGTACACCAAAGAATTATTTCCTCTGAAAATCTTGATAAATGCATCATTATCATTGAAAGGCAAGAAAGTGTTTCGATAGCATAATCTCTATCAGAGACAGAATCTAAACTATTTAGTGTAACCTTTGAAAAACCAAGATCACGAGCAACAGCTTCTCTATCAATAGGGTATGTGGATGTTGCTAGTGCTCCAGATCCAAGTGGCATCTCATCAACACGTTTATAGCAATCAGAAAGTCTTCCTAGATCTCTTTTAAACATTTCAGCATAAGCTAAAAGATGATGAGCAAATGTAATTGGCTGAGCCTTTTGCATATGAGTATATCCAGGCATTATTGTACCTATGTTTTCATTAGCTTTTTCTAAAAGAACTTCTTCCAAAGCTATTATATCTTGTTTTAATGATGTTATAGCTTTCTTTAAATATAATCTTAAATCTAAAGTTACTTGGTCATTTCTGCTTCTTCCAGTATGAAGCATTTTTCCATATTCACCAATGTAATATGTCAAAGTACCTTCAACAAAACTATGAATGTCTTCAGAAGTTTCATCAATTTCTATAACTCCATTATCCATTCTTTTTAATATTTCTAGAAGACCAGAAGTAATTCTATCACTAGCTTCCTTAGAAATTATATTTTGATTTCCAAGCATGGAAGCATGAGCTAGACTGCCTTCAATATCTTCTTTATACATTCTGCTATCAACATTTATAGAAGAATTAAAATCATTAACTAATTTGTCAGTGCCTTTTTTGAATCGTCCGCCCCAAAGCTTCATTACATTTCCTCTTTCTTAATTTTTTCTTGCATTTTAGCTTTTACAACTGTTGGAAGACCGTATAGATTAATGAATCCAGCAGAATCCTTTTGATCGTATACTCCATCTTCTCCAAAAGTTGCATATTCTTCGCTATATAGTGAGTATGGGCTAGTCATGCCGGCATTGACAATATTTCCTTTGTATAATTTTAATTTAATTTCTCCTGTAACTGTTTCTTGAGTTTTATTAACGAATTCAGTTAATGCTTCTCTAAGAGGAGTGAACCATTGACCGTTATATACTAAATCAGCAAATTTTAAAGCAATTTGCTCTTTATAATGAGCTGTTTCCTTATCTAAGCAAAGTTCTTCTAGATCTTTATGTGCTTTATAAAGAATAGTTCCGCCTGGAGTTTCGTAGACACCTCTTGATTTCATACCAACAAGTCTGTTTTCTACCATATCAGTTATACCAATAGCATTTTCTCCACCGATTTTATTTAATTCATCTAGTAATTCAACGCTGTTCATTTTTTTACCATTTAAAGCAATGGCAATTCCATTTTCAAACGATAATGTTATATAAGTTGCCTCATTTGGAGCTGCCTCTAAAGTTTTGCAAAGTTCTAAAATTTTATCATATTGTGGTTCATTTTCAGGAAATTCTAAATCTAAACCTTCATGGCTTAAATGCCAGATGTTTTTATCTTTACTGTAATTTGTTTCACGGTTGATTTTTAATGGAACATTTTTAGCCTCTGCATAATCTATTTCATCTTCTCTTGATTTAATATCCCAAATTCTCCATGGAGCAATTATTGGCATTTCTGGAGCAAATGCTTTAACTGCCATTTCAAATCTTACTTGGTCATTTCCTTTACCTGTGCATCCGTGACAAATTGCATCTGCGCCCTCTGCTTTAGCAATTTCAACTAACCTTTTTCCGATTATTGGTCTAGCAAATGAGGTCCCAAGAAGATATTTACCTTCATATATAGCACCAGCTTGAATAGTAGGGAAGATATAATCATCAACGAACTCTTGAGTTAAATCTTCAATATATAATTTTGATGCTCCTGTTTTTATTGCTTTTTCTTCTAATCCATCAAGCTCGTCCTTTTGTCCTACATTTCCGCATACAGCAATTACTTCACACCCGTAATTTTCTTTAAGCCATGGGATAATAATCGATGTATCTAGTCCTCCTGAATAAGCTAAAACTACTTTGTTATATTTTATCATTTTAAAAGCCCTCCTAAATAATCATATAAAATGCATAAGCATACATGCAATGCTATTTTCTTAAATATAATCAATAAATTAATCTGATTTATAATACCTAATTGATGTTTATAATTATACAGTTTTGCAAAAGAATAATCAAGTATAAAATGAAAAAATATTCATAAAAATATTAAAAATATGCATTAAAAAATAATGTTTATGCAGAAAAAACAATAATTTATGCAAATAGCACTAGTTTTTATGCATGGATTATTGTGGTGCATAATTGTGCGAATAAAGTGAATGTTTATATATGCGAAATTTTTGTATATATAATAAAAGTTTGCATGTCAATGTTCTATTAGAAAATATTCTCGAAATTTGGAGCTTGTAACTTCTTTAGATGATCAGTATTATGCTTTACTAAATGTAGAGATGTATGCGCTTCAGTTGAATCTTTATGAACAAGATATGTAGATAACCTTAAAGCTTCATTTAGCAAATTATCAAATTCTTGATGGCTAAGATAAAGAGATGTTAAAACATTATTATCTTGAATAGTATTTAATAATTCAAGAGACTGATAATAGGCATCCTCCATTTTGTCACTTGCGATATTAAGTTCGATATCTTCAGTTTGCATTTCAATATTATCGCATAAGCTAATGACAGACTTATTTAAAAAATATACGCATGACATAGTTAGGAGAAACAAAAGTATTGATATTATAGCATTTCTCATTGCGCATCCTCCTTTTCGTATTTATCAAAAAGTTGATATTTAAATTTGCCTTCTGTATCATATAAAGCAATAAGGACATGCTTTATTGATTTAATATTGTGCTTTTTAAGTAGATTAGATATCCATTCTTCATCTTTATTCATGGAAGTTAGTGAGTTTTTATTTACTTCACCATCGGAAATTAATACTTTGGGCAATTTTGCTTCAGTATTTTGAGCAGTATTTCCTGAATTTGATGCATTAGAAGAATTATAATCTGTTGGTAATATAGATATTTGACCATCATTCTCTAAAATTGCATATTGAATTTCATCAAGATTAAAATAATTGGCAAGTCTTAACTCTTCTAGTAGCTCATCTATATTTAATTGTTGCTTTTTTAGCGTTGAGTAATTAATTTTTCCTTTATGGACTAATATGCAGGGCTCTCCATCCACGAGCTTTCGGGTATATTGAAATTTTAATCCTATTTGTGTTAAAAGTGTTTTTAAAAATAGCAATGTTATAATTGGTATAATACCTAATAATAATGGGAGCCTTGTGTCTTGCATTGGCAATGATGCTAAGTCTGAAATCATAATAGTTATTACAAATTCATAAGGCTGAAGTTCTCCTATTTGCCTTTTTCCCATTAGCCTCATAGTTAATACAACCAATAAATATAAAATAGCAGTTCTGATTGATACTACAAACATTAAAAAATCACCTCAAAAATAATATTTGCAAAAATAAAATTAATATACGCACCATAGAAAAAAGCAGCTATGCTGCAACTAAGAACATTTCGCCATAGAAAAAAGCAACCATGCTAAATAAGAACATTTCATGGTAAGTTTATAATTGGTATTTTATTTTATAGACTTAACAAAAAAGTTTATCTTTTTTGGAAATAGTGTATATAATATATTTGAAATGATTATTATGGTACCCAAATATTTGAATACAATTAGAATAAGAGACTTTACAGAGACGGAGAGCTTAATTTTCAAATTGTGAAATTAAAATCTAAAGGGATAATCAAATTATATAAAGGAAGGTTTGAATAGTATGGAGTGTAGAGGGATTGAATTTAAAGATAAGAAAATTAAAGCTAAAAAAGGACTGACTTTTTATGAATTAATTATGGGTAATTACAAAGATAGGGTTAAAGATATAGCTATATGCAAATTAAATGGAAGGTATTGTGAATTAACTGAAGTGATAGAGGATGATGGAGAAGTAGAATTAATAGGCTTTGACACAGAACTTGGAATGAAAATATTCACAAGAACTTTACAGTTTATATTTATAAAGGTAGCATTGGATTTATTTCTAGAATCGAAGATAACAATAGACCATGCTATAAGTAAGGCAGTATATGGAGAAGTTCATAAGGAAAATCAATTAAGTAAAGGTGAAATTGATAAGATAAAGGTCAAGATGCAAGAAATAATAGATAGAAATGTACCAATTAAGAGTATGAGAACGTCAAAAGAAGAAGCCATTAAGATTTTTGAAGGATATAAGATGGACGATAAAGTTAAGCTTTTAAAGTATTGTGATATAAAGCATGTTCATCTTTATGAGCTTGAAGGAAGGTATGATTATTTTTATGGTCCTATGGGATATTCAACAGGCATCATAAATAAATTTGATGTATTTAAGTATGAATCAGGATTCATTTTACAGAGACCAGAAGAGACTAATCTAAGTGAATTAGCTGAATTTAGAGAAGAAAAGAGCTTAACAAAAATTTTCATAGAGACTCAAAGATGGCTAAACATTTTAGGAATCGAAGATGTCGGGACTCTAAATGAAAAAGTGCTTAATAATGAACTAAAAAATATAATTATGGTTTCGGAGGGGCTTCATGAAAAGAAAATAGCTAATATAGCTGATGATGTTTTAGATAGAAAAGATGTGAAAATTATACTTATCGCTGGCCCATCATCCTCAGGAAAAACTACTTTTGCGAATAGGTTAAGTATACAATTGAGAGTGAATGGATTAATACCTATACCATTGTCCTTGGATAACTATTTTGTAAATAGAGAAGAAACGCCAAAAGATGAGAATGGAGATTATAACTATGAATCTATTGATGCATTGGACTTGAGTTTGTTGAATGATAATTTAGAAAGATTAATGAGCGGAGAAGAAGTGGATCTTCCTAGTTATAATTTTAAAACTGGGAAAAAAGAATGGAATGACTATAAAGTTAAATTACCTAAAAATGGAGTTTTGATACTTGAGGGGATACATGGTTTAAATCCAAATTTAATTTCAAGCAATTTAAATAGGAATGTATTTAAAATATATATATCAGCATTGACACAGCTAAATATAGATAATCATAATAGAATTTCTACAACAGATGTACGAAAGGTGAGAAGAATAGTTAGAGATTCATTATCAAGAGGATATAAGGCGGAAGAAACTTTAAAAATGTGGAAATCTATAAAGAAAGGAGAAAAAAATAATATATTTGTTTATCAAGAAGGTGCGGATGTAGCATTTAATTCTACATTGGTTTATGAACTCGGCGTTTTAAAGCCATATGCATTAAAAGAGCTAGATGAAATAACGGAAGAAAGTTCAGTTTATTCAGAAGCTATAAGATTAAAATCGTTTTTGAACTTTTTCAAAGAGATTAATGTTGATGAAGTGCCAAAGAATTCTCTGTTAAGAGAATTTATCGGAGGATCAGCTTTTTATGAATATTAAATTAAGTATGTTATTTCACTAATATTATTATATAGAACTATAGATAAATTTGAACATTTATCTATAGTTCTTGTGTTCTTAAGATAAATTTATAATAGATAAAATATTAACAATGTTTGATTGTAAAAATAAGGATTAAAAGAAGAAAATAAGAAACAATAATTAGGTATGAAACAAGATGCATTGGCAGTCAAGTAATTAAGAATGAGTGAGCAAATAATATGTATTGATTTTAATTGTTATATTATTAACTAAGCTTGACACTATAAAGTAAATATGTGATACTAAATCTAACAAGAAAACAATTACATTGCAGTTCTGAAAAAATTTTAGAAATGTAGGCTATAGAGAAATAGAGAATAAAGCCACATAAAACTAAGTTTACTTAGGAAATCTTATGATTACCAAGTAAATTTGAAACTTATGTTTTAAACAGTTAGAAATATATGATTGTTTAAAATGTAAGGAGTTTTATGTGGCTATACTTATGGCCAAAATTACTGGATGTACATTGATTTAAAACTTTTAAATTAGTCATACTAAAATAAATTATGAATATTATGTAATGTGTTGTTTTCTAGTAATATTAACCGTTCTAAAATGTTAAAAAACAAACAAGTATTGTGAAGTAGAAGGGAGATAATGTTATGACAATTTTTTTCGCAGAGTTAGTAGGTACTTTATTACTTATTCTATTAGGTGATGGTGTTGTAGCCAATGTCGTATTAAAAAAATCAGGTGGATCAGGAGCAGGATTAATAGTAATCGCAATAGGATGGGCTTTTGCGGTAGGAATTCCAGCATTAATTTTTGGAAGTTATAGTGGGGCTCATTTTAATCCAGCATTAACAATTGCGTTAGCAGTAATAGGTAAAGTATCGTGGGCTCAAGTTCCGATTTATTTAGCTGGACAATGTATTGGTGCATTTTTAGGAGCAGTTTTGGTATTTATTGTTTATAATGATCAATTTAAAGCTACTGAAGATAAAGGAAGCAAACTTGGTGTATTTTGTACAGGCCCTCAAGTAAAGAATACTTCAATTAATTTTATAACTGAGCTTGTAGGAACATTTGTACTAGTTTATGCAATTTTAGGAATGGGAGATCAAAATCTATCAAATGGAATGGGAACATTGTTTGTAGCATTTTTAATTTTGGCTATTGGTGTAAGTTTAGGAGGCCCAACAGGATATGCAATTAATCCAGCAAGAGATTTAATGCCAAGAATCGCACATGCAGTATTACCTATACCTGATAAGGGAGATTCTAATTGGGGATATGCATGGATTCCTGTTGTTGCCCCAATTGTAGGAGGAACTTTAGCTGCATTATTTTATGTAATGTTACATGGAATATTATAAAAGTTAATTAATAGTTAGAATTGACAGAGACAAACAACTATGTAATACTAAGAATAAAAAAGAAAACAATTACATGGGAGGGCCAATGAATATAAAAGAGTTATTAGAAGAAAATCCAATTATAGCAGCAGTAAAAAATGAAGAACAATTAAATCAGGCGTTAGATTCAGAAGCTCAAGTTATATTTGTTTTATTTGGAGATGTAATGAATATTAAAGAGATAAGTGAAATTATAACATCTAGAAATAAAATAGGAATAATCCATATAGATTTGGTTGAAGGATTTACGAATAAGGAAATTGTTGTAAAGTATATTAAAGAAGAAACTAAATTTAGTGGAATAATAAGTACAAAGCCACAAGTTGTAAAACTAGCAAAGAAGTATAATTTACTAGGAGTTCAAAGAGTTTTTATATTTGATACACTTTCTCTAAACAATGTAAAAAATCATATGATTTCTGAATGCGATGCAATAGAGGTACTTCCAGGAATAATTCCAAAAGTAATTGAAATTATTTCAAAATATTCTAGTAAGCCAGTTGTTGCTGGAGGACTAATTGAAACTAAGGAAGAGGTAATGCAGGCATTAAATTCAGGAGCAACATGCGTATCTACAACTAAAAAAGAAATTTGGAATATGTAGGCTGAAGAGAATTAGAGAATAAAGCCACATAAAACTGAAATTACTTGGGAAACACTTAATGGACTGAGTAAATTTAAAATTTGTACGAGGCAGTAAAAATAAATATTATTGCTTCTGTATAAATGGATGTTTTATGTGGCTTTAATTGTCGCTAAAATTACGTCTAGAACATTAACTCAATTTTTTAAGGTCAACCATTTGTTAAATTCATTTCCTAAAATATAAATAATAAATTTAACCTTTTCTAGGTAAATATTAGAATATATAAATATTAGAAAGCAGGGTGTTTTGTATGAAAAAATATATATTAGCATTAGATCAAGGAACTACAAGTTCAAGAGCGATAATCTTTGATAAAGAACAAAATATATTAGGAGTAAGTCAAAAAGAATTTACTCAAATTTACCCAAACCAAGGATGGGTTGAACATAATCCTTTAGAAATATGGGCAAGCCAATATGGAGTATTACAAGAAGTTATTGCAAAAACTAATATAACTCAAGAAGAAGTAGCTGCCATAGGAATTACTAACCAAAGAGAAACAACAATAGTTTGGGATAAAAATACTGGAGAACCAGTATACAATGCGATAGTATGGCAATGTAGAAGAACAGCAGGTATAATAGAAGAACTTAAACTAGACAAAGAATTTAGTGAATATGTAAAAGAAAATACAGGATTACTTTTGGATGCATATTTTTCAGCAACTAAAATAAAATGGATTTTAGACAATGTAGAAGGTGCTAGAGAAAGAGCAGAAAAAGGTGAATTATTATTTGGTACAGTAGATACTTGGTTAGTGTGGAAACTTACAAATGGTAAGGTTCATGTAACAGATTATACTAATGCTTCTAGAACAATGCTTTATAATATAAAGGAATTAAGATGGGATGAAAGAATCCTAGAAAAGCTTAACATTCCAAAATCAATGTTACCAGAAGTTAAAAATTCATCAGAAGTTTATGGATACACAAATCTTGGAGGAACAGGAGGCGTTAGAGTTCCAATAGCAGGTATGGCAGGGGATCAACAATGCGCTCTATTTGGACAAACTTGTTTTGAAGAAGGTAGTGTTAAAAATACTTATGGAACAGGATGCTTCTTACTTATGAATACAGGAGAAAAAATGATTCATAGTAAAAATGGATTAGTAAGTACTATTGCAGTTGGTATAGATGGAAAAGTACAATATGCATTAGAAGGTTCAGTATTTGTCGGTGGTGCCGTTATTCAATGGATTAGAGATGAACTTAAGTTAGTTACTGATGCAGCAGATACAGAGTATTTTGCACAGAAAGTAGAAGACAATGGTGGTGTATATGTTGTTCCAGCATTTACAGGACTTGGAGCTCCATATTGGGATATGTATGCAAGAGGCGCTATCTTCGGACTTACAAGAGGTGCTAATAGAAATCATATAATAAGAGCTGCTCTTGAATCTATTGCATATCAATCTAAGGATCTTATAGATGCAATGCAAGAGGATGCAGGATGTAAATTAACAAGACTTAAAGTTGATGGTGGAGCAAGTAGAAATAATTTATTAATGCAATTCCAAGCTGATATAACAGGGGCAGAGGTTGTAAGACCTATTATAACTGAAACAACAGCTCTTGGTGCAGCATATTTAGCAGGACTTGCTGTAGGTTTCTGGAAATCAAAAGAAGAAATAGCTGAAAAGTGGGCTGTAAGTCAGTCTTATTCTCCAAACTTAGCAGAAGAGAAGAAGGAAAAATTATATAAAGGATGGAAAAAAGCCGTTAAGAGAGCAGAAGGCTGGGAAGAGGAATAGAATGATACTTTAATAAGTATTTATATATTTCAAATTAGCTTAACCTAATCACAAATTTTAAGAATTATAATGTACCCTAAATGTTTATACCATCTAGGGTACATAGTTTAAAGTAATATTTTAAAATAAAGTAGTGTTGTAGATTTTGGATAGTAAATAAAATTAAGAATTTAGGATAAGTAGTAGACAAGTATACATTTACATGATATAATGTATATATAATTTAAAATAAATGCTGAGAGAATATAGAGTCAAGCATGAAAACGTTGGTGGATTACACCTTGTTTTTAGCTTGACTTTTTTTATGCGCTATTAATAAGGAGGATGTAATATGTATGATGTAGCAATAATTGGATCAGGGGTTATTGGAAATTCTATTTTTAGGGAACTAACTAAGTATAATTTAAAAGTAGTTGTTTTAGAAAAAGAAAAAGATGTATCGATGGGAACAAGCAAAGCAAATTCAGCAATAGTTCATGCTGGATATGATCCTAAAGAAGGTACTTTAATGGCAAAATATAATGTAGCTGGAAATGAGATGTTTGAAGATCTTTGCAAAGAGTTAAGTGTACCTTTTAAGAGAAACGGATCTCTGATAATAGCTTTTAACGATGAAGATATGAAAACAGTACAAGCTCTTTATGAAAATGGGACAAAAATAGGCGTAAAAGATTTACAAATTTTAAGTAAAGAACAGGTTCTAGAAAAGGAACCAAACCTTAATCAAGAAATTTTTGGAGCTTTATATGCACCAACTGGTGGTATAGTAGGTCCGTTTGAATATACAATTGCACTAGCAGAAAATGCAGTGGCTAATGGAGGAGAAATTAAGCTAGAAAAAGAAGTTGTTGCAATAGAAAAAAATGATACATTTAAAATTACAACTAAAGATGGAGAAATAATAGAATCAAAATTTGTAATAAATGCAGCTGGACTTTATGCAGATAAAATTCATAATTTAGTTTGCAAAGAAAGCTTTAAGATAGTACCAAGAAGCGGGGAATACTTTGTAATGGATAAAACTCAAGGAAATGTAGTCAGCCATACAATATTCCAATGTCCATCAAAACTTGGAAAAGGAGTTTTAGTTACTCCAACTGTTCATGGAAATTTATTAGTTGGACCTGATGCCAGAGATATAGAAGATAAAGACGATGTTGGAACACTAGCAGAAGGATTAAATGAAGTAAGAGACGCTTCAATGCGTACAACTAATAAAGTTAATTTTAGAGAAATAATAAGGAGCTTTGCAGGTCTTCGTGCTAATCCAGATACAGGTGATTTTATAGTAGAAGAAAATGATGAAGTCAAAGGTTTCATAGATGTTGCCGGAATGAAATCACCTGGTCTTTCTTCAGCACCAGCTATAGCTCTTGATGTTGTAGAAATATTGAAAGAATCAGGATGTAAGTTAGATAAAAAATCAGACTTTAAGGCAAAAAGAGAACAAATTCATTTTATGGAATTATCAGCTAAAGAAAAAGCTGAATTAATAAAGAAAAATCCGCAATATGGAAGAATGGTTTGTAGATGTGAAAGCATAACAGAAGGTGAGATTGTAGATGCAATAAAGAGAAGTATAGGGATACCATCCTTAGATAGTATTAAAAGAAGATGTAGACCAGGAATGGGAAGATGTCAAGGTGGATTCTGCGGACCAAGAGTTCAGGAAATAATAGCAAGAGAATGTAATGTCCCACTTGAAGATGTAGTTCAAGAAAAATCAGGTTCATATATATTATTAGGTAAGACAAAATAGAAGGATGAGGTGTTATTATGAGTTATGAATTAATAGTAGTAGGTGGAGGACCAGCTGGTCTTGCAGCAGCATATGAAGCATATAATAGTGGAATTAAAAAAATATTAATTTTAGAAAGAGATAAAGAATTAGGTGGTATATTAAATCAATGCATTCATAATGGTTTTGGGCTTCATACTTTTAAGGAAGAGCTTACAGGGCCAGAATATGCAGGAAGATTTATTGAAATGATTCAAGATACTAATGTTGAAGTTAAACTAGACACTATGGTATTAGAAATCGGAAGAGATAAAACTGTTTATGCAATAAATACAGAAGAAGGCTATATGGAACTTAAGGCCAAAGCTATAATTCTTGCAATGGGTTGCAGAGAAAGAACTAGAGGTGCTATAAATATTCCTGGTGATAGACCAGCGGGTGTATTTAATGCAGGTGCAGCGCAAAGATATATAAATGTAGAAGGATATATGCCTGGTAAAGAAGTCCTTATTTTAGGATCAGGAGATATTGGACTTATAATGGCTAGAAGAATGACTCTTGAAGGCGCTAAAGTTAAAGCTGTAGTTGAATTGTGTCCATATTCAAATGGATTAAACAGAAATATAGTACAATGTTTAAATGATTATGATATTCCTCTATATTTATCACACACAGTTGTAGATATTGTAGGAGATAAGAGACTTGAAAAAGTTGTAATAGCAGAAGTTGATGAAAATAAGAGACCTATTAAAGGAACTGAGAAAGAATTTGATGTAGATACACTACTACTATCAGTTGGATTAATTCCAGAAAATGAAATATCATTTAACGCCGGACTTGAACCTGATAGAAGAACTAACGGTTTAATTGTTAATGAGAGTATGGAAACTTCAGTAGAAGGAATATTTGCATGTGGTAATGTAGTTCATGTTCATGACTTAGTTGACTTTGTAACTCAAGAGTCAAAACACGCAGGTTTTTCTGCTGCTAAGTACATTAAGGGTGAACTTAAGAAAGACAAATATGTAAACATAATAAATGGTGCAAATATAAATTATACAGTGCCACAAAAAGTTAATGCAGAAGCTGTTGATGATAAATTAACTGTATTTATGAGAGTAAATAACATATATCATAATAAGGCATTAGTTGTAAGATGCAATGATGAAGTTATAGCTAAATTTAAAAGAGCTCACTTAGCACCATCAGAAATGGAAAAGGTAGTTTTAAGTAAGGTGCTATTAGAGAAAGTTAAAGGTGATATAACAATATCATTAGAGGATGGTGAATAAAATGGAAAAAGAATTAATTTGTATATGTTGCCCTAAGGGATGTCATTTAAAAGTAGATGCTGAAAATAAAAGTGTACAAGGTAATGGCTGTAATAGAGGTATTGAGTATGGAATAAATGAAGTTACAAACCCAGTAAGAGTAATAACTTCAACTGTTAAAGTGGAAAATGGAGAATTACCAGTAGTACCTGTTAAAACAAATAATCCAATTCCTAAAGGACTTAATTTCAAATGCATGGAAGAAATAAATAAAATAACAATAAAGGCTCCTGTTAAAATAGGAGATGTTGTAATAAAAGATGTTCTTGGAACTGGCGTTGATATAGTTGCGACAAGAAATGTGCAAAGAAAGTAAGATTTATAATAACTTAGTGAAAGACGTTATCAATATAAAGGTATTGATGACGTCTTTCACTTTTTAATCAAATATGAGTTTTAGGAAAATGCACTTGGTTGTCAGGTAACGATTTAAATAAATATATAATACTAAAATTAAAAAGTTTAATTTATGCATCAATATTCATGAATATGACAGCAATCATATTCATAAAGATGAATTGTCTTTACTGAGTATTCTTAAAGAATGAAGAGCTGTTGTAATTACAAAGAGTTTAGGTATTGTAGTTTACTCTATTTATAGTCAGAAAGAAGGACTACTATATAACGCTTCTTGAGAGTGTAAAATAGTCTGTGTAAACTTCATTAGAATGATATAATAAATTATCAAATGAAGGGAGCACAGGC
>NZ_JAKGTE010000047.1:0-36914 GCF_022324665.1 Clostridium sp. YIM B02500 | reverse complement strand
GATGCCTCTAAATATAAATATTTATTTTAAAAAACCTACTAAAAAAGTGTTGATTTTTCTTAGCAGGTTTTTGTGAATTATTTTTCATTTAATGAGAAATCTTCCTCGCATAAATATATTGGTATAAGTTCATAGGTAAATCTCTAATAATAATATTTATTTAAAATGTATATAATTTGTGATTGGAATGTAACAAAACTGTGACAATTATTTTCTAGAATGTAAATATAGATTTAAAAGAGTTTATAACTCAACATTTAATTTATAAAAGATATTTGAGGTGATAAATATGAATGATAAAACAGTTTATTCTGTTATAGTACCTTTATATAATGAGGAACTTGTTGTAAATCAAAGTTATAAAAGACTTAAAGAAGTTATGGATTCTACAAATGAAAGTTACGAAATTGTATTTGTGAATGATGGAAGTAAAGATAGAACAAGAGAAATAACAGAAGAAATATGTAGCAGAGATGAGAATATAAAACTCATTAATTTTTCAAGAAATTTTGGTCACCAAGCGGCTATAACTGCAGGTATGGATTTAGCATTAGGAGATGCAATTATTGTAATAGATGCTGATCTCCAAGATCCACCAGAAGTAATGCTTAAAATGATTGAAAAATGGAAAGAAGGTTATGAAGTTGTCTATGGAAAGAGAGTAAAGAGAGAAGGTGAAACCTTTTTTAAAAAATTTACGGCAAGAGTTTATTATAGATTATTAAGAAGTATGACAACAGTTGACGTTCCAGTAGATGCAGGAGATTTCAGGCTTATAGATAGGAAGGTGTGTAATACACTAATAGCTTTACCTGAAAGGAACAGATATGTAAGAGGGCTTGTAAGTTGGGTTGGCTATAAGCAAACTTATGTTGAGTTTATAAGACAGGAAAGATTTGCAGGAGAAACTAAATATCCTTTAAAAAAGATGCTTAAGTTGGCATGTGATGGTATAACAGCACTATCATATAAACCACTTATTATTGCGGGCCATTTTGGGATTCTAGCTTTGCTGGTTGGAATGATTTTAATGTTTGTTGATATTATGAAAGCTATAATTAATAAAAGCAGCTTGTTGAATTTTACTATGATGATAGGAATTAACATGATGATGTTTGGAGTAGTTTTAGGTTGTATTGGGATAATGGGTCAGTATATTGGAAGAATATTCGATGAAAGCAAAGGTAGACCAATTTATATAATTTCTAGTACAACAAATTATAATAGATCAAGTAAAAAATATAATATTATTGATCTAGATAAAAAGACTTTATAGAGGGGGAACGAATTTGAAGAAACTAAAATTAACTAAAGAGAATATAAGTATATCTTTAATTTTAATATTATCTGCGGTATTGAATTTTGCTAATATAGGAATTGAAGGATATGGTAATAGCTACTATGCTGCTGGAGTAAAGAGCATGACTATGAATCTTAAAAATTTCCTTTTTGTATCCTTTGATCCAGGGAGTTTTGTTACAATTGATAAACCGCCAATGGGATTTTGGATACAGGCTCTATTTGCTAAGATACTTGGATTTAGCGGATGGAGTATATTGTTACCGCAAGCACTATCAGGGGTAATTTCAGTTTATCTTATATATTATCTTGTTAAAAAATCTTTTGGAAGTTTAGCTGGAAACATTTCAGCTTTATGCCTAGCTGTAACACCAGTTTTTGTAGCTGCAAGTAGAAATAATACTATAGATAATTTACTTGTTGTAACGTTATTATTCGCTTGCTTAGCTCTCACTAAGGCAACTGAGAAAGGAAAAGCTAGATATCTTTACATAAGTTTACTCCTTGTAGGTATTGGGTTTAATATAAAAATGCTAGAAGCATACATGATTGGACCTGCAATATATATAACATATCTTCTTTCTACAACTGTATCATTTAAGAAGAGAATAGGTCATCTTATTGTTTCTACAATTATATTATTTGTAGTATCTTTCTCTTGGGCTATGATTGTTGACTTAGTACCAGCAAAAGACAGACCATATATAGGCAGTAGTACAGACAATAGTGTTATGGAACTTATAATTGGACATAATGGTTTAGAACGACTTGGCCTAAGTGGTAAAGATAAAGGCTTTGGGGGAAATAACAGGCAAGATGATGGAAAAAGACAATCAGAGAATAACGCTGATGTAAGTAGTGACAATAATAAGAATCAACAAATGTCACAAGATAATTTTAACGGAGACAACCAAGGAGGAGTTTCAGGTGGAGCACCAAATGGAAATAATGAGGCAATGGTACCAGCTGAGATAACAAACAACCAAGGTGGTAACAACATGCAGCCGCCTAATGGTGGAATGCAACAAGGAATGCCGGGAGGACAAGGTGCAGGTCCAGGAGGACAAGGAGGACAAGGAGGAATTCAAGGTTCTTTTGGAGGACAAACAAAAGCGGGATTAACAAGATTATTTTCTAAAAATAGTTTGTCAGATCAAATAGTTTGGTTCTTACCACTTGCATTATTCGGATTTATAGCAGGTGCGTTGAGGGAAAAATTGAAATTTAAATTAGATAATAAAAGAAAATCATCATTGGTATTATGGATTACATGGTTAGTTCCTGAATTTATTTACTTTAGTTATACAACTGGATTATTCCATCCATATTATTTAACAATGATGGCGCCGCCAGCAGCAGCATTATCAGGAATTGGAATTACTACAATGTGGGAATTTTATAAGGAAGGTAAATGGAAAGCGTGGCTTTTACCAATAGCCTTTGCTATAGAGGGCATAACACATATGATTATGTTGTCATATTTCTCAAGCAATTTATCATCAGTTGTAAGAAATATAATTCTAGTATCATTAATAGCATGTTTTGCAACTTCAGCAATATTGGCTTTATTAAATATATTAACCTATATTAAAAGAAAAAATACTATTGATTTTTATACTGACAATATGAAATTAAAGAGAATATTGTCAGTAATTGCTACTATATCAATTTTAGTGACACCATTTATTGGAGCAAGTGCAGCAATTACTCATAGTGTGAATAGTTCAATTCCTACTGGAGGATTAGAACTGCTTTCCAATAGTGATAAAGGTGGCTTTGGAGGTGGAAGAAATAACAGTAATGAAAACTCAAAGCTAGTTAATTTCTTGGAAAGTAACAAAACAAATGAGAAATATTTACTTGTTGTATCTTCATCTCAAAGTGCAGATAACATGATAATTCAAACAGGTATGCCAATAATGGCTCTTGGAGGTTTTTCAGGTTCTGATAATATACTTACTTTAGATCAATTTAAGCAAATGGTTAAAAATGGTGAGGTTAGATATGTACTTACAGGAGGTATGGGAGGAAGAGACGGCAGCAATGAAATCATGAGCTGGGTCACTGAGAATGGTACTAAGGTTTCTGAAAGTGAATATAAAGATACATCATCTAATAACGCAGAAAACAATAAATTGGCAGATAATTATAATGATTCAAAGAGTGTTTCAGGTAATAATGAACAAAATATAAATTCTGATACACAAAATGCATATGAACATAATAATAAGGACTCAAATTTAAGAAGACAAGGTTCAGGAGGTTTTGGGGAAAACAATTCTGAAGTGCTGTATGATTTAAAAGATGCAGCAGCAACTTTAAATTAAAGCTATATCTATAAATATAAACTACTTCACTAATAGGGGGGATACATTAATTCATGTTTTACAAAAGTATGCCCCTTATTTCTGATATATATATAATATTATATATCAGTAAGTTTAGTTGAAAATGTATTACAAGTATGACTAAACTCATAATTTTTTCATGATTTAGTATTTTAATGTTATTGAAAGGAAAGTAAGAAAATGAAGAAAACTAATTTTAAGAAATATATATTTAGAATAAGTTTAGTTCTTGCTTTATTAGTATCAGCAGGTTTAAGTATTTATGCAATGCAGAATTATAAAAGCAATAATGCTATGACACAAAATATGCCTTTTAATGGTGAATTTAATCCTAATCGGAGTGATGGGGAAGATATGACACCACCAAATGGTGGTGGAAGATTAGCTTCTGATGATCATAATGAGCAGCAAGTTCAAAATGAAAATGGACAATCTAAAGGAAATAGAAATAATCAACAAGGAAAAGATGGAAGTCATCAGAATGACACTAATAACAACAGGCCAAAAGGTGAAAATAATATGCCGCAAGGAAAATCTAATAATAAGATGAATATGGGAACTATAGACACAAAATATCTTGAATCTCTTAACATATATAGTGGAATAATTTTAATATTATCATTCGTTGCTTACTATTTATTTGAACTTAAAAAAATTAAAATTAAAATTACAGATGAAAAACTACTTATAGTTACATTATTAGCTGTGGGTTTTTTCTTAAGAATTGCAGTTTCAAATCTTACAAATAGCCATAATGATATTAATTTATTTAAAAATTGGGCAGAAACTGCGGCAAACGGTTTTTCGCAGTTTTATGCTAATGCTGGACAAGCCGATTATCCACCTGTATATATATACATATTAGGGTGCATAGGAAAAATTGCAAATATACAAATATTTAATTCTTATTATATATTACTACTTAAAATTCCATCTATAATAGCAGATGTTGCGACAGCTTATTTTATATATAGAATTGGGAAAAGGTTTTTAAATACAGTAACTAGTACTTTTTTAGCTACATTTTACATCTTTAATCCAGCAATTTTTATAGATTCTACATTTTGGGGACAAGTTGATTCTTTATTTACATTACTTATTGTTATTTCAATATATCTGTTATATGAAAAAAAATATGTATTTTCATCAGTAATGTTTGCATTATCTGTACTTATGAAACCACAGGGAATTATATTTCTTCCAGTACTTTTCTTTGAATTAGTTAGACAAAGAAAAATTAGAAATTTTATATATGCTGCAGTTTCAGCGGTAGCAACTGTAATTGTAATTATAATTCCTTTTTCGGTAAACGAACAAAGTCCAACTTGGATTTTTAATCTCTATTTAAAGACAATATCAGAATATCCATATGCTTCTGTAAATGCGTTCAATTTTTTTGGTTTAGTAGGAGCAAATTATAAAAATGATAATGCTACATTTTTTATATCTAGCTATCATACAATTGGAATTATGTTTATAATTCTAACAACTTTAATTGGATGGATTTTATATATAAAAGGGAATGACAGAAAGTATATTTCGGCAATATCCTTACTTCAAATTGCAGGAGTATTTACATTTTCGGTTGGAATGCACGAAAGATATTTATTTCCAGCGGTAGCATTATCAATTTTAGCATTTATATATTCAAAAGACAGGAGATTTTTTATAATGGCTATTGGGTTTAGTATTACTAGCTATATTAACATCTCTACGGTTTTCTTCAAAACAAACACATCAGTTTTTGAGGTTTTATTGAAAGTAACTTCATTATTTAATGTAATATTAGTTTTATATTTAGTAAAAGTTATTATAGATAACACTGTTAAAAAATTTTCTTTAAAAATTGATAATAAGGAGAGTGAATTGTTATGAACGTAAGAAAAGCAGTAATACCTGCAGCCGGCCTTGGAACTAGGTTTTTGCCAGCAACTAAAGCTCAACCAAAAGAAATGTTACCTATAGTAGATAAACCTACTATCCAATATATAGTAGAAGAAGCAGTTGAATCTGGCATTGAGGAAATACTTATAATAACAGGGAGAAATAAACGGGCTATAGAAGATCATTTCGATAAATCTGTAGAGCTTGAAGATGAGCTTGAGAATAGTAAAAAAGACGATTTACTTAAGATGGTACAAAGTATATCTAATATGGTAGACATTTACTATACACGTCAAAAAGAACCTAAAGGACTTGGAGATGCAATAAGTCATGCTAAAAACTTTGTTGGAAATGAGCCTTTTGCAGTAATGCTTGGTGATGATATAGTTGATAATGAAGTTCCATGCTTAAAACAATTGATAAATTGCTACGATAAATATAAGACTTCAGTATTAGGCGTTCAAGAAATCTTAGAATGCAATATACCGAAATATGGAATAATAAAAGGGATAGAGATTGATGAAGGACTTTATAAGGTTAGTGATATGGTGGAAAAGCCTAAAATCGAAGAGGCACCATCTAACATAGCTATTTTAGGTAGATATATAATAACGCCAGATATATTTAATATACTTGAAAGTACCAAACCAGGAAAATCAGGAGAAATTCAATTGACAGATGCGCTAAAAGAATTAACAAGACAAGAAGCAGTATATGCTTATTGTTTTGAAGGAAAAAGGTATGATGTTGGTGATAAGTTAGGATATCTTCAAGCTAATATAGAATTTACTTTAAAACGTGATGATTTAAGGGATGATTTTATAACGTACTTGTCAGATTTAAGAGATAGAAGTGCTAATCTAGATTTAATTCATTAAAACATAATACATTGTCTAGGTGATGCAAACTTTATATAATTTTCCCCGTTTGTATAAAAGTATTTTATAAATAAATGAATATATCAATAGTTAGGAAAAACAAATTTATAGTATGAGTATAGTTAATTAATGTTGGGTATATTAGTAACGTAAGATAAAAAGTAATCAAAGTAGGAGAAATATAAGTAGTTCAACTATGACTATTGCGACTAAAAAAATTAGAACATAAGAATCAAAATGTTATAATAACGAATTCAACATCTGAAACAATTGTTGTATATGGACCAAGAAGAGAAACAGATGGAGGAAACTATGATAATTCGTGGTATTTTCTCCACTCAGGAGAAAATATAAGCATGGCAGCATATCAAATCCAACCCAATAAGAGGTTTTAAATCTTTCTTAAAAATAAAAATCCATGGATTACTTCTTAGTAATACGTGGATTTTTTAAATAAAAAATTAGATAATATAAAATTAAAATTGAAAGTCTTGCAAATAAACAAATATTTGTGGATTATCACTATAAATATATAAGGGCAAAGGAGTGAAAAAAATGTCAAAAGCTTTATTTGTAAATATGTTAGGTCACGGACATGTTAATCCAACTATAGGAATAGTTAGGGAGCTCATAAATAGGGGAGAAGATGTTACATATATAGCAGGAGAAGAGTTTAGAGATAAAATAGAAAAAACAGGTGCTAAGTTTATTGGGCATAAAAATTTATTTGATTTATCTAGTTTAATTACCAGTAGTTTAAATTTAGAAACTAATGAAAAACTATTGAATGCCCTTAATACTTTTAAAGAAATAATCGAAGAGATCTTCAAATTAGATGAAAAATTTGATTATATTATTTACGATTCTTCGTTTGTATTAGGTGGAGAAGTGGGAAGAGTATTAAATATACCAACAATTTCTTCTAGTAGCATTTTTGCAATAAATGAAAAAATAATAAAAAGTTTGTTAGATCTACCAATCTCACAAAAATTTAAGTTAAAGATGGAAGGAGCTAAGCCAAAGATTAAAGAAATTCTAAGCAGTCATAATTATGTGGACTTTGTCAATGAATTACAAGAGAAGTATAATATAAAGTTTCCTAGCATGGTAGATAGATCTGGAAAGAAAGGAATGCTTAATATTGTATATACATCTAAGTACTTTCAACCATATAGCGAAAGTTTTGATGAAAGTTATAAATTTATTGGGTCATCAGTAATAGATAGAAAAGAAAGTATCGACTTTGATTTATCAAATGATGAGGATAAGAAGGTAATTTATATATCTCTAGGAACTATATTCAATAATTCTATTGAATTCTATGAGTGTTGCTTTAAAGCTTTTTGCAATATGAATGTAAAAGTTATTATGTCTGTAGGCAGAAAAATTGATATAAGCATATTTAAAAATATCCCATCAAACTTTATAGTTCGTAACTATGTACCACAATTAGAAGTATTAAAATATGCAGATGTATTTATCACTCATGGTGGTATGAATAGTACAAATGAAGGTTTATACTTTAACATACCGTTAATTTTAATACCTCAATCGGTTGATCAACCTTTTGTGGCTAATAGGGTGGCTGAACTTGGCGCAGGAATTGTGATAGAAAAAAATAGAATTACGCCGGAAGCACTAAATAAATGTGTAGCTGAGATACTATCAGACGATAACTTTAAGATTAACAGTGAGAAGATAGGTGAATCTTTAAGGGAAGCAGGAGGATATAAAGTTGGAGTTGATGAAATAATAAAACTAAAAAATTCTATGAAATAGGATTTAGCTATTGATAAATCAAAGTTAATTAGTTTAGATTTATTGTATATAAACATAAGATGATAGAATATCGCAAATTCATTTGAATTATGCGATATTTATTTTAAAAATTTATAATTTATATGGAAGAAATTCGCATTAAATGAAATATAATATTATAATTTATGATAGTATATTTATTATAATATTTCAAAAATGAATAAAGCTTATATATGATTTAAGTAGTAGGTTTATATTAATTGAATGGGAGATGTAATATGGAATTAAGAGATATATACAATAGTAAAGGCTATAAAACCGGATTAAAAAAAGAACGGTCCGAAAAGCTAGAAGATGGTGAATATTATTTGGCAACTGAAGTATGGATAATTAATAGCAGCAGCAAAATATTAATTCAACAAAGATCAAGTAATAAGGATGTACTCCCTAATACGTGGGGGCTAACTACAGGATGTATGGTTAGTGGAGAGGGAACATCGGAAGGAGCTTTGAGAGAAGTTAAGGAAGAGATAGGATTATCTATTGAAAAAGATGAATTAAATTTTATTTGTAGAATATTTCGTGAAAATTCTATTTGGGATATATATTTTGTATATAAGGATGTTGAATTATCTAAATTAACCCTTCAAAAGGAAGAAGTTAGTAACGTGAAATTTGTATCTATTGAAGAATTTAATAATATGCTTTTATCTGGGGAGCTATTTGAATATCCAGAAATTTATGATATGTTATCCCTAATTAATGATAAAGTTAGTGAATATTAGAGGCAATTAGTTATATCAAATAAGACAAGAAAATTTATAATACATATCTTAATATTTGTTCATTTTAAGATAACAGAATGATCTGTGACATGTTTGTAACAAAAATTAGCTATAATAAAAATAATTGATATTTTTGTGGAGGGATATAATGAAGGGGAAAAGGATACTAGTTGTTGATGACGAACCATTAATAAGAAAGCTCGTAACAGATTTTCTGAAAAAACAAGGGTATGTAACAATTGAGGCTGATGATGGAAAGAAAGCTATGAATTTGTTTTCGAGTGAGGAAAATATAGATTTAATAATTCTTGATGTAATGCTGCCAGAATATGATGGATTTACTGTATGCAGAGAGATAAGAAAGAAATCTAAAGTTCCCATTATTATGCTAACTGCAAGAGGAGAGGAATTTGATGAAGTTTTTGGATTAGATATTGGAGCTGATGAATATATATCAAAACCGTTTAGTCCTAATATACTAATAGCGAGGGTTAATGCTGTTCTGAGAAGGGTAAATTCAGAAGAGAGAGGTAAGGAGCTCAAAGATTTTAATGGATTGACAATAGACCATAGTGCCCATCAAGTTGTTATAGATGGAGAAGTTGTTGATTTGAGTCCTAAGGAATATGAACTATTAATTTATCTTTCCGAAAATTATGGAAAAGCATTAAGTAGAGAGCAAATATTAGATAAGGTATGGGGATATGACTATTATGGAGATTTAAGGACAGTTGATACACATATAAATAGATTAAGAATAAAGTTAGATAGAAAAAGTGATTATATACAAACAGTACGCGGTTACGGTTATAGGTTTGAGGAATAAGTATGAATAAGTCATTAAGATCAAAACTTTTTTTATCGATAACTTTATTGTTAGTTTTTTTTATCTCTGCTTTATGGATATTAAATAACTTATATCTTCAGCAATACTACATTAAGAATAAAGAAAATATGCTTGAAAATAATGCAAAGCATTTAGTTGATATGTATACTGGAGATCCAAATGATATTCAGGATGAACTGGATAGAACCGCTAATATAGTAGGTGGCAGCATAGATATTAGAGATAAAGATGGTAAGCTAATATATAAATCTTCAAGACGGCTGCCAAATGAAAAAAATATAGTTGATAACATAGGAAATAAATTTAGGCCTAATGTGGAGCCACCACCAGATTCGGATGTTCAAAACGATAAGATTAACAATACATATAGTGAGGGAAAGTATACATTTGAAAATAGAAGAGATGTTCAACTTAAAATAGATTTTCTAACTCTTGTAACCAAAATAAGTAATGGTGACATCCTTGCTATAAGAGTTCCATTAGTCTCAATAAGTGAAAGTGTTGATATTGCAAATAGATTTATATTAATTATTGGAGGAGTAATTATACTTTTAGGTAGCTTATGGGCATTTTGGTTTTCAAAAAGATTTACAAAACCAATACTAGAAGTAAATAGCATAGCGCAGAATATGGCTAAATTCGATTTTAGCAAAAAATGCAATATAAATGGAAAAGATGAAATAGGACAGCTTGGACAAAGTGTTAATTATCTATCTGGAGAGCTAAGTCGGGCAATTACGGAATTGAATATAAAGAATAAGAAATTAGAAGAAGATATAGAGAAGGAAAGAAAAATAGATGAAATGAGAAAAGAATTTATCTCAAGTGTTTCTCATGAGTTAAGAACTCCGCTATCAGTAATACAAGGCTATGCGGAAGGTCTTGTAAGCAATGTTACAGAAAGTGATGAAGATAGGAAATTTTACTGTGATGTTATTATGAATGAAACTGATAAAATGAACAAATTAGTAAGAGATTTATTAAACTTATCACAAATTGAATCTGGTTATTTTCATATAGAAAAAACAGAATTTAATTTAGTATCACTAATAGAATATGTACTTAATAGATATAAATCAACTTTCGAAGAAAAAAGCATAGAAATCAGATTTGAACCTGGAGAAAGCGTGATTGTATATGGAGATATGACTCGTATAGAGCAAATACTTACAAACTACATTAATAATGCAATTAATCATGTAGACAATAATAAGATTATTTGGATAACTAAGATTAGTGTTAAAGATAAAATAAGAATAAATGTATTTAATACAGGAAAGCATATACCAGATGAATATTTGGATAAGATATGGAATAGCTTTTATAAAGTAGATAAAGCTAGGACAAGATCTTATGGGGGTTATGGTTTAGGCTTATCTATAGTAAAGGCAATAGCAGATCTTCATAGTAATGCTTATGGAGTGGAAAACACTGAAGGTGGAGTTAACTTTTGGTTTGAAATTGATAAGATAGATTTAAATTCAGCAGAAAATTAAAAATAAAAATACAAAGGGAGTTGTGGATATCAGATTAAAATCTGTTAGCGGCAGCTCCCTAATTTATATATAAGTTTTCAATAAGATAATTTATTCATTATAAAATTAGTTAGTTTATATAGATTAATAGCCTAAGATAAGTTTCAATGAACTAAATTTTTTAGAAAATACATATTATAAACTATTTTTAATTTTTATTTTGTTCGAAATACCAATGCTTGTACCAGTTAAAACACCACATAACATAGAGTAAACAATTGTAGGGATTTCAATCACATAAATACCAATAGCGGCAATAAATAATAAAGAAATCGCTAAAAAGAGTATACAAATAGATTGTTTCCATTTTTGTTGAACTTTAATTTTTGAATTTATTATATCTGTAAATTTGTATTTTTCATCGAACTTTAAATAGATAGCTTGACTCAGTATTAGTAAGAATACCATAGGCAATAATTTATAAAGTAAATCTATCATATTATTTTATCATCCTCCACGAAAATAATTTAGTTATTTAGGTATTTAAGCTCTAATAATAGATATTTTTATACCTAATTATAATATGGGAGAAATAAATAGACAAATAGTTCTTTATTACATTAGAGTAATTATATTCTTTTATAAGTGTATTCTACTAGAGAATAGTTATTATCCTTAATATTTACTTATACGCTGAGAGACAATAATGATAAAGAAATAAGTAAAAATTCAGCTTGAATGTTTGTAAAATAAGGAAAAATGTTTAAAAAAACAAATTTAATAAACCAAGAGTTATGATATAATTATTGTAAAATTATTACAATAATTATATCATAAGAAGCTAAAGGACAACTCAATTTCTTTATAAATAATTTCTATAAATTATTTATGATTAAGAAGTGTCTGGTTCCATACTCTTAGATTATTGGAATGATTTAAAATATGCATAACTAAAAGGAAAACAATAATGAATAAAAGGAGGAATACAATGGGGAAGGTGTTGGGAAATAGATATAATAATAAATTAACAAGATTTATTCTAAGTTGCATTGCAATAACAGCAGTATTTTTTACAAATTTTATAGTTGCTAAAGCTACGCAAGAAAATAGTCTTTATGAAATAAGTTCAAATAACATGGATAAGATGAAGGAACAACATAAATTTATTATTGATGCACCTATAAAATTTTATAATGACATAGAAAGAGTGGAGCAGGTATCGGACTTTAGATTTAAAGTTCCAGATTTTTTTCCAGAGGGCTACAAAGTTCAAGAGCTTCAATTGAAAAGGATTTCTGATAAAGATAACGTTTTAGAAATAGTTTACGGAAATAAAGATGGAATATATTCGTTACAAATATCGGAACAAGATCCTTCAGAATCATTAAAAGTGATAGAAAATGGGAAATCTAAGGCATTAGAAAATTCTCAGGTGGAAATCTCCAAGCAACCAATGAAGATAGGCGATATAAATGGATTAAGTGTTATTTTAACAACTACATTTCCAGCAAAAAAAGCTATAGAAGACCAATTTAGCGAAATAAAAGCTGTTAGTAATTATTTTTCATGGAAAGATGATGGATTATGGTATAGCATAGAATATAAATCGGAGTCTAAAAGCGAAAAGAGTAGCAATAACTTATTAGAACTTTCAAGTGATGATATAAAAAATATAGTGAAATCGTTAAAATATCCTGAAGACACAAAAGATTCAAATTATTGCATAAAGAATCTTAATAATGGAAATATAGAAATGAACATTTATGATAGAGAAGATATAGAAGAAGCAAAAAATGCTCTCGGATTTGATCCTAAATTTCCAATTAGAATTAGTAATGATATAAGTATAACTAACTCCACTGCTAGATTAGTTGGGGATTTGAATAATAACAAAGAAAAAACATGCTATGAAATAAATAATCTTTATTCAAACAAAAATGGTTCGATAACATTTAGCCAGTCCGCGAATTCATCAGTTTATGATGAAATAATGAGAAATAAGTATATTAAAATTAATGAAGAAAGAAACGTAGAGAAGAAAGTTGAAGAATTAAGAATTGAAAATAATCAAGTATTTAAACGTTCACAAGAAGGTATCGTGCCTCAGGTTAATTATGTCTGGAAAGAAAATAACATATATTATAGTGTGATATTTTTTGTGAATATTGAAAATTGTGATGGAATTGTTAAAGAATTTATAAATTCAAAGCCACTAGAATAGAGTTATTTAAATAGAATATTGATAAATATATTATGTTAAGAAGACTTTTATAAAAATAGTAGGGAATATAACAGACAGACCCTACTATTTTTTTATTCACAGATTAATTAGCGTCAATTATAGAGGGAGTACCCCAAATTTCATTTATAAAGTTAGTGCCAATTTTAAAGTAGATTGTAGGATAGTCTCCATAGTATATATAACCATTCCTCAATATCGTAAAAGGAATATTTTTACTACCATCTTTTAAATCCAAAAATATCTTTTTACATTTATCATTATTTTTATAATCATCTAAAGAATTCTCTATATTTTCCGGTAGATATGGAGTTGAATTGTCTAGTTCTCGAACAAAAGAATTAAGAAAACTAAGATCACTAGTTGTATAAAAGTTCTCTTTTTCACTATTCGAATTACTAAATGTTTGAATTTGAACTCTGGCATTTACGATATTTCCCGGGAGATTAAGCTTTCCAAAGAAGTCATTGCCAGTAGTTATTGTAATTCCATTAAGGCACTCATAAATTTCCGGATGACTTGTCCCATCGGCCAAAGTTACATTAGTCATTATTCTAAAATCCTCATCATATCCGTTTACCGCATATACATCAGTAGGGCCTATGTTAGAAATGATATTTTTGGAATAGGTGTTCACAGGATTAATCTCATTTAATGCACCTAGTGTAGTACCGATTTTTCTTCCTAAAATATTTTTTGAGCTTTTTGAATCTATCGATATAGGGGATTTGAGATATACATTTCCATTGTAAATAATTAACGGAACCATTTTTGCTAATTTAGTTTTTTCTTGAATATTTGGTATCTGGAATTTTGGAATGTATACTGCATTCGAACTAAAACTTCTCAAGGTTGAATTAATGGACAAAGCCCCATTCTTGTTAGAATCATCATTAGTAGTGGTCGAAGTTGTTGCATATTGTGATGAATTTATATCGTTTGAAGGTGTTAAATTATTATCATCAGAATTTTGTGAAACTGATGCTATATTTTTATTAGTGTTAGTATTTCCTGAAGGTGTCTCTTTAGAATATTTAACTTTATTATTACTACTATTATTATTATTATTATTATTATTGTTATACTTATTGTTAGTACTTGGCGAATTATCATGAGAATTTGAACTATTTTTTATACCAGCAGAGTTTTCAGCTTTTACATTTGATTTACTATTATCAATAGCATGGTTATCATTTTTGTTAGAAACAGGAGAAGAAATTGAATTATCATTAGTGAATTTATCTACTTCATCTTTTGAGACATACGTCGTATTTCCTGCATCTATATTTTCTGGTTTATATGTATTGTTTATAATTAGCTTAAAACTAGCAGTGCCTAAAAATATTAATAATACAGCAGCAACTTTTAATCCAAATGGATAATAATTTACAGTTGTTTTTTTTCCTAATTGTGAAGTATTATTTAGCAATTCCATTTTTAGCTTGTCTTTAAATTCTTCACTTGCTTTTATTTTGGAAAAAGAGCTCTTAATTTTATTCATATTCAAAATCCTCCTTTAGTATAGATTTTAGCAATTTTCGTCCTCTGCTAAGTTGTGAACCTACAGTAGATTCCTTTATGTTTAAAATATTAGAAATTTCAGAAATACTATAATTCTCATAATAATATAAAAAAACGATACTTCTATATTTTACTGGCAGGCTAAGTACTGCTTGGATTACATCAGTATCCTCCTGAGTTGTATCAACAAAATCATCTTCTAATGATGTAGTATTTTTAAAATAAGAAGACTTTAATTTATCTTTACTTAAGTTTATAGCAACTCTAATTAACCAGGATTTCTCATGTGTTCCGTTCTTAAAATCTGGTCGTTTTTCAAGTAGTTTTATAAAAACCTCTTGGGTTATGTCTTCGGCATCACTTAAATTTTTCATATATGAATACGAAATTCGAATCAGCATATCGGAATACGTTTCTATTAAGTAATGAATGTAACCTTTGTTATTGTCCAACTCATCCATTTGATTTTTACCCCCTCCAATACTTAATACGATTTATAACAACAAAATTTTGCAAACGACAATAATTTTCTTAGTTTATGATGAATTTCAATCTATTAGAATAAGTATATAAGAGTAATAATTGTATATAGAATACTTTAAAAGATATTAATAATTTAATCAATCAAAATTCGAAAAATAATATTTTCATATATGTCTGTCATTAAACTAAATAACATATAATATAAAAGCACTTTTTCTGAAATATAGTCTAGCAACTGATAGGGAGAAATCAATGTAAAAGAAAACTATCAGTTTTTAGTAATAGAAATAAAAAAGCTGTGCAAACTTATATATGAATAATATAGTAAGGGAGATAGATACATGAACAAAGTATTATATATTAAAGCAAATGCAAAACCAGAAGGAAAATCAAGAACTTTTAAAATTTCGGATGTATTTATAGATGAATATAAAAAAAATAATCCTGATGATGAAATTATTACATTAGATTTGTATAAAGAAGATATAGATTTCTTAAGAAGTAAGGATTTAGATACAGTATTTGGACCTAAAAATGAGGAAAGTAAAAATCATCCAACACTTAAGTATGCATATCAATTTGCAGAAGCTGATAAATATGTGATAGCAGCACCAATGTGGAATTTAAGTGTTCCGGCGATATTAAAGGCATATGTTGATTATATAAGTGTAGTAGGAATTGCGTTTAAATACACACAAGAAGGAGCTGTAGGACTTTTAGAAAATAAAAAGGCTGTATATATTGCGGCAAGAGGTGGCTCATATGCTGAAACACCATATGAGCTTGATGGTATCTATTTAAGAAGTATACTAGGCTTTTTTGGAATAAAAGACATTACAACTATTTCAGCTGAGAAATTAGATGTACAAGGAGAAAATGTTGATAAAATACTAGAAGAAGCTATAGATAAAGCAAAGGAAACTGCCAAGAATTTCTAAATTTAATAATATTATTTATTAATCATTATTAGCTATTAAATTAACTAGTTAATAATGATTAATTTTATTTATCCGGTTATTTTTATATGTAAATGTTAGAAAATTTTCATAAATTATAAACAAATCTTTTTATGTAGTAATCATGAATTTTAATGCATTTTCTATATTGTAAAATAATTTGGTAACTATTAAACTAAATTATATATGTTACAATAATAAATCTATATTTAAAGATCTAATAAGCTGCAAATTATTCTATTAAGATTAAATGCAGAGAGAAATATGTTATACGACGGAGGAATTTTACATGAACGATAAAAGCATAGAAATTATGAAAAAAATAATTGAGGAAAAGAAGCAAAAAAATAATAACAGTAAAAATAATCAAAGGGCAAAAAAAGTTATAGGAAAACATTCTAAAGGTGTAAAAGTGGGTAACGGTGGAGGTTTATTTGATAAGTAATAAGGCCATAAAATAATAAATTCATTACGAATAAAACTTTCAAAAGTAACTTGAACAGCACAAAGTAAGTATTTAATACTAAATTTATATTAACTAGAAGAAGTATATTATAAATGAAAGGCGGAGAAACTTAATGATGATAATAATTTCCCCAGCTAAAACTTTAGATTTTTCTAAGTTTAATGAGACATTACCAATGACTAAGCCATATTTCTTAAATGAGGCTAGAGAATTAGTTGAGGAGTTGAAAAAATATGATAATTTCTCTTTGGAAAAGCTTATGAAAATAAGTCCTAAGCTAGCTAAATTAAATACCCAAAGATTTCAAAATTGGTCAGAGTCTTTAGAATCTGCGAGACAGTGTCTAGTTGCATTTAAAGGTGAGGTTTTTAAGGGAATTGATGTAGGGAGTTATACGATGGAAGATTATTTTTATGCCAATGATAATCTAAGAATCTTATCAGGACTTTATGGAGTTTTAAAGCCTTTTGATGGAATAAATCTTTATAGGTTAGAAATGGCAACAAGGCTAGGTATTGGTGGGTTTAAAAATTTATATGATTATTGGGGGAATAAATTAATAGATAATATTATGAAAGATATAGAAAGACGTGAAAATAAGGCCATTGTTAATTTAGCTTCTTATGAATATTTTAAAGCAATAGAAGATATTAAAACAATAGGAGACATAAGGGTTATAACACCAATATTTAAGGAATATAGAGATGGAGAATATAAAATAATAACTATAATGGCGAAAAGAGCAAGAGGGCTGATGACCTCTTTTATTATAAGAAATAAGATAGAAGATTTAGAAGAATTAAAAGAATTCAATCACGATGGTTATGAATTTAATGAAGAGTTATCTAATGAAGCGGACTTGGTATTTACTAGAGATATACATAATAGTCACTAGATAATTTTGGATTTACTTGCTTTTAGACAAGCTAATTTAATGTATTTTACATAAAGGAGGTGAAATTAGATGATTGATATACTTTTATTAGGTTGCGGAGGTGGAATGCCTATGCCCAATAGATTTCTATCAGCTACACTAATAAACTATAGAGGAAGGAAAATTCTGGTTGACTGTGGTGAAGGAACTCAAGTATCAATGAGAATATCAAATACAGGATTTAAGTCTATAGATGTTATTTGCATTACTCATATCCACGGCGATCATATTGTAGGACTTCCAGGACTTCTTGGAACGATAGGTAATAGTGGAAGAACTGAACTCATAACAATTATAGGACCAGAAGGAATAAGAGAAACAGTAGAAAAATTAAGAGTAATAGCAAATTGGTTGCCTTATGAAATTAATATAATAGAGAATCCTAAAGAAACATTTAAATTATTTGATGGTAGTATAAATTTAGATGTAGATATATCAGTTCTAGAGTTAGATCATTCTTCAACATGTATAGGTTATTGTTTTTATTTTAAACGGCAGCCAAAATTTGATGTAGAGAAAGCTGAAAAAAATAAAGTTCCTAAAATTCTGTGGAATAGGTTGCAAAGAAATGAAGAAGATATTGTGCTAGATGGTGCTTTATATACTAATGATATGGTAATGGGAGAAGAGAGGAAAGGAATAAAAGTCAGTATAATTACAGATACAAGACCAATTAAAAATATAATAGAATTTATTAATGATAGTGATTATTTCATTTGTGAGGGTACTTATGGAGATGATAAAGATTTACCTAAAGCTATTAAAAATAAACATATGACTTTTAGAGAAGCAGCTGATTTAGCACTAAAAGGCAATGTTAAAAAACTTTTATTAACTCATTTTGGAACGGCCATGAACGAGCCGGAAGAATACTTAAATAATGCAAATGAAGTTTTCGATAAAACTATAATTGGCTTTGATAGGTATAAAACAACTTTAAATTTTAATGAAGATTAATCAAGGAGAAACATAAAACCGATTATGAATATTAGTTTTATGTTTTTTTACTTTTAGTATTTGAGTACATTAATCTAAATGTGTATATGGTTTTTAAGTTATACTTGATAGTAAGAAGATTAACATGAATTTGAGTTAGTTGTGAATTTAAAAAATGAAATTATATAATTTTTACATATATAAATAGCCAATGTAATAAAAAAAGAGTATAATATGGTAGAAATTATATAATAATTGGAGACGAAAGAAAAAGGAGAAATCAAGAAATGTTTTTTAAAAAAATATGTTATGTTTTTTATATGCTGTGGGTAAGGATAAAAGGAGTTAAGCATACATTTATTTTGAGAACTCAGGGTGATGAATCTGCTGAGGAGTATGTAAGAAAAACTGCATATCTTTGGAGTAAATTCACTTTAAAAATAATAGGAATAGAATTAGATGTGACGGGCACGGAAAATATACCTGAAGAGCAATGCGTGTTTGTAGGTAATCATTCAAGTATATTAGATATAATAATATTGCTTTATACTGTGAATAAGAAGATGGGATTTATTGCTAAAAGGGAATTGCTAAAAACTCCAATACTAGGTTACTGGTTGAAAAAGAGTAAATGTGTACCTTTAGACAGAAGTAATACAAGAGCTGCCATTGCATCAATAAATGAAGCAATTGAAAATATTAAGAATGGAAGTTCAATGGTTATATTTCCAGAGGGAACTAGAAATAAAGAAGGAAAAGTAGGGCAATTCAAAAAAGGAAGTTTGAAATTAGCAACTAAATCTCAAGCTATGATAGTGCCAGTAAGTATAGATAGGGCTTCTAGAGCATTTGAAGATACTAGGAAATTTAAACCTACAAAAATAAAAGTGGTATTTGGGAAAACTATTGATACTAAAAATTTATCTAAAGAAGAAGAGTATAATTTAGCAGAGAATATAAGAAATACAATTATAGATAACTTAAAATAAAGAATAGTTAATAATTTTTAGAACTAAATTATTTGTATTAATACTAATGCACAATTTTCAGTAAATAATTTTACGGGAAGAAGAAATTTATTTTATATAATAATTATTATGATAATTATAGATAAAATTTAAATTATGTTTTTTCTTTGAGATTACTTAGTTGAATATTGTGCATTTGTTTTATATTACTTCCAAATAATTTATGTGATATACTCTAAGTAAATACTAGTAGAAGATTAAGGTAAATAATTATTTTATAAATAAACTATAAGGATGATTTGATGAAAAAGACAATAGGGATTTTAGCACATGTTGATGCAGGGAAGACTACATTTTCAGAACAAGTACTTTATCATACTAAAAGTATAACAAATAGAGGACGAGTAGATCATAAAGACTCATTTTTAGATAGTCATAATATAGAAAAAGAAAGAGGAATAACTGTATTTTCTGATCAAGGGACTTTTGAACTGAATGGTTCTACGTATTACTTAATTGACACTCCAGGACATATTGATTTTAGCACAGAGATGGAAAGGTCTATAGAAATTATGGATTATGCGATAATCATTATAAGCGGAGTTGAAGGAGTACAGGGTCATACAAAGACAGTGTGGAATTTATTAAGAAAATATAAGATTCCGACTATATTTTTCATTAATAAATTAGACAGAACTGGAGCAGATAAAGATAGAGTTATAAGAGAAATAAAAAGAGATTTATCGAGTGATGCGTGTTATATAGATAATAATTTTATTTATGACAGCAAAAAAGAAATAGATGATATAAACAAATTTGATGAGTTCAATTTAAATGAGTATTTAATAGAATTTATAAGTGAGCATAATGATGGACTTTTAGAAAAATATATTGAAGGAAACTATGATTATGATCTTTGGATAAAAACGTTTATATCACTCATAAAAGAAAACAAAGTATTTCCATGTTTTGGGGGATCTGCACTTCAAGATGATGGAATAATAGAATTTCTAAATATTATTGATAAATTAACATATACAGAGTATAAAAGTAATGAAAAATTTTCTGGGCGTGTATATAAAATTCGTCATGATGAAAATGGAAATCGTGTAACTTTTATTAAAGCTTTAAAAGGAAAGTTAAAGGTTAGAGAGGAAGTAAGCTATGGTGGTCAATTCGTAAAAGAATTAGATCATGTACAAAATAATTCTAACGAAATTACTGAAAAAATAAGCAGTATAAGAATATATAATGGGAAAAAATTTAAAGCAGTAGATGTTGTAGAAGCTGGAGATTTATTTGCTGTGACAGGTATTTCAAAGGCAGTAGCAGGAGATGGTATTGGGGATCTAAAAGAAAAAACACAATACGAAATGACTCCAACCTTAATGTCTAAAGTGATTTTTGATAAAAATTGCAATGCTCGTGAAGTTTTAAGGTATTTCAAGGTGCTAGAATCAGAAGACCCATCACTAAATGTTACATGGAATGAAATTTTTCAAGAAATCGATGTACATGTAATGGGGAAAATTCAGCTAGAGGTATTGAAGGAGTTAGTTAAAGAAAGGTTTAGTTTAATAGTTGATTTCGGTAAGTGTCAAATTATTTATAAGGAGACTATAGCAGAAGCATCTATAGGTCGTGGACACTTTGAACCATTAAGACACTACGCAGAAGTGCATCTTAAACTTGAACCATTGCCAAGGAATAGTGGAATTGTTTTTGAAAATAAATGTCATGACGATGATTTGACTCAAGGAAATCAGAATTTAATTAGAACGCATATTTTTGAGAGAGAGCATCATGGTATATTAACAGGATCGTCTATAACAGATATAAAGTTAACACTATTAACTGGAAGAGCCCATAATAAGCATACTTGTGGGGGAGATTTTAGGGAGGCAACATTTAGGGCATTAAGGCAAGGATTAGAGAAAGCTTATAATATACTATTGGAACCATATTATAAATTTGTAATAGAAGCCTCTAATGAACATGTTGGAAGAATTTTAGCAGATATTCAAAAACTAAGTGGAACTTTTGAACCTATAGAAATGCTAGAAAATAAAGTGATAATAAATGGGAGGGGGCCAGTATCAACATTTATGGATTACAGTATGGAAGTTATAGCTTTTACAAGAGGGAAAGGCAGCATAAACTTAATATATGATGGATATGATTTATGCAATAATAGTGAAGAAGTAATAGAAACTAAAGCATACAATAAAAACGCTGATATTGAATATACGTCAACATCAGTATTTTGTTCGCATGGTCAAGGCTATTTGGTCACATGGGATAGAGCTGATGAGGAAATGCATATTGAATTTGATGCATAAATAAGTTACTATAGTAAATTTGCATTTAGGTAATTACTCATTTTAATAATTATAATGCAAATTTAATAATTTGGAGATAAAATGAAATATAAATTGGAGTTTGAAAAGAAGATTATAGAATTTGAGTTAATTCGGAGGAAAAGAAAAACTATATGTATTAAAATTGAAGAAAGTGGAAAAGTTGTTGTTAGTGCTCCTTTAAAAACTAGCAAAGATTATATTATGTTAGTTGTGAGAAAAAGGTCAGATTGGATTTTTGAAAAGCAGAAAGAAATGATTCAAAGAAATTCAAAAAAGACTAAGAGAGATTTTACACCAGAAAGCACATTTATATATTTAGGAAAAGAGTATTCTTTTAAATTAATTTTTGATGAAAAAATAAAGAACATATCTATTCAACTTAGTGGAAATTTTAATAATGTATATAGAAATGGTGAAGAGCTATTAGGAGATATAGATATCAGTAATGAGGAGAAATGTTTTATAATACACACAAATACAATGGAAATAGAAAAATTAAGGGCAGCATTTGAAAAGTGGTATAGAAAAGAAACTTTGGAGATTGTTACACAAAGAATAGGTTATTATTCAAAGAATTTTAGAGACAAGGTTACAGGTATAAGAGTTAAGGAACAAAAAAGAAGATGGGCAAGCTGCACATGGAAAAATGTTATTCTATTTAATTGGAGATGTAGTATGGCAAGACCTGATGTTTTGGATTATATTGTTGTACACGAAATGTGCCATATGGACCACAGGAATCATTCAAAGGATTTCTGGAATAGAGTTCATGAAATAATGCCGGATTATAAAGAAAAACATGAATGGCTTAAATTAAATGGATTAAATATGTATTTATAGGATAAACACTGTAAAATATAATATGTGGATTTTGAGGTAACACTTTGTTTTTGTATGTTACCTCTTTTTATAATTACATATTTGTAGATTAGCCTATATAATATTTTCATCTAATTCTGTAAGTTCTTGTGTAGATGCATCTATATGCAAATTGTACGCTAAACCTAAGACAACTAAAAGTCCCCCGATGATTTTGGCTAATGGAATAGTATTTTGTATCACACAATCCAAAATGATTCCAGTAAAAAGTTGTCCAATAAATATTAATAAAGTAGCATAAAATGAGGACATCTTTGGCGTTATAACACTAGATAAGATGACAACAATTACTCCTAATAGACCACCTAAATAAGCATAAAGTGGAAGAGTGCGAAATTGTTCAAGTAAAAATTTATCTTTTATAATAATAAATAATAATATTGATGCAACTAAACCAGTAATATAATTAAAAAAGCTTGATTGTACTAACCCTACCTTCTCAGAAAGTCTAGTATTTAGAATTCTTGAAATTACTACAATAGCGCCAGCTGCTATCGAAATTAAAACAAAAAACATATTAATAATTGCTCCTTTCTTTTAAAAAAATGACATGATAAAGATTCCAGCTGTTATAACTAAGAGGCCTATAAATTTTTTCTTATTAAAATTAGACTTTGGCACATCTAAGAATCCATAGTGATCAAAAGCTAATGAAGTTAATAGTTGGCCTAGAAGTCCTAATGCAACAGGAAGAGAAACTCCAAGAGCTGCATAGCTTAAGTTATTAAACATAACGGTGAAAACACTAATAGCCCCAGCAATATAAAGATATAATGGTAAATTATTCTTAAAAGTAATTTTAATCTTTTTAAAGATAACTATTCCTATAACAATTATTAATCCTACAAAGTGAATTACAATTAAAGAAGAATAGTTGCCAAGTCCGTCAGATAATTTAGCGTTGAAAGCAATCATAATAGTTATAAGTACGCCTATTAGTAATGATAAAATATTATACATAAGTGCTATCTCCTTAAATAAATTTATTATTTTGTTTATAAATAGTTTTAAGAGTTATTTTTAAAGGAAAGTTGCTCTTTATATTGTAAATTACTATAATGAGATTTATATAGGACAAATGTCATGTTTAAAATTAATTTTTTTATTCAATATTTATTAGGAGTTGACTTCATTGATAAAGATAGAAGATAATATTAGGATTTCAGAATATATAAATAAAAATAAATTAGAAAACCTATTTTCAGAAGATATGGGAAGATATATGGAACTATATATGTTTAATAAAAATGAATATATCTGTAGGGAAGAAGAGATTTTAGAAAATATGTATTTTTTAGTTGAGGGAAAAGCTAAAGTATCTAAGCATCTAGAAAATGGTAAATCATTATTAATATCATTTTATAGTCCGATTACAATAATTGGAGATGCTGAATTTGTGAGAAATAATCCAACAGATTGCAGTGTTCAAGCAATTAAGGACACTTACTGTATAGGAATTAGATTTGATATTGTAAGAAAAATTCTAATAAATGATTGTAAGTTTTTGGTGAATTTATGTAGCTATTTGAGTGAGAAATTAACAAATAGCAGTACTAATACTTCAATAAACTTATTATATCCACTTGAGAATAGGCTTGCTAGTTATATAATAGCATTCTCTGAAATTGAAAATTCAAATACTAGAAAAATTATATTTAGAGAAAATTATATTGAAATAGCAGAATTGCTAGGAACAAGTTATAGGCATTTAAGTAGAACATTGAATAAGCTTTGCTTAGAAGGGATTTTGAAAAGAAATAATAAGGAATATTTTATTCAGGATTATGATAAATTATTGTATTTAGCAGGAGATTTATATAAATAACAGATTGTTGTATTTACTTATTTTTAGGATCCACCAGATATATAATTAGCATAGATTGATGCAAAGGCTTATTTAGATAAATATGAATTGAATTATATATTTAAGAATGGTATTAAAAAATGTCCTCTACTAAGTTTAAAATTATTTTTAGTAGAGGACTTTTATTCATACAAAATTTTGATTTAGTATTTTCAAAACTGCTAGTGGTCTGAATTTTATATTTCTACATTTCGTCTTCTTATTTTAAATCCAATTGCGCCCTCAATTTCGTTGACGTCTTTTATGTTCTTTGGATCTATAAACATGCATGTATAGCCGCTTTCGCCAGCTCTTCCAGTTCTACCAATACGATGTATATAACTTTCCACGCTTTCAGGAATATCGTAATTATAAATATGTGTTATTCCATTTATATCTAGTCCTCTTGCGGCAACATCGGTAGCAATTAAGTATTGAATTTCTGCATTTCTAAAAGATTTCATTATTCTCTCTCTTTTATTTTGAGGGATGTCACTATGTAATTTTTCGCAATTATATTTACGAGTATGCAAGACTGCTTCAAGTTCATCAACTCTTCTTTTTGTTCTACAAAATATAATAGCCATAAATGGATTATCTTCATCTAGAACTTTGCATAAAGCATCTCGTTTTTTTCTATCAGTAGTTTCAACAATATCTTGTTCTATAGCATCTAGAGCTATATCATCTTGTTTTATGAATACCTCAATAGGATCTTTCATATATCTATAAGCTAGTTTTTTTACAGAAGAGTCAATTGTAGCTGAAAAGCAAAGAAGTTGTTTTTTTCTAGGCATCTTACTTATAATCGATTCAACTTCGTTTTTAAATCCCATTAGTAACATTTGATCTGCTTCATCTAAGATAAAAGTTTTTAACTTACTTAAGTCGATAGTTTTTCTTTCTAGATGATCTAATAGTCTGCCTGGAGTTGCAATAATTAAGTGAATATTATTATTTAGTTTTTTTAACTGCGAAGCAATATCTTTACCTCCGTAAACAGGTAATATATTGATATCATTAAATTCTTTGAGTTTGTTAGCTTCATTAGTTATTTGTATTGCAAGCTCTCGAGTTGGAGTCAATATGAGAGCCTGAATTTCATTAGATTTTGAATTTATATTTTCTAAAAGAGGAAGTAAAAATGCAAGGGTTTTCCCAGTTCCTGTAGCTGCTTCTGCAATGACGTCTTTACCATCTCTTATTTTGGGGATACTTTGCTTCTGTATTGGTGTGGGATCAGCAATCCCTGATTTATTTAGTATTTTGATTAAATCGTCACTAAGACCTAATTGTTTAAAATTCATTATTTTCATACCTTTCATAATTTACAAATAAAGTATCAATTTAAGTATTTCTTTTTATGTTAGACACTATTCTTTATAATATAATTATCTAGCATTAAAAGTCAATCTACTATATAAAAGAGTTTTACAAAATAATAAAATGTGTTAAATTATAATAGGAAGAATAAAATGTATTTACAATTATGGGAAAAAGATAGTATTTTATATATTTATAAAGAAAGATTTGAAGAAAATCGTATGTAAAACAAAACTTTTAATAGTTGATTTTCTAAATGTGTCTTAATATAATTAAATATAGAAGAAAGGCAAGATACGGTGATTTTATGAAGATTTCAACAAAAGGTAGATATGGATTAAGAGCATTAATTGATATTTGTATATTCTCGGTTTCAGAGATGGTTACTGTAAAAAGTATTTCTGAAAGACAAGGAATATCTGAGAGATATTTGGAACAAATATTTTCTTCTTTAAGAAAAGGAGGCATTATAAATGCTAAGAAAGGAGCTCAAGGAGGCTACTTTTTGGCTAAAAGTTCTAGAGAATTTACAATTGGAGATATATTAAATGTTCTAGAAGGTGATTTACTTCTAATTGATATAGAGAATGATGAAAATGAAATAGAAAATTTTATGAGCGAAAATTTGTGGAATGTTATAAATAATAAAATAATTAATTTTTTCAATTCTATAACTTTAGAGGATTTGGTTAATGATTATAAAAAATACAATAAAGAAGATATGTATTATATTTAATCATGATTTAGTAGCAGTAGATATATATTTACTGCTACTAAATATGTACTGCCTACCATTACTGTAGGCTTATTTTATTTTAGCTTAATGCTTTTTAATTTGTTTTTTAATTCAAAGATTTCTAATTCCAAGGAATCTATTTTTTTATCTAAGATTTCTATACGTTTAGAGTCAATTATCTTAGATTTTTCATCTAAAATTCTATCTATATCGGCCATAACTACAAGTAATTTTTTAAATAAATCATATGCTGTTTCCATATGAAAACTCCTTTCATTGAAATATAAATAATTTAGAAAGAGTAATGGATAATTAATTACTAAGGTAGTATATTCAATTTAAATATTTATTGTGAATTATATATTTCTATAATGTTTTTAGTTAATATTATAGATAAATTATCTATGTTAAAAGGGCTTGTATTATTCTTAAGACTATGTTATTATAATTTCAATAAATTAAAACCTTTGATAAGAATAGTAGATAATAAAACTTAGTGTAAAGAGAGTTCGATGTTTGGTGAGAGTCGAGTACTGAAGATATTATTGAATGGGTCTTTGAGGTGACATTTTGAAATATTAAGAGTAGGAATGTACGGGAAGTCAGCCGTTAAAATGACAGGATATAATTATGGGGATTTTGTGTTTGACTGAATTTCATAATAGTATCTGATAGCACATATACATTAGGTGGCATAGCGAAATTTATACATTTCGTCCTATTTAGGACGGGATGTTTTTTTATTTTTAATAAGTTTAATATGTTATTTGTTCTTATAAAATACTTTTAATTCTAGTAAATAAAGAATTATAAGTAAAAGTATTTACTATTTGCCATATTAAATTTAAGTATTATTTAAAGATTAAAGTAGCTATGAAAAATACCGTTTAGATTGTATTTGATTTTGGGTGGCATAACGAGTCACTTCGTCCCAATATTCGGGATGAAGTGGCTTTTTTTATATAATTTAACGAAAATTGGGGGGAGAATCATGATTAATATTTCAAAGGAAACTTTTAATCAAAAAAAGAAGGGAGAATATATATTTTCATTGATAAGTGAATTTAGAGGAGATGAAATCACTCCTATTAAAATTTTTGGTGGATTCAAAGGTAAAAGAAAATTTATTTTCGAAAGTGGAAGTAAAGAAAATTATTTCGGTAGATATTCGTTTTTGGGAGAAAATCCTTATAAAGAAATTTGTGGGGATGGAAAAGAAGAAATAAATGAACTCAAAAGAGAAAGTAGATTAAAGTTTGATAATAGTACTAATATTTTTTCATTTAAAGGTGGGGCTATAGGATATATGGGATATGATTCCATACAGTTTTATGAGAAAAAACTTAATTTTAATAACAAAGATGATTTAAAGCTTCCTATAATAAGATTTAATTTTTATAACAGGTATATTTGCTACGATCATTTTACTCATAAAGTTTATATTATAGACAACATATTAAAAAATGATGCTCGAGAGTATGATGAAATAATCGAATCACAATATGAATATATAAATAGTCTACTTTATAGGCCGATAGTAACAGAGCCATCGAAAGGAAAGAAAGATGTTTCTTTCAGATTTCATACATCCAAAGAAGATTTTGAAGAAAAAGTTAGAAAAGCAAAAGAGCATATATTGGCAGGAGATATATTCCAAGTTGTATTATCGCAGAGAATGACTTGTGAGACTGAAAAAAACCATTTGGAAATATATAGAAAGCTTAGAGAAGAGAACCCTTCACCTTATATGTATCTAATAGATTATGATAGCTATCAAGTTATAGGATCATCACCAGAAAGTTTGGTATCGGTGAGACATGGTAAAGTTATCACAAATCCTATAGCTGGAACTAGAAAAAGAGGCGAAACTCCAGAAATTGATAATGCACTTGAGAAAGAGTTGATTGAAGATAAAAAGGAGCTTGCGGAACATATTATGCTTGTTGATCTAGGAAGAAATGATATAGGTAAAGTAAGCAAGATAGGAACAGTTAATGTGAGCGATTTTATGAAAATTGAGAGATTTTCGCATGTTATGCATATTACTACTAAGGTTGTTGGAGATATAAAAGATGATTTGGATGGATTTGATGCATTAGCAGCCTGCCTTCCAGCAGGAACAGTATCTGGTGCTCCTAAAATCAGAGCCATGGAGATCATAGAAGATCTTGAAGATTTCAAAAGAGGAATTTATTCAGGGGCCGTTGGATATTTTTCTTATGGAGGAAATATGGATACAGCAATTTCTATAAGGACGTTAATATTAAAAGATAAAACAGCTTATCTTCAGGCAGGAGCCGGAATAGTATATGATTCAGTTCCAGAAAAAGAATTTGAAGAAGTTCAAAGTAAACTAATGGCTTTAAAGGAGGCTTTAAGATGATTGCTTTAATAGATAATTATGATTCATTTACATTTAATTTATATCAATACTTAAGTGAATTTGCAGAAACAGTGGTCTTTAGAAATGATGAAATAACTGTAGAGAAGTTGAGAGAACTAAATCCAAAAGGTATAGTAATATCCCCAGGGCCAGGTATTCCAGAGAATGCAGGTATATCGATAGATGTTGTAAAAGAATTAGGAAATAAGATTCCTATCTTAGGTATATGTCTTGGGCATCAAAGCATTGCAGAAGCTTATGGAGGAAAAGTAATTAGAGCAAGCGAAATTTTTCATGGCAAAACATCAAAAATTCAAGTAAAAGGAAAGGATATATTTGAAGGAATACCAAGAAAATTAGAGGTTATGAGATATCATTCGCTTATAGTTGAGAATAGTTCACTTCCGAGCTGTCTTGAAGTACTAGCTTTAACTGTTGAAGGCAATTATATAATGGCACTTAAGCATAAGGAATACAACGTTTTTGGACTTCAATTCCATCCGGAATCAATATATACAGCAAAAGGTAAACATATTATTGGAAATTTTGTGATTAATATTTGTGGGGACACATTAGGTGATTAAAATTAAATATTAAAGAATGTGATATTAAATGTGAAAGCGCTGAAATAAGCAATTTTATAAATTTTAAGGGGGCATTAAAATGATCATAAATGATGCAATCAAGAAGTTGGCTTTAAGGGAAGAATTAACCGAAGATGAAGTAAGAGGTGTAATTAATCAGATTATGAAAGGGGAAGCAACTTCGTCACAAATTGGAGGTTTCTTAGTTGGTCTTAGAGTAAATGGGGAAACTCCAAGGCAAATATTAGGTGCAGTTAAAGCAATTAGAGATAATGGGGTAAAAGTTGAAATAGAAAACACAGAACATTTGATTGATACCTGCGGTACAGGAGGAGATGGTTCAAAAACTTTTAATATATCTACAGCAGTAGCAATAGTTGCGGCAAGTGGTGGTGCTAAGGTTGCAAAGCATGGGAATCGCGCAGTTTCGAGTAAAAGTGGTTGTGCAGATGTACTAGTCGAACTTGGAATAAATATTGATTTTGATGAAATTCAAAGTAAAAAAATCATTGAGGAAAATGGAATGGCATTTCTATTTGCGCCAAAATACAATGGTGCTATGAAGAATGTATCAAAAGAAAGAAAGGAACTTGGAATAAGAACAATTTTTAATTTACTAGGGCCATTAGCAAATCCAGCACCAATTACTGGGCAACTAATGGGAGTATATGATGGAGCTTTACTAAAGGATATTGGGGAAGTATTGCTAAATCTGGGATTAAAGAGAGCAATGATTGTTCATGGTGATGATGGGTTAGATGAAATTACGATTACTACATCAACAAGTATATGTGAAGTTAAAGATGGAAAAATTAAAAATTACAAACTAGATCCAGAAAAGCTAGGTTTTAAGAAAGCTACTTTAGATGATATTAAGGGTGGAGAAGCAAAAGAAAACGCAGAAATAATAATTAAAATTCTTAAGGGGGAAAGAGGTCCTAAAAGAGATATTGTAGTTTTGAACTCTGGGGCCGCATTATACGTAGCGAACTTAGTTGATTCCATAGAAGATGGTATTAAAAAAGCATCAGAGCTCATTGATTCGAGAGCAGCTTATAAAAAGTATGAGGAACTTTCTAGTTTGCAAGTGATAGTTTAAATAATAATAAAGGGGGCAATGTTTTTGATTTTGGATGATATTATTGAAATGAAAAAAATAAGGGTAGAGAAGAGAAAAAAAGAAATTCCTATGAAAGAATTAGAAAAACAAGCATTATGTAGAGTTGAAAATGAAGTAGAAGCAAGTTTTAGAAATCCTTTTATAAAGGTATTAAGAAAAGATGGGTTATCAGTAATAGGAGAATTTAAAAAGGCATCACCATCTAAAGGCGTTATTGTGGAGAATTTTAATATAAAAGAAATATTAAACTATTATACGTATATTGGAATAGATGTATTTTCGATTCTAACTGAAGAAGATTTCTTTTTAGGATGTGATGATTATTTAAAAGAAATTAGAAAAATTTCGCATACTCCAATATTGCGTAAAGATTTTATAATTGACTTCTACCAGATTTATGAGTCGAAAGTTTTGGGCGCGAATGGAATTTTGCTTATTGCTAGTGTTTTAGGTGAAAGGTTGGGGGAATTTTACAAAGAAGCAAAGAGATTTAATTTAGAACCATTAGTAGAAATTCATAATAAGGCAGAACTAGATTTAGCACTTAAATATGATTGTGAAATTATTGGAGTTAATAATAGAGATTTAAAAAATTTCAATGTTTCGTTAGATATAACTAAAGAATTAATTCGGTGTATTCCAAAAGATAAGATAATAATAGCTGAAAGTGGAATCATGAGTATAGAAGATTTGAATGTAATTAAGGAATATGGAGTAGATGGAGTTTTAATTGGAGAATTATTTATGAGAAAAATAAATGATTCTGAATTTAAAGCTAAATATAAAGAATTTAGAAATAATAAGTAATTTATAAATCTAAAATAATATTAGATTATGTGAGGATTTGATATGATTCAAGTTAAAATTTGTGGGATAACTAATAAGAATGAGATTAAATATTTAAATATATTAAAGCCAGAATATATGGGATTTGTTTTTACAAAAAGTAAAAGACAGGTAACAGTAAGAGAAGCTAAACAGTTATCTAATAATTTAGATAAACAAATAAAAATCGTTGGAGTATTTAAAGATAATTCTATAGATGAAATTCTAGATGTAATTAACATACTACCTTTAAATATTATTCAGCTTCATGGAAAAGAAGATGAAAACTTTGTATCCTCGTTAAAGGCAAGTGTGGAGGAATCAGTAAGTATATGGAAAGCATTGTCAATAAGCGATGCTGAAAATATAAAAAAATATGCAGATAATAAGTATAGTGATTTAATTGATAATATCCTTATTGATGGAGATAAACCAGGCAGTGGAGAAGCTTTTTCATTAGAAAATATATGTAAATTATTAAAAGTAGATTCTAACAAAGAAAATAATTGTGATCCAACTAATAATCAATATAGTTTCTTTTTGGCAGGTGGTATAACACCAGAAAATGTAGCTGAAAGAATAGAAAAAGTAAATCCCTCTGGAATTGATGTTTCATCAGGAGTAGAAATTACAAATGAAGATGGAACTAGAACAAAGTCATTTGAAAAGATAAGAAGTTTAATTGAAAAAGTAAGAGCGATTAATGTTAATTGAATCAAGAAAGGTGGAAAAGTAATGAAAGGTAAATTTAACGAATTTGGGGGGCAATATGTTCCTGAAACTGTAATGAATGCACTTATTGAACTTGAAGATGCTTACAATAAGGTGATAGATGATAAAGAATTTATGGATGAATACATGTATTATTTAAACTATTATACAGGAAGACCAAGTCCACTTTATTATGCTGAAAATATGACAAAAGATTTAGGTGGGGCAAAAATTTATTTAAAGAGAGAAGATTTAAATCATACTGGCGCTCATAAAATTAATAATGCTTTAGGACAAGTACTCTTAGCTAAAAGAATGGGTAAGAAGAAAGTTATAGCAGAAACAGGTGCTGGACAACATGGCGTTGCAACAGCTACAGTAGCAGCAAAGTTTGGCTTGGAATGTAAGATATTTATGGGAGAAGAAGACATAAAGAGACAAGCTATGAATGTTAAGAAGATGGAACTTTTGGGTGCTGAAGTTGTTCCAGTATTAAATGGAGTAAGAACATTAAATGATGCAGTAACTGAAGCAATTAGATATTGGGCCTCAAATGTAGAAGATACATACTATGTTTTAGGAACAGCTGCTGGTCCTCACCCATATCCAACTATGGTTAGGAATTTCCAAAGAGTTATAGGTGATGAAGCTAGAAAGCAAATATTAGAGCTTGAAGGAAGGCTACCGGATTATATCTTAGCTCCAGTTGGTGGAGGAAGCAATGCAATAGGAATATTTTATCCATTTATTCACGACAAGGAAGTTAATCTTATTGGAGTTGAAGCTGCAGGTAAAGGTATTGAAACTGGAGAACATGCAGCAACCATTACAAAGAAGGAAAAAGGAATCTTACATGGAATGTTGAGTTATGTACTTCAGGATAATGATGGTGGAGTGCTTGAAGCATATTCAATATCAGCTGGTCTTGATTATCCAGGAGTTGGACCTGAACATGCATATTTAGCTGAAACTAATAGAGCTGAATATGAAAGCATAACAGATGAAGAAGCTGTAAGAGATGGATTTATGTATTTAACAAGAATAGAAGGGATAGTACCAGCCCTTGAATCATCTCATGCTGTAGCATATGCTAAAAAATTAGCACAAACACTTAGCAGCGATAAAATCATAATTGTAAATATTTCAGGGAGAGGAGATAAAGATATGGATGCTGTGCTTGCATATCTAGGTGAAAAATAATGAATAGAATAGATTTATCATTTAATAAAGTAAAAGAAGAAAATAGAAAAGCTTTAATACCTTTTGTAACATGTGGGGCAGATTTCACGGTTGAAGAAACAGCTGATTTGATAGTGTCTTTAGAAAAAGAAGGAGCAACTATAGTTGAAATTGGAGTGCCTTTTAGAGATCCTCTTGCTGATGGCCCAGTAATACAAAATGCATATACTAAAGCACTTCAAAATGGAACAAAAGTGAAAGATGTATTTAGATGTGTAGAATTAATAAGAAAAAGATCAGAAGTTCCAATTGTATTAATGGTGTATTTTAATGTTGTATACTTTACTGGAATAGAAAGTTTCATAAAAACAGCAGCCAAAAGCGGTGTAGATGGACTTATAGTTCCAGATGTTCCTCTTGAGGAAAGGGGAGATCTTGATAAAGTATGTGAAGATAATGGCATATACTTAATTCCTCTAGTAGCTAGAACTTCAAAAGATAGAATAGAGGCAATAACAAAAGGGGCAAAAGGTTTTGTATATTGTGTATCTACAAATGGAACTACAGGGGAAAGAAAAACTTTAGATTCTGGAACTCATGAATATTTAACAGAAGTTAGAAAGAACGTAGATATACCAATGTGCATTGGTTTTGGGATTTCGTCAAAAGAAGTAGTAAAAGAAGTTAAAGACTATTGTGATGGAGTGATTGTAGGTAGTGCAATAGTTAAGAGAATGGCAGAAAGTAAACAAGCGGTAATAGATTTCGTGAAAGATTTAAGTGATGGTCTTAAATAATATAAAGTATATTCTAATATGAGCTATAAAAAATATCATATTTATTATATGATATATCCAGTTAAATCCACCTTATCGTAAAGATAAAGTGGATTTCTTATTCTGATGTTAAATGGGATGAAAGAGTAAAAAGTATAAATAGGATATTTGTTTTACAAGTCCCATTTTTCAATTTGACAACTAATTATACTTTCAGTACATATTCCTCTTTTGTACCAGTTACATGATCTACATATTTTATTGAATTTAGCTTCACTAAAATTTTTATAAATAGTATCTATAATTTCATGGAACGTATAAGCTTCATTTTCTTTGATATTGTATGTTTGCAAAGTACTATAATCCAATTCATTAACTTTATTTTGAGTTGTGCAGCAATTATTAACTTTTCTATTAGGACAATTATTACATAGGATATCACATCCTACAATGAACGTAACTTTGGAATAAGGATTTTCCTTAATTAAAGTTACTAATTTATCCATGCCTCTTATAAAATCTTTACTATATCCTAATCCCTGATAAAAAAATAAACAATTTATATGATGTGGTCTAAGTAATACCATTTTTATAACTCCATCTAGTTTTTATTCCAGTATATAGTATATAAAAATAATTTGTCAACCTAACAAAATAGAAAGGTTGACTATTGGCGTAATCTGTTTATGAAATAATTTAATTGAAAATAAAGTTTATGTTAAGTAAGGCTATAAAATATCTGAATATGAATTTTTTATAGGAGCAAAATATAATAAATATATCAGTCGAAAATAGTTTTATTAAAAGAATATCAATAGTAAATTGTAATTAATAATGTTATAATTTTGAGGAAATGAGGTGTTTAAGTTTATGACAAAAAAGACTAGCAGAAATACAGATATATTAAAAGATACTAAAAATACAACATCTCCTAAAGTTTATTCTTTATTAGTGGAACTAGTAAATGCTGATAGAGAAGATTTAGCTGAAGATGTGCTGAAAATAGATTATTTATTAACATATGCAAATAATTGCGTAAAGGGTAAAGATCTAAGAGAGGCAAGAGATACCTTAGGGATTGCCAGAAATAGAATTGATAAGTTAATTGATAATAATGTGAATGTTGAGTATTTAGTTTATCTCTATGATAAAATTAACTCCAAATTATAATTCATGAGAGATTATTTAAATTATATAGATAAAATATAAATATTAGTGTTATAATAAGTTAATTTTCATTAAGCAATTGATGATTAAAATATAAATGTAAAGAGAGAAGAATAAATGAGATTTGAAAGTTTAGAAAAAACCATAAACAAATTGGATAATGATATTGAAGCCTTAAGAAGGGTTAAACAATATTTATCAAATAAAGATGAAATTAATGAAGTAAGTGATTTATTAAATAAGGAAAGACAAGTATATGCGGATGAATTGTATATAGGTGATGCTGTAGCTTATAGTGAGAGTTTAGAAATATTAAAGCAATTGTTAAATAAAGAGTTAGGAAAAGATGAACAAGTTAAATTATTAGAAAATATAAAAGAAATACATGGAAGAAAGTCACCGAATGTCAGTAAAAAAAGTCATGGACTTAATGCGTGGCTTAAGTTTCTTGATATTCAATTTGAGTGGATTGAAAATCCGAATAGCGATTGGTCAACATTAATTATAAAAGGATTTATACCAAGGAATAATAATTAAAATATTTTTTCAAAAGCAAGTAGGTTTTCATATTAATGGAAACTTATTTTTTTGTAATTTTTATAATCTTTTATGTGCTAATAAAAAATAAAATACAATAAAGGGGATCCGTAGTGTATTATATTTTAAGTTATTATATATACAATAAGTTTGAATTACTAAATTAATAGTAGCAATTTACAATGTAAAACTAAAGAAAAGTCATTATTATGCAAAACGTCTAATACTTATGTATCACTAAGTACCATAATTAGATAAATATAGAATTTTTATGAAATATAAAAATAATTTAATTTTATAGTATAAATTTAAAGTCACTGGGTATAGTAATAGTGTAAGAGAAAATATGTAGTTAAAGATAAAGTTATTAAAGACAACTACACTTTACAAAACTATCGTAAATTAAGAGAGATATAATTTTGGAAAAGTTATTGACAAGAATAAATAGCGATGATATGATGTAATTCGTTGCTGAAGAGTATAAAATTCAATAACTTAAAACTAATAAAACATCCAAGAAAAATGTTTAAAAAGTTTTTGAAAAAGGTTGTTGACAAAGTCTGAAAGCGATGATATACTGAGTAAGCTGTCAGAAACGACAGAAACTTGTAAAGTCTTATAACAACAGGCTTTAGAAAGAGAAATTGGTCTTTGAAAATTGAACAGAATAACATAAATACATTTAAGTAAACCAGCAATTTTTATTTGAGTAAG